>DATIJP010000001.1:0-42371 GCA_035478495.1 Rhabdochlamydiaceae bacterium
CGGAGTCATGCGGCTTTCACATCTCGCGATTGACGCCACTTTTCAGTTTGCAAGGGCCAGTAGTAATGCAATGCAAGTTTCTGATGACAGACAGGCTCATAATTAAAAAATCATAAGATTCTGATTTTAAATATGCTCGGAGGGGGAGTCGAACCCCCACGGGTTATTCACCCAGGGGATTTTAAGTCCCCAGTGTCTACCATTCCACCATCCGAGCAGAAACTTCCGCACGGTGAAGTGCGAAAGTTTACTTTTTCTTGGAGTTATGTTGCAAGATTATCGTTTGAACCAGGAATCAAGTGAAAGAAATGAGGTTCTTTGGATCGTGGGCGTCGTCTCAGAAGAAAGTCGGCTCACATCTCCAGGCTCTGACCCAGCTGTGCCTTCTTCATTTTTTTCGGTTTCTGCTTCTATAATCGGTTTCTCTTGCGGTTCAAGCGCTTCTTTTTCAAAGAATTCAGGGTTCTCTTTTTTGATTTTTGCAAGTTTTTCTGAAATTAGGGTAGGAGGTGGTGGAAATAAACGACTAAAGCTAGCGGGTTGCGGCGCTTCTGTAGGCTCCCCCATCACTTCTCCAGTAGATTCTGCTTGTTTTGTCTCTCCCTTTTGCCTCTCAGAAGATTCTTCGCGCATTTCACGCCCTTCATGTCTTCTGCGTCTGTGGCGTCTGCCCCGATCACGTTTTTTGTCTGAACGTGGCTCTTGGGCAGGAGCCTCTTCAGCACTACGCTCTTCGCTAGGTTGACCCGATTCTTGCGGTTCTCTTGCTTTCAAAGCATCGCGTCCGCCGCCAATCTTAATGGCACGCTCAACACCAACGCTTTTCAAGACAACGCGCGTTTCTTTCACTTCTAAAATCTCATAATCAGAGATGGGAACAAGAAATGCTTTGGGTTTTTCCAGCGAACGGAAAAAAAAGGAATGGCCAAAAGAGACAACCTCAACAGCATCGACAACAAACTCTTCTTGAGCTGTGCCCTTGCTGCTTCTGACGATCAGTTTATAGCCCTCCATGGGGGTGACAATAGTTTCTATGATTGGTTCTCGTGTAAAATTCACGGTAGTCCATTGTTAAGTTTATTCTTTTGTTTTCATATACTTCATTAAATCGACACAGCGATGAGCATAGCCCATTTCGTTGTCATACCATGCGATTAGTTTATAAAATTTGCTATTTAAAGCGATACCAGCTCCTTGGTCAAATATGCAAGAATAATGGCTGCCAATAAAATCGGAAGAGACCACTTCTTCATCAGTATAAGCAAGGATGCCTTTCATTGGCCCATCTGCCGCATGCTTAATCGCTTTGCAGATTTCTTCATAAGATGTCTCTTTTGTCACGCGTACTGTCAAATCCACTACAGAAACATCGATCGTAGGGATACGGAATGCCATTCCAGTCAATTTGCCTTTGACCTCAGGGATGCAAAGTCCAACTGCTTTTGCAGCGCCAGTAGACGACGGAATAATATTCACGCTAGCTGCACGTCCACCTCTCCAATCCTTTTTCGAAGGTCCATCCACACTTGGCTGGGTAGCTGTCAAAGAATGGACAGTAGTCATAATGCCCTCTTCAAGGCCAAAATGATCTAAAATCACTTTTGTGAGGGGCGCAAGGCAATTTGTCGTGCAGGAAGCATTGGATACGATAAGATCAGTACTTGGATTGAAATTTTTGTGATTCACACCCATGCAAAATGTCGGAATGTCACCTTTAGCAGGAGCGGAAATAATCACTCTTCTTGCACCGCCATCAAGATGCTTTTTTGCATCTTCTGCATGTGTGAAAAGTCCAGTCGATTCTAAAACATAATCGACCTTCAAAGATTTCCAAGGCAATTTTGAGGGATCTCTTTCAGAGAAGACTTTTGTCTTTCTCTTCTTGTTGATAATCAGCTCATCTTCTGTGTGTGTAATCTCATAGGAGGGTTTGCGATGCACAGAATCATGTTTCAAGAGATAAGCTAGATTATCTGGAGGGACTAAATCATTGATGGCTACAACATCAATATCTTCATGAAATTCATTGATGATGCGGAAAACCAATCTTCCAATTCGCCCAAATCCATTAATTGCAATTTTAAGCCCCATATTTCCTCCAAAAATCAACAGTTCGAGTTACAATTATTCGGGCAGAAATTCGATAAAACATGAAAGAGAATTATCACCGACACGATAATGCTTTTTCACAATCCGCGTAAATCCTCCATTGCGCGTTGCAAAACGCTTTGAAAGCTCATTAAAAAGCTTATCAACAAGTTTGCGGTCCGCATTATACGCGCTGGTATCGCCAGCTTTTGCTGCTCTTGCCTCTTTCGGGGTCAATCGATTATAACTGACCATCAGTTTGGCAATGGCTCTTCTTTTGCTAGCAAGCGTATTATCTTTAGCCATCGTAATCATGCGATCTGCATGCATGCGAAGCTCTTTTGCTTTTGTTTCACTTGTCTCTATTCGCTCGTGTTCAATGAGCGATTTCAACATGTTGGCTATGAGACTTCGCCGATGCCCACAACTTCTTCCAACTTTAAATGTATGTTTTCCGTGTCTCATACTTCCATCTCTGCCTTTTCTTTAAGGTAATCTGTAATGACTTGTTTTACGTTATCACGTGTAATGCCCAATTTGCTGAGATCCATACCAAGATAGAGACCCATTTCTTCTAATTTAGCTTTGATCTCATTGAGTGATTTTTTGCCAAAGTTTCTAAACTTCAACATCTCAGATTCTGGCATGATCACGAGTTCTGCAATCGTATCAATATTGGCTCCTGCTAGACAATTAGTTGATCTAACAGATAGCTCAATTTCATTGATCTTAAGTGCTAACTTAGACATTAGGGCATGTCGGTCAGCATTAAATTCCAATTCGCCTTTATCAAACGTGATCGGTTGGAATTTGAACTCTTTAAAGACTTCAAAATGGAGAATTCCAATCTGACTTGCAAAGGTCAACGCCTCTTCAGGAGTGACTCTGCCATCTGTAACAATTTCAAGAATCAATCGATCGTAATCGGTGTGTTGCCCTACGCGTGTATTCTCAACATAGTAATTCACGAGGCGCACTGGCGAGAAAATAGAGTCGATGAGAATCTCATCTACACCTTTTTCAAGAAACTGATGTCTTTCAGATGGTACGTACCCTCTGCCAACAGCAATTTTCAAATCAATGCGACGGCTCATCGGTTTTGTTGTATGGAATATGATATGTTCAGGGTTGACCACTTCATATTGCTTTTCAGGAAAGAGCTCTTTCAAGGTCACTGGATATTGACCATTATGTTTATCCAATTTTTCTCCAGTCACATCAATCAGCGTTGAAATCACTTTCGGTTCTCGTGCTCTTGGATCCTCTTCAGAAGGAAATTTACGTAGAAGAGCTCCTTTTAAATTGAGGACGATATGCGTCATATCTTCAATAATTCCATCAATCGCCATGTATTCATGCGGAACACCCTCTAAACGCACTGAAGCAATCGCAGGAGCTTCTAAAGAACTTAATATGATTCTTCGAAGGCTATTTCCTACGGTATGTCCAAAACCGCGCTCGAAAGGCTCTGCAACAAATCGTGCATAGGTTCCCTCTCTAGAGGCTTCTTCAAGTTTAATTTTACCTGGCAATTCAAATTTGCCATACTTTACAGCCATGTTATATCTCCGTTCTCAATAAATTATACACGTCTTCTTTTTCGTGGACGACATCCATTATGAGGAATTGGCGTCGTATCTCGGATAATTGTAATCATCAGTCCTGAGCTTTGCAGACCACGAACGGCAGACTCCCTTCCAGCTCCAGGTCCGTTCAAGTTAACTTCTACTTCTTTCATTCCAGAAGACATCGCGCCTTTTGCAGCATCTTGCGCTGCAACTGTGGCAGCAAAAGCAGATGATTTACGCGATCCCGAAAAATTCACTTTTCCCGCAGATGCCCAAGAAATGACATTCCCTGCAAGATCAGTAATGGAAACGATCGTATTGTTAAAAGTTGCTTTTACGTGGGCTATGCCGCTTGGAACATTTCGTTGAATCTTCTTTCTCGCTTTAACGACAGGCTTTTTTCCGCCTGCAGCTGCATCTGCCGATCCCTTTTTTTGTGTCTCTTGCTTAGCCAAAGTTCACTCTCCTATTTCTTCTTATTAGCTACTGTTTTTCTCTTACCTTTACGCGTGCGGGCATTCGTACGTGTGCGCTGTCCTCTTACTGGAAGACCAAGACGATGCCTCATTCCTCTATAGGAATGGATATTGATCAATCGTTTAATGTTGTTTTGGACCTGTCTGCGCAAATCCCCCTCAACGACATATTCCGACTGCAATGTTGCGTTAATTTTCGCAATATCATCATCAGTCAAATTTCTTGCGCGCATATCAGGACTTAAACCCAGCTTTTTAATAATCTGGTTCGATAGCTTCCGGCCAACTCCATAAATGTAGGTTAGACTGATTTCGAGTCTCTTATTGTCCGGTATATCAATCCCAATCACTCTTGGCATATTTTTCGATCCTTTGTTTTTGTATACTCAAGTAAAATCAAAATTTCCGATTAAACTATCCACCTGTGCATTAAAGTAGAAAAAATTTATCAGAAAAAAAGGTTTAATTCAAACAGTATAGTTAAAATCTCTAAAGCGTCAAAGTATAAAAATTTAACTTAACTTCTGCCCCTCTTCATAAAGCCCTCATACCGCTTCATTAACATATGAGACTCAATTTGTTTGGTTGTATCCAGGATAACACCCACCAAAATCAAAAGAGAGGTTCCTCCAAAAAAATAAGTAATACTTGGGTCAACACCCAAAATCTTTCCCACTAAAGTAGGAAGCACGGCTATTAAAGCCAAAAACAGAGCCCCTACAAAGGTGATGCGATTCATTGTCGATTCAAGAAAATCCTGTGTTGGTTTGCCTTGGCGAATTCCAGGGATGAAAGCACCGTTTTTCTTCATGTCGGAAGCAATCTGTTCAGGGTGAAATTGCGTTGCAGTCCAAAAATAGGTGAAAAAGATGATCAATAATGAGTAAAAGAAGATGTACCCCATAGAGCCAGGTGATAGCCAATTTGCCACTTGACCGATCCAATTTCCTCTGCCTACAAACTGTCCAATTGTTGCGGGAAACATCAAAAGCGATGAGGCAAAAATAACAGGGATCACGCCAGCATAATTAATCTTCAAGGGAATATGCGCGCTTCCGCCTTGAACTTCATTCCTGCCCACAACTCTTCTTGCATATTGAAGGGGGATCTTCCGTTGTCCTTGAATAATCAAAATAGTGCCAATGATAATAAAGACAAAGACAGCACATAAGACAACTAGAGAAGAAAAGGTCATTTGTCCAACTTCTTGAGAATCCAAATTAAGTTGGCGAATAATGGAACCAAATGTAGTAGGAAGGGAAGAAAGAATTCCCACTGTAATGATCAGGCTAATCCCATTTCCTATTCCTCTTTCAGTGATCTGTTCTCCAATCCACATGAGCAACATCGTGCCTGCAGTCATCGTGACCATCACCATCAGATAAAAGAGCCAAGGGATACCAAACGCTTGGACATCAAAAATCTCGCCGACGATAATGCCTGGGTTAGAAGCATTCAAACCAATCGCATATTTTCCAAAAAGCCCTGCTTGAAAAAAAGCAAGCCCTACGGTTAAAAGACGCGTCCATTTTCCAAATTTTCTCCTGCCAACATCTGGATTTTCTTTCATTTCTCGTTGCAGAGAAGGAATGAGGGCAGTCATTAATTGCAAAATAATCGAGGCAGAGATGTAAGGCATCACACCCAGCGCGATGATGGTCATTTGCGCAAACGCACCGCCAGAAAAGACATCCATCAACTGGAAAAGATTTTGACTTCCACCAGTTGCGTAGCGAAAAAGATCCGCTGCTGCAGCTCCATTAATTCCAGGCACAGGAATATAAGCCCCAATGCGACAAAGCACTAGCATGACAAGCGTAAAAAATATTTTAGCCTTTAATTCCGGAATGGAAAGTATACGGAGCAAACCAGTAAACATTAAGTCTCGCCAATGACACTAAATGATGCAGAACTTTTTTCCAATTTCGCTTTCGCCACTTTTGAGTAGTGGTGAGCCTCGATAGAGACTTTCTTTTTGAGCTCTCCATCGCCTAAGATTTTTATTCCGCCAGGTGCTGTTCTTGGAGCAAATCCTTTTTCACGCAATGTGGCCAAATTAACAACTTCTCCGTCGTTATAGAGCTCATCAATTTGCCCTAAATTAATTGCAACTACGGGTTTTAAATGTAATCCCCGCGTAAAGCCACGGACTGGAAGTTTTCGATAGAGGCGCATTTGGCCCCCTTCATGGCCATAACGCTTTTTATATCCAGCGCGGGCAGAATCGCCTTTGCCGCCGCGACCGCAGGTTTTTCCCCTTTTACAACCAGTGCCGCGCCCAACACGTCGGACTTTTTTCACAGGACGGTGGCTGTTTTTTAGAGCGGATAATGTGATCATGCGAGCCCCCTTGTTTCCAGAACTTCATTACGGCTTCGAAGACTTTCTAAAGCCAAAATTGTAGCCCGAATTTGATTCAACGGGTTATTTGAACCAAAACTTTTGGCAACAACATTTTTTACACCGCCGAGTTCAAGCGCAGCGCGCACTTTAGACCCCGCAATCACACCAGTTCCTTCAGGAGCTGGTTTTAAAAGTACCCGCGCGCCATCCCATTCAACAGTGACCTCATGTGGAATTGTTGAATCTTGCAATTGGAAAGTTAAGACATTTTTTCTTGCAGACTCAGTACCTTTACGGATAGCATCTGAAACCTCATTAGCTTTTGCAAATCCAAGTCCAATATGCCCTTGGCCATCTCCAATTAAAACGAGGGCAGAAAAACTAAATTTTCTTCCCCCTTTCACCACTTTCGCAGAACGATTAATATAGAGTACTTTCTCTTCAAATTCAGTTCCAAATTCTTCTGCTTTCGAATACTTCTTTTTATGCCTCATCTTTTCCTCTAAAATTTGAGCCCAGCTTCACGTGCACTATCTGCAAGTGCGGCAATTAGGCCATGGTATCTATAGTAGCCACGGTCAAAAACGACTTTTTCGACTTGTTTCTCTTTGGCCTTTTCACCGATAAGCTTGCCAATTTCTTTGGCAGCTTCTTTCGATTTCTTCCCCAGCTTTTTGCTTTTCAATTCTTTGCTCATCGTGCCAAAGTGCAATAGGGTAACCCCTTTCTCATCATCGATTAATTGTGCAGAAAGATGTTGATTAGATCTAAAAACAGTCAAACGTGGTTTTTCTAAAGTCCCACGTACATGCTTTCTTGTCCGATATTGACGCTTTAGGCGTCTTTGATTTCTTCTCTTAAGATAATTTTCCATAATTCTTATGCGCCAGGCGCTCCTTTTCCTTTAGCTGCCTTTCCAGCTTTCTTACGCACATATTCGTTTTCATAACGAATTCCTTTACCTTTGTAGGGCTCAGGCGGACGTAGAGCGCGTACTTGTGCAGCAAACTGTCCGACAATCTGCTTATCAATCCCTGAGATAACGATAAGAACGCTTTTATCAATAGCAATTTTAAGTTCTTTTGGAATTTCCACTTTCAATGGATGAGAAAATCCCAACTGCAAATCTAAGCTGTTTCCAGATAGAGCAGCACGGTATCCGACGCCAACTAAACTGAGCCGCTTTTCATATCCACTATTGACCCCTTTGACCATATTGCTGATCATGGAGCGATAAAGGCCATGAGTCGGTTTGGTTAAATTAGCCGCTTCATCAGATTCAACAAAAACGTTTTCATTTTCTATTTTTATACTAATTCCATGGGGTAGCGCCAAGTTTAAAGTCCCTTTGGGGCCTTTAGCCGTCAGCTGTCCATCTTGAACTTTAAGTTCCACTCCTTTCGGCAAAGGAATGGGGGTTTTTCCATAACGTGCCATAAATATTTCACCACACTAAACAGATTAATTCGCCGCCGATCTTCTGAGAGCGCGCCGTGTTACCATCAACGACACCTTTTGAAGTAGACAGGATCGCCACGCCCATTCCTCCAAAAATAACAGGGATGTTTTGATATCCCACATATTTTCGAAGTCCTGGAGAGGACATTCTTTTTAAACCATTGATCACAGATTTGCGGTCTTTCCCATATTTTAGAAATATGCGTAGTCTATTGTTCTCATCATCCACAAGAATATTCTCAAGAAAACCTTGAGCTTGCATCACTTTGACGACATTAAAGCGCTCTCTGCTATAAATGAAGTCTACATACTTATGACGCTGCACTTTCGCATTACGAATTCTTGTGAGAAGATCTGAGATCGGATCGTGTAATACCATAATTTTATTTTCCCACTTCTTTTTCTTTCACTTCTTTCTCTTTGAACGGAAACCCAAGCAATTTGAGAAGCTCAAAGCATTCTTTGTCTGACTTTGCCGTTGTCACAAATGTGATGTTCATCCCTTGTGCACGCTTGACTTCATCAAGTGGAATCTCAGGGAAGATCTGTTGATCAGGAAGCCCAAGCGAATAATTTCCTCCAACATCGCACTTTGGATCGAATCCACGAAAGTCAGGAATGCGCGGAGAAACAATATTGCAAAAACGGTCGAGAAAATCATACATTCTCTTGCGTCTTAATGTCACTTTTAATCCAATCGCTTGTCCTTTGCGTAATTTAAAGTTGGCAATAGAGGTTTTAGCTTTCGTCACTATCGGTTTCTGCCCTGAAAGAAGCGCGAGTTCTTTAACACAGTCGGCCATCGCATTCTTATCTTTAATCGCTTCAGCGACCCCCATGCTAATCACAATCTTCTTCAGCTCAGGAACAAGCATCGCATTCTGATACGCAAATTTTTCCTTAAGAGCTGGTTTGACTTCTTCTAAATATTTTGTTTTTAATCTCGCCATTGCTTTTCCAACTAATCTTTTTGTAGGTCTCTGTAGACCATTTCTTTGTCTTTATCCATGTAAACAAGCTGTTTTTTATCTTTACTTGTGAATTTCACTTTTAATTTAAGGCGCTTCCCATCATCACTGCAGATTGCCAAATTAGACGCATGGATAGGCATCTCCACTTCAATGATTCCTTTGTCCATTTGAGTTTTGCGCTTAGCATGTTTTTTGCGGATATTGAGCCCTTGGACAACAACACGGTCCTCTTTGCGCGACAGGACTGTGCCCATCTTTCCTCTTTCATTACCGGCGGTGACAAGCACTTTGTCTCCCTTTCTGATCCATTTACTCATGCAATTTGTTTTCTCCCCTTATATCACTTCTGGTGCAAGCGAACTGATTTTCACAAATCCCCCATCACGCACCTCTCTTGCAATCGGCCCAAATATACGCGTTCCTCGTGGGTTATTTTTATCATCAATGAGCACGCAGCTATTGTCATAAAACCGCAGCAAAGATCCGTCCGGCCTGCGAATATAATTTCTAGTGCGAACAATCACAGCTCGTACCACTTCACCCTTTTTAATCGCTCCTTGCGGCTCTGCTTCTTTCACTGAACAGATGATAATATCGCCAATATGGGCGTATCTTCGCTTAGATCCTCCAAGGACCCTAAAACATTTGACCCGCTTTGCTCCGGAATTATCTGCTACGTCGAGTTCGGTTTCTTCTTGAATCATAAATTTGCCTAAGTTGGTTGCGCTTCTGCTAAAACTTCAACCACTCTCCATCTTTTCAGCTTGGAAAGTGGGCGAGTCTCAATAATTTTGACTTTTTGGCCCACTTTGACATCGTTATTTTCGCAATGCGCGTAATATTTTTTTCCACGCGTAATGACTTTTTCAAATTCAGGATGTCTAAATGTCCTATCCACTCGCACCGTTACAGTTTTTTGCATCTTGTCTGAAACAACAATGCCTTCTTTGACTTTACGTGGATTGGCCTGTCTTTTTTCTTTTACTGCCATGTTTATTTACCCTTCATACCTAACTTTTTCACCCTTTTGACTGAGCGCAGTCAAAATACGGGCACGTGTTCTTTTTTTCAGCCTTACCAGATGCGGTTTCTCAATTTTCCGTGCGATGCTGATCTCAGTTTTCATATCAAAAATCTCTTTGGACAAATCGCGATAGAGAGCTTTCAATTCTTCTTTAGATTGACCTTTAAATTCTGCCATTTTGTCCATTTTTAGACCCTCTGTAATCTTTCTACAAATCTTGTTTTAATTGGCAATTTGGCAGCAGCTAGTTTTAAAGCTGTTTGCGCATCTTCTCGCGGCACATTGCCTACTTCAAAAAGAATTCTTCCTGGTCGTATGACAGCTACCCAATGATCAACTGCACCTTTTCCTTTACCCATACGAGTCTCAGCCGGTTTTTTAGAAACTGGCTTATCTGGAAAAATGCGGATCCAAACTTTGCCACGTCGTTGAAAATGCCGCGTAATGGCAACCCGGCACGCCTCTATTTGGCGGTGAGTAATTCGACCTCTTCCCAAAGCCTGCATTCCAAAATCACCAAAATCAATATAGTTCGCAGCTTTACTGATCCCTGTGTGTTTACCTTTTTGCGATTTACGAAATTTCGTTCTTACCGGTATCGTCATAAATTATTTAGCCCCCGCCTTTGGAACAAGGTCTTCGCCTTTATTGACCCACACTTTTACGCCGATAGATCCATACGTCGTCTCTGCCCTTCCCATCGCGTAGTCCAGATCAACTCTTAAAGTATGCAATGGGACTCGACCTTCTTTATACCATTCAGTACGCGCTATCTCCGCTCCGCCGATCCTTCCTGAAATTTGAACTTTTACGCCTGCTGCGCCTGCATCCATTGAAGATTGCATGGCTTTTTTGAGTACGCGTCTAAAGGGAATTCTTCTTTCAATTTGTTTTGCAATTCCATCCGCAATCAGTTTTGCATCTAGATCAGGGCGCTTGATCTCATCGACTTCAATCCAAATCTCTTTGCCTGTCTTTTTTTTCAATTCCTGTTTTAAGACTTCAATTTCAGCTCCTTTCTTCCCTATCACAAGACCAGGTCTGGCAGTATGAATTGTCACTTCAATCTTTCCCGCCATCCGCTTGATCGTGAGCTTTCCAGTTCCTGCACAAACAGGTTTCGCCATCAATGCATCACGAATTTGTTTATCTTCAAGAAGAAGAGCGCCAAACTCTTTCTTGTTAGCATACCAAATGGATCTCCATCGCTTATTAAGTGCTAGTCTAAATCCAATTGGTGAGGTCTTTTGTCCCATTTTTTATCCTTGTGTTCCAACTACAACCGTAAAATGACTGGTACGTTTCATAATAGGAACTCGTCCGCCACGGTTTTTTGATTTTGCTCTTTTTAGTACTGGTCCCGGGTCTACCCTCACTTCTTGTACAAATAAGTTATCTCTTTGAAGACCTAATTGGGTCTCAGCGTTTGCAACAGCACTGTCCAACGTCTTCTTCATCAACCTTCCGCCTTTTTGCTGAGAAAAAAGAAGCTGAGTGGATGCTGCTTGTACATTAAGACCGCGGATCAAAGCTGCAACTAATCGCGCTTTTCTAGGAGGAATTCTTAAATATTTTGTGATCGCTTTTGCCTGCATATTGTCCTTTAACCTTTACCTGCTGCTGGTGCCGCTGCTGGCGCTGCCGCAGGAGCCGCTGCTGATGGCGCTGCCGATGCAGCTTCAATTACTTTTTTAGAGCCATGGCTCTTAAAGAGCCGCGTTGGAGAAAACTCACCCAAACGATGACCCACCATATTCTCTGACACAAACACCGTAATGAATTTTCTTCCATTATGGACTTCAAAAGTGTGCCCGATCATATCTGGAATTACCATTGACCTTCGCGACCAAGTCCTGATTGGTCTTTTGGAACCTTCTCTGACTTGCTTATTCACCTTTTCTAAAAGATGGTGATCAACAAAAGGTCCTTTTCTTAACGATCTCCCCATAAATTTCCTATTTCCTACGATCCTTTATCAACCATTTATTGCGTTTGTGTTTAGAGCGGGTGCGATAGCCTTTTGCATAGACTGCCCATGGGCTCTGCGGAATATTTCCTTTACTACGTCCTTCGCCGCCACCGTGAGGGTGATCAACGGGGTTCATTGCCATTCCGCGCACTGTTGGACGGAATCCCTTCCAACGTGTTCTGCCTGCTTTTCCTTCAACACGCAAATTTCGTTCACTATTTGACAAAATTCCAATTGTGGCATGGCAACTTTCATTCACAAGTCGCACTTCGCCAGAAGGCATTTTGATTGTTGCATAGCCATTGCTTCGAGCCATGAGCTGTGCTGAAAGCCCAGCAGACCTAACCAATTTTCCACCACGATCTGGAATCAATTCGATATTGTGTACTGGTAGACCGATGGGAATATCTTTCAATCTCATGCAACATCCAACATCATATGGAGGTTGGTCGCTAGTTTGAACCATTGCCCCTACTTTTAAACCTTCAGGAGCTAAAATATAGCGCTTTTCACCGTCGGCATAATTGATGAGTGCTATGCGCGCGGTTCTGTTTGGGTCATATTCGATGGAGGCTACTTTTGCTGGGATGTCTCTTTTATCTCTTTTAAAATCAATTAAGCGATAAAAACGTTTATGTCCCCCACCACGATGACGGCAAGTAATGTGTCCATTGTTATTGCGGCCATTGGTCCTTCTCTTAGTTACAAGCAGAGATTTTTCAGGCTTTACTGTTCTTTTCTTCGACAATCCCGTGCGCGTTAACTGCTCATTTGTCGATAAAACTAACCTTCTCTGGCTGGGTGTGACTGGGCGAAATTTTTTTGTCATAATTGCAATCCTTTAAACCTGCTCCTCAATGGTATCTCCGCTTTCGAGCGTCACAATCGCTTTTTTGAAGCCCGCCTTGAGTCCTGGTCTGCCACGCATACTCTTTGCTTTGGGCTTCATATTGATCACATTCACTGAAACCACTTTAATATTTTTCATTGCATAAATGACTTCGACGGCCTCGGCAATTTCTTGTTTGTTAGCTCTTTTGTCGACTAGAAAGACATATTTTGGCGCAGTACATTTTTGCACACAGGCGTTGCTATTATTAAATTGCAACTGCGACAAAACGCGCGCTTTTTCAGTAACATAGCGACTAAAAACGATATCATATGGACTCTTCTTCAACATATCTTAAGATTTCCCTGTAAGTGCGTTTAAAAAATTGTCGACTGCGGGTTCAAGAACTACTAGATCTTGGGAAAGAAGAAGTTCATACCCATTGATATTGGGAAGATGCTGAAAATTCACTTTTGGGATATTGCGTAAACTTTTGAAAAAGTTTTCATAGTCATGCGATGCGTCGCCTTGATATAAAAACAAGACTCTCTTTCCATCCAGTTTTAAGGAGGTCAGAAACTTAGCAACATCTTTTGTTTTCGGCGTCTTTAGCGCTTTATATTGTAACACATGAACACAACTTTCTTTAACTTTTTCAGCAATCAGATGGCGAATTGCAAGCCGTTTTTCTTTTTTATTAATGCGCACATGTTGATCAAATTTTGGTCTAGGAGTAAATACACGTCCGCCGCCTTTATATTGCGGAGAAGCAAGCGAGCCTTGCCGTGCACGTCCTGTGCCTTTTTGGGGATGCGGCTTCTTGTTTGAATGGTTCACTTCAGAACGTCCTTTCGTGCTTGCCGACCATTGGCGCGCATTCGCGCGGAGCGCAACAATGTAATCTTTAATCATCTGCAAATTGGCAGAGACGTCAGCTTGCTGATCCTCTACAGTGATCTCTCCGACTTGCTTACCAGCTAATGAATATTTTTTAAGAAGCACCACGGTTCCCCTTCACTTATTTTTTCTTTGTCTTCTTCAAGGATTTCTTGATATAGACAAAGCCATCATTCGGTCCTGGGACGGATCCTTGGACTACGATGAGCTGTTTTTCTTTATCGATTTTCACTACTTTTAAATTTTCAGCTGTTACACGCTCATTTCCCATATGACCAGCCATCTTCTGGCCAGGAAGCGTCCGTCCAGGTGTTGATCTCATTCCAGTCGAACCGCCTGCTCGATGGCAGCGCGAAGCTCCGTGAGATGCAGGACCGCCTCTAAAATGGTGTCTTTTAATCACGCCCTGAAAACCCTTTCCTTTAGAAGTTCCAATCACATCTACATAAGGAGTGCCTTCGAAGTAATCGACACCAATCTCTTGGCCAAGTTCATATTGGTCCTTATCGCCAATGGGTGAATCTTTCAGACAAAGCCTTGGTTCTACTTTGGACTTTGCAAAGTGGCCTTTTAACGGCTTGCTTACATTTTTAACTTGAGAAGGACTTACTTTAACTCCTGCAAGTTGAACGGCTGCGGATCCATCCTTTTCTTTTGTTTTGATTTGTGCCACGACATTGGGTTCTGCCCAAATCACAGTACAGACGACCAAATCGCCTTTTTCATCAAAAAGATGGGTCATTCCCTTTTTCTTACCGATCAGCTTAAGAGACATAATTCTTTTACCAAATGTTAGCGTAAATAGCTTAACCGAAGAGGCTATCAAAATTGGAGATTTTTACACAATTAAATTTTGTTTGTCTGGGAATTTCCTCTATGGAAAGAAAGTTTAAAGAGGGCGCTTGGATTTGAGTTTTTTTGGCTTAGCGGGGATCTCGATCTTTTCAGAATTATATACTACTTTTTTGAAATTGATTTTTTTCCGATCTGCCTGTTTAGAAATACCTGTCGTTTGGAGCACTTCCTTAAGTGTCACTCCTGGAGAAAATGGATATTTACCCGGGCTGAGAACGGCGCCTGAGACTTCGATTTCAATTTCTCGTTTGCATGCGCCCACTTCATTCCAGCCTGCAATGTCGGCTTTAGCGCGCATGCGTGTGAGCCAAGATAAGCTGCAGCAGGCGATGATTAGGCCACTTATCAGGCCTACAATCGCCCATTCTCGGAAAAGAAGTTCTTTTTTCACGTTGCCTGTTGTACCTGGAACCGAGCGCGAATGCGTTGTTTTTCCTCTTCAAGCTCCAAGTCAAGACGCTCTCGCTCTTCAAGCTCCAACTGTGCACGCTTTTTAAGAAATGAATCATAAGATGCTTGAACAATTAAAGAAATGATTGAAAAGTAAAGGAACCATTGACTAGCAGAGACGATCACTGCGGCTTTAATGCCAAATGCAAGGAGTGTAAGCACATAGTGTGTTATAACTAAAGAATTTGTAATCAAGTGCAGGACTGCTTTATTCCGTTCTTCTTTTTTGGTTTCGGATTGTAACTGCTGAAAAATGGCCTTACTCTCTGCTGAAAAAAGAATCGTGCTTGCGGTAAGGCCAATCGGGCCAAGGATTGGGAGGAACCTGCCGAGGGAAATCCAATGCACATCATGAGCCCACGCAAGGACATAGGAAAACCAAGAAACGCTGCTAATCCCTGCTAAAATGGTCTTCTTTTTTAGTGCTAAAATTTTATCTTCAGTTTCAGAGAGTGAAACTGCATCAGTCCATTCCCGCCTTGAAGTATTTAAGTTGAAGAGATTATATGCTAAAAAAAGGCCATAACCTGAACCTTTAACTGCATCAATTATTTGCATTACTTAATACCTTATTTTTGAAATAATTATATAATAATTAGAGTTAAAATTCAATTTCAAAAGAAATATTTTATATTCTATGTATATTTACTAGAATCGGTCTAGATTCGCTACTAATGACCTCGCTCAAGATGCTTGAGACAACGTAGACCGAACATAAGAAGAGCACAACAAAGGCAAGTTCTTGAAGGATTGCAGCATAAAATATGCCTAAAAGCACAAGGGATGCGATGGCAACCGAAGAGGCGTACTTAGCAATCTTAAGCATTTTAACGTGCTTATCGCCTTCGTTCCTGTGTGTATAATCATCGTAAAGAGATTGTCCATCAGTTAAAATTGTCGTGATCTGATTGATCCCATTGACAAGCGGAAATCGTGTTTTTAGATCAAATATTTTTGCATTGCTAAGACACAGAGCGGCCTGCGAAGCTGTATTGATCGTGTTAAAAAACTCATAGCGCACTTTACTATTTTTAAAAGCGCTTGCTATTTTTCCGAAGAGTCCCTCAGGCAATTGCGCTGATTTCCATTCGACAATATTCTTCCTTAATGTGCTGATGTTTTTGAAAAATTTAGGAATACTTAAAGCGCTGCCGAATAGATCTGCGCCAGCACGAACTCCACTTAGAATATTCTGAGTTTGTTCACTTAAAGAAAGATAAGGCGCATAGGCTGTGGTATTCTCGCAGAAGCGAAAAAAATCCCACGGCCCATCGCCTGGATTAAAATAATCAGCAGTGCGATCAAACCAATCTCCAGGAGGCAGTTCCTCAACGGCAGCCTCCCGCCCGTCTATAGATGCTCGAATTCGCGTACTGATTGCAGCCATAAACCCTCTAACCTCCTCCATTAAGAGGCGGTGGAAATGCCGGAGCCAGTAATGTTGGTCGTATACTTTTTGCAGTTCGACCAAGCTCTGCGTTATAGAAGCCGAGCAGTGTGAACACAAGCGCACTTGTTAAAGCAGTTGTGAAGGCTATTGGCGGGGCTACAATTCCTAAGAAAAGAGAAGAGATGATCAAGATGGATACAGCAAAATAGGAAACTGCTTTTGCACACTCATATATCTGCTTGTTCAGTTCCCTTTGGTGGTCTGCATCTTGTTGAGAACTTAACGGCCTTACACCTTTTTCTTGCCAATATCCATTCCAAGATCCCATTGCCACTCTTCCCCAATGGAAGAACATGGACACTCCATTGAGTTTTTTAATAGAAGCTACGGTATCGGCAGATACATTGCCAATTCCGCGCTCTGCAGCTAATTCAACGGTATCTGCAACTGGATTCACTAAACCGTTTAGGGCCCAAAGTACTTTTTTTCCATTTTCGCTTGTGCGGTGATGATAGAACACAAGCATAGCAGCTCTAATCTCTCTAAGCTTGCCTGGGATTTCAAATGTACCGCCTGTTACCAATTTAACAATATTGGCTGTACTGCGAATATTATTTGCAGTGGGTGAATCGGCATTAACAAAACCAAAATATTTTAACCAATCGATGGGATAGATAAAGAGTTTTGCAGCACTGCTTATTTTTGAATCATCAGGCTGAAAAAGCTTTACAGTTGTATCTTCAAAAGTCTGTAGACGAACAGGACCAAGAACATCGGACATAGAACCCCCTTTTAGTTAAAAAATAATTATGCCGGAGATGATACGTTGAAGTGCCATTCTTTACAACGCAATAAATTATTAAATAATAAAAATCGGCGGCTTTTTAATGCCTAAATAAAAATCTTTAATTGGCATACTTTTTTTACCTTCCAACTGGACTTCTAAAAGATTTAATGCATTTTCTTGGGCAGCAACAATCCATCCATTTTCAGTAAAGGACAAGGTTTCTCCTGGATTTCCGCTTAAATTTTGAATGACATCTGTTCGTTTAATTTTTAATCTTTTTTGCTCTTCCCCAATTTTCACCAGGCACCAGGCGCCAGGAAAAGGCGATAACGCACGGACCAGATTATGAATTTTAAACGCAGGTTGATCCCAATTTATTTTTTCTTCATTGGGTGTGATTTTCGGGGCCAATGTGGCACCTTCGTGATTTTGAGGAATTCTTTTTGCCTTTCCGGCTTCTATCTCCTCAATGACCTCTAAAAGCGTAGGACAAGCTAAAGCGCACAATTTTTCTTGCAGATCGCCAAAAGTCATCTCTTCAGGGACACTTATTTTGGCCATTTTATAGATATCGCCGGCATCCATCTGCTGTGCAACATCAATGATTGTGATGCCAGTTTCAGCCACACCGTCCATCAAAGATCTTTGCATGGGCGCTGCGCCTCTATATTTAGGAAGTAAGCTAGCGTGAACATTGATTGAGCCTTTCTTTGGCACGCTCAGCAGATTCATTTTTAAAATCTCCCCAAATGCCACAACGACAAATAAATCAGGATCAAAGCTTTTCAAAATCTGGGCAAATTCAGGTGCAGAAGCTTTTCCAGGTGAGAAAACAGGGATTTGCGGGAAATGGGTCTGCGCCAACTCTTTCACCGCTGATGGCTGCATTTTTAAGGATCTACCCTTGGGTTTGTCCGGTCTTGTGACAATGGCTGCCACATCGATTTTTTTCATCACTAAATATTCTAGTACCCTTCCTGCAAAGAGCGGCGTGCCAAAATAGATGATTTTCATGAAAAATGTAACTTATCTTGAACTTTTGACTTCTTCGACTTCGTCGAGGAGCTCTTCGTATTCGGAATAATCGTCTTGGAGATCATTGGGCAAACCTTGGAAACCAATCAGTCCGCGGCGCGAGCTGCGGCAAAAATCAACCCAATGCTTCACATGGGGATTCATTTCAACTTCTTTTTCAATCATCTGTAGAGCTTCATCAACATGCAGCCCAAAACGATAAGTATAACGAAATGCTTGCGTTAGCGCCTTGCGCACTTCAAAAGGAAAACCGTGCCGCTTGAGGCCAACAAGATTGAGGCCGCCTAATTTATAAGGAGAGCCAGCTCCAATTGTATAAGGAGGAACATCATGTGTGATGCGGCTAAATCCACCCACCATGGAATAACAGCCAATCCGTGAAAATTGATGCACGGGCGTCATACCCCCAATAATTGCAAAGTCTTCAACTGTCACGTGACCAGCAAGATTTGCATTATTGACCATGATGACACGATTACCAATTTCGCAATTATGTGCGACATGGCAATAGGCCATGATGAGGCAATGGTCGCCAATTTTAACCATTGAATTTTCTTGGCACGAAGAATTAATCGTTGTAAATTCACGGATCTCACAATATTTTCCAATAATCACAAAGGTTTTTTCACCGCGATATTTGAGATCCTGAGTTTTGGTCCCAATGCTTGCAGAAGGCCAAATAATTGTCCCTTCTCCAATGGTTGTATAACCATCAATATAAGCATGTGATTTGACAATCACATTATCGTCTAAGGTCACTGTTCCTTTAATGACAGCATAAGCTTCAACAGTGACATTTTTCCCAATCTTAGCACCGGGCTCTATGACTGCTGATGGATGAATATTTGATTTTCCCATGAGATCTCAATTTTTTTAATTATAACTGCTCTTTATCAAGAAGAGCAAATCCAATTTCTGCCTCTACAGCAAGCTGCTGATTCACCATTGCCTTGGCTAGGATTTTGCCCCCTTTACTACTCAAATGCTGTCCCGTCGCATGGAGCATTAATACATCACCTGGAACAACAGGCCTGCGAAATTTAGCATTATTAATATTTAAAAGAACCGCGATTTTATGGCTTTGGCCTTTTTGATGAACTAAAATTCCTCCGGCTTGAGCTAAAGCTTCAAGTATAAGCACGCCAGGCATAATAGGTACACCAGGAAAATGTCCTTGGAAAAACTGTTCATTTGCTGTGACATTTTTTTGGCCAATAATTGTATTTTCCTCAAGATCAAGATGGACGACACGGTCGACAAGTAAAAAAGGATAGCGGTGAGGTAAAATTTTGGAAATCTCCTTGAGGCTTAATAGAACAGGATCTTTGGTCGTATTGAAGCTCATGAAGCATTCTCCATCTTAATATGATTAAATAAATCTTTGCCAAAAGCAACATTCGAAGTATGTCCAGCTCGGATAGCAATAATATGCGCATGAAAAGAGATCGGGATCAAAGAAAGATCTCCGATGAGATCAAGCACTTTATGGCGCACCATCTCGTCAGAAAAACGCAACCCTTCTGGATTCATCACAGCATCGTCTTTAATAATCACTCCATTTTCAAGAGTACCGCCTTTAATTAGACCCTTTTCTATCATGATCGTGATTTCTTCATAAAGGCAAAAAGTACGACACGGGGCGATTTCATTTTTGAAAACGTTTGCATCAATCTCTTTTGAAAAATATTGCGAATGCAAAATTTTCGAATGCGGATAATGTAATGTATAGCTAATTCGATACTCCTCAGATGGAAGCGCAATAAGATGAATATCTCCTTGCGACCAAAATAAAGGAGTAGAGAGTTGGTAAATGATTTTTTCTTTTTCTTGCAAGGCTATTCCAGCGGATTCTAGAAGATCAACAAATTGAATCGAACTTCCATCAAGAATAGGAACTTCCGGGCCACTGATTTCTATCCACGCATTATCAATGCCGCATGCTTTTAACGAAGCAAGTAAATGTTCCACTGTATAAATCGTGGTTTTTTTTTGCCCAAGCACAGTACAGCGCGGCGTGCTTACCACGTAATCAAGAGTCGCAGGAATAATCGGTCGATCTGAAAGGTCTATCCTTTGAAATAAAATCCCTGTATCGAAAGGGGCAGGATGAATCGTTAAAGTAGATTTTTCACCTGAAAATAAACCTATCCCCGAAATGGAAACAGACTTTTTTAAAGTCTTTTGCATTTTGGACGTTTGAAATATCCGTTTAACACTTTCTGTCGACAGTGCGCAAGGAACTGCCAAATGGCACCTCTAGTTAAACAATTTTTAAGTATAACCAACTCTTAGAAAGTTAACTTAAATGTGGATTTTGGGCAATCTCAATGATTTTTTTCCCTGACAAATTCAGTAATTTTAAATATTAAAAAAAGTAAAATAAAAAAAAGACAAGCGCCAATAATTCCCCAATTGCCCCAAAATGTATATAAAGTAGGATAATTATAAGTATTTATTTGAACTTTGGCCGCGCCTACAAAAGGCCTGCCATTTAGGCCATATTCAGGCAGCTGTGTGAGGATTCTACCAGTGCAATCAATGGCCCCAGTTATTCCCGTATTACACGAACGCACTAAGGTGACACCATTCTCTACCGCCCTTAACCTGGCTAGGTCAAAATGCTGCTGGGCCAGCTTAGAGCGCGGATACCAGCCATCATTGGTCAAATTTACAAGCAATTTCGCCCCTTTTAATCTTCCTTCTCTAACTAAATGGGGAAAGGTCTCCTCATAACAAATCGAGACTGAAAGCGGCAGACAGCCATCAAATAAATTATTTTCTTCACCATGTGTAAAAAAATCTGTAATGCCATAACTTTTTACAAGTGGGTAAAGCCATTTAAAAGGAAGGTATTCAGCAAGGGGGATTAAAATTCTTTTATCATAGCGCGCCAATGCTTCCTTTTTTGGGCAAAATTGAAAGGCAGAATTGTAATTCAACTGTTTTTTTGAATCGTTATAGTCGAGTCCAATGATGATCTCAGATCCGAAATAGTTTGAAAGAGCTTGGGCCCAAAAACAATTTGTCACATGACTTTTCTTTTCATTAAAAAATGGAGCTGTTTTATCCGGGAAAAAAGTTTCAGCTCCTTCTCCTAATAACTCCTTAAAAATCTTTTGCGTTTTTTCAAATGAATAAATGGCAAGATCACTACTGAACGGGACCGCCGCTTCAGGAAGGACAATGAAATCAGCTGGACCATGTTCCTTAATGATTTGTAAAATTCTTCTCCACTGTTGATAGGGTGAAATAAAATCCTTTAATTTTCCTGCTAAAGTGACCTTTTCAGAGGGCAAAAGCCCTGTTTGAAGAAGGAGAATAGAAATGGTCTTTGGAGAATGATTTTTTTGAAATTCATGGTAGCTCAAGTGGCAAAAACCCCAAAAATAGGGAAAAATAGCTGTAAGGGCACATGCAAAATAGCTAGTCCATTTTTTTTGCAGCAGCGCTCGCAGGGTCATCAAATTCACAAATATGACCCAAAAACTAAGTCCTAACACTCCCCAAATCGAAGCCATCTGAAGCGGCCAGATGTAACTTGAGAGTGCAAGTCCTGCGGGGTTAAATGTAAATCCGCAAAAAATTAAAAAACGGCTGCATTCAATCAAAGTCCATAAAGAAGAGAGCACTAGGATGGATAAAATGGAATTCTCTTTTTTTACAAAGAGCGTGAAAAAAGCAAATTGCAGGCCTAAGAAAAGAGCAAGTCCCGCATGGACAAAATGAATATAAATACCTTGATATTCATTTGCGCTCATCCATGAAAGCTGGACCGCTTGTACCCCTGTATACCAGGCGAGTGCAAGCCAAAATCGCCTACTTTTTGAAGAAAAGTTCAGTACCGATTTCCAAAATAATGCGTAGCCTAAAAGCGCAGCCAAGAGCCCCAAAAAAGGAATAAAGGCTGGCTGGCCAAAAGCAACGATAAGGAAACTAAGAATGACGCTAATCACTTTCTTTTGGTTTTTTCTTAGCTGGTTTAGTGCCGAGGGCAAAAAAGACTAAAGAAGCGCCGAAAATACTTAAATTTTTTAGAAACAGTGTGAAATTTAACTCTCTATCTGCACCTTCAAGCCACCAAAAATGGTGGAAAAGAAGAATGGTAGGGATTAAAAAAAGAGCGACAATTAAGGCGCCAATGCGCACGCCTACCCCAAGAAAAATTAAAATTCCTCCTAGAAGTTCCATGGCAGTTCCTACTAAGAGGACCTCGGATGAATGAGGAAGAAGAAAATCGAGCAGGTCCTGACTCCATTGCATTCCCTGAACATTTTGGAGCACATTGAGCATTCCATGAATCAATTGCTGTTCAGATTCATTCCAATTCAAAATTTTAATAATGCCCGGAATGATAAAAACAAGGGCAAAACACATTCTTCCAACGACAGAAAAAAAATTCATAATAACTTACCAAATTCACTTGTTCGGAGTATAATCCATAGATCATTATGACAAAATCTTTTCGTGAACATCATCTCTTTAGTCTGCTGAGTTTTTTTTCCTCGCATAACCTTCCTTTGGATGCTGCCTTAAAAAAATATTTTTCAGCACATCGAGCCATTGGCGCTAAAGACCGCAAATTCATCAGCGAAACGATCTATGCAATGATTCGCTGGCAGGGCCTGATCGATTTCTTTTGCTCCCCTCCGATTTTTTGGGAAAAGAGATACCAGCTTTTTATTCAAAATAGTTGGGTCAAAGCTAAAAACGATCCTTCTGTCCCTCCCCACATTAGGGTCAGCTTCCCTAAATCCTTTTTTCACATGTTATCTGCTTGTTTTGGGGAAAGCAAAGCCATTGAAATCTGTTCTATCAGCAATGAACAAGCTCCTATTACAGTCCGTGTCAATCCTTCTAAAACAGATCGAGAAACTCTTTTGAACTCTTGGAGAACTCAATTTTCTGTAAAACCAACACCTTTGTCAAAATGGGGAATTGTTTTTGAAAAAAGAATCAATTTTTATGAACTTCCCGAATTTAAAAATGGACTCTTTGAAGTACAAGATGAAGCTAGCCAGCTCATTGCGGACCTCATGGAAATTAAAGAAGGTGATCGTGTTTTAGATTTTTGTGCTGGCGCCGGCGGAAAAACACTAGCTTTTGCGCATAAAATGAATCACAAAGGACAGATTTATCTTCACGATATTCGAACATTTGCTTTGGCCGAAGCAAAGAAACGACTCGGCAGAGCTGGGATTCAAAATGCGCAAATCTTACCCTCTAACTCTTCTGAAAAAAATCGATTAAAAAATAAGATGGACTGGGTTTTAGTGGATGTGCCTTGCAGTGGATCTGGCACATTAAGACGCAATCCCGATCTTAAGTGGAAATTTGATCCCGCTGCTTTGCCAAATCTCATCCAAGACCAGAAAAAAATCTTCAAAGAAGCGGTAGAATATTTAAGTCCGAAAGGCCGTATTGTTTATGCCACTTGTAGCATTTTACCTGATGAAAATGAAAAACAGATTCACTATTTCCAAGAAAAGTTTGGGCTTCGTCTGGTAGGGACCCCATTTCAATCTTTTCCTTCTAGAGGGGGAATGGATGGTTTTTTTGGCGCGGTCCTAGAAAGGAAACAATGAACCTATTCCAATACATATAGAAATTAAAGGGTTTTATCCATTATGATAGCAACGATGAAAAGAATTTATTTTCTTATTTTACTCTTGAGCTGCACTTTTGGTTTTTGCGAAGAGCCCTCTTTTGCGCAAGAGACGCAAGGCAGATTAATGATTAACAATCGTATTTTGGCCCGGGTTCGAGGAAAAGCGATTTCCGTCCTTGATGTGGTCAAAAGAATGGATGTCTTTCTTGCGCGTGCTTATCCTGAATATGCTAATAACCAAGCAGCTCGTTACCAATTCTTCAATAATCAATGGCGTACAACATTGAATCAAATGATTGATAATGAGCTCATGCTTGCTGATGCAGAAAAGCTAGAGTTGAAAATTCCTGATGCTGATGTAAGAGAACAGCTGCATGAACGGTTTGGTCCTAATATCATGCCGACTTTAGAGCGCCTCGGCATTAGTTATGATGAAGCTTGGCAGATGATCTATTCTGAAAATGCCGTCCAACGAATGACCTGGTATCGCATTCAGTCTAAAGCAATCAATGGGATTGGTCCTCAGGAGGTCAAAGAGGCCTATAAAAAATATTGCGCTTTAAACCCGCCTATTGAGAGTTGGAAATATCAGGTGCTTTCTATCCGTTCTCCGGATGAAAAAACAGGTTCCGAATTAGCTCAAAAAGCCAGCCAAGATTTGCGTACGGGTGGAGTTGATTTTAAAATTTTGGGCGAAAAAGCTAAGGAGCTGCTCGATTCTACTATTGCCTACAATGTTTCTGAAGAATATCAAGTTGAAGGGAAAAATCTCTCTGAATCTCACAAGTCCATCCTAACTTCTTTAGCCATTGGTTCCTATAGTGAGCCAGTAAAACAGGTCAGCCGTTTTGATCATAGTATTGTTCATCGCATTTTCTATTTAAAAGACCGTCAGGTTACCCCAACTGCTCCTTTTGAAGAAAAATCTGAAGAGCTTTACCAAAATTTGATTCAGCAAGCCATGGACCGAGAAGGAAAGCTGTACCTATCCAAGGTGCGTGAGAAATTTAATTTTGAAGAAAAATTCTTGCTCGACATTCCGGACGATTTCGTCCCCTTCACATTCCGATAATGCCTCTCTATAGACCATCTGAGCTCCATTCATTTCTAGGAAGTAGCCATCTTAAGGCAAAAAAAGGCCTTTCGCAAAATTTCATCATAGATGGAAATATCCTAAGAAAAATAGTTGCCGCTTCAAAAGTTGAAAAAAGTGATTTTATTATCGAAATTGGTCCAGGGCCAGGCGCGCTGACAGAAGCGCTTCTAGAAACGGGAGCTACTGTCCTTGCCATCGAAATGGACCGCGATTTTGCAGAAAAATTGAAACGCTTGCAGACTGCAGATAATCGGCTTGAAATTATCGAAGCCGATATCCTTAAATTCCCTCTTAAAGAACATATTATGGGTAAAAAGAAAGCAAAAGTGATCTCTAATCTTCCTTATCACATTTGCTCGCCTATTTTAGAAAAACTTCTTCCGCTATCTGCTCAATTATGCACACTGACTTTAATGGTACAAAAAGAGTTTGCGGATAGGATGACAGCACAAAAAAATAGCTCTGACTACAGTCCGCTTACCTTGTTTATCCAGTCTTATTCTTATGTCCAAGATTGCTTTATGGTCAGTCCGCGCAGTTTTTTTCCTGTGCCTAAGGTAGATTCGGCAGTCATCACCCTTGAACTTAAAAAAAGTGACGAGCAATTCTGCAGCCCTGATTTTTTCTCATTCATTAAAAGTGCATTTCAAAAAAGGCGAAAAACGCTGAGCTCCTCTTTAAGAAACTTTGGCCCGCTAGAAACAATTCAAAAAGAGTTGAAAGAAATCGGATGCAGCCCTCAATCGCGCCCTGAAGATCTTTCTTTAGAAGATTGGGTTGCGCTTTTTAAGCGCCTTTTTCGAAAATAGACAGAGAGTGCAAGCACAAGGGCAACTTCAATGAGCCCTGCAATAAAATAGTGATTTTTGCAAACGTCCATGATGCGGAAAAATAACTTTTTAACAACTCTTCCTTCTGCATAGATAGGGGAAGTGAGGATCAAGTTATTTTTTTCATCTACAATTTCCACAGCGCCCACACATCCACCCTTTTCAATAGGCAATGTAAAGGGTCGCCACTTGATAGAAGATGAAAGCTTAGGCTCTTCTGCCGGAAAATATTCTAGCTTGATATCTTCTGCTAGCCGCGCAGTTAGGATGGTATCTGCTTTTGGAATGGATGCTGAAAAAAGATCAAATTGTTTGGCAAATAAGGTGCGGAGAACTTTTTTCTCTTTAAATGCCTTCTCGAAAAGTGTCTTCGCATCTTTATAACGCTGATTTGGATCTTCATATCCCAAAAGAATCGCAATCAGACATCTTCCCTCCTGGTCCGCTGCAGCTACAAGATTATGGCCTGCGTTGGAATGATAACCTGTTTTTACTCCAATTGCTTTTGAATAAAAATAATTTCCCCTTTTAAGCAATCGATTATGCTGAACAAGGGTTTTGATCATCGCAGAAGGAGTTTCAAAATTAGTTGTTTGTACAATTTCCCTAAATTTTTGGTTGCGCAGGGCAAATTGAGTGATCTTTGCCAAATCGCTTGCCGTCGTAAAATGGTCAGGCAAGTGAAGTCCGTGAGGATTACAAAAATGGGTGTTTTTTAACCCTAACTCATTTTGAATAAAGTGATTAAGTTCATTCATAAACGCTTCAATGTTGCCTGAGCTAAATTCAGCAGCGGCGTTGGCCGAATCGTTTCCAGATACTAGCATCATCCCATAGAGGAGTGACTCTAAAGGCCACACTTCCCCTGCTTTAATTCCCATCATAGTCCCATCATGTTCAAGGATATAGGGAGGATGCTCATGTAGATTTTTCTTTTTTACTGAAGCATGCACCAGCGAAATGGCCTTCTTAGAAATAGTGACCGGCACTTCGAGGTTTTGATGCTTTCCCAGTAGATAAATTAGAGTTGCGATTTTTGTTGTGCTAGCAGGATAACAGCGCTCTTCTGGATTTTTCTCATATAAGACGGCCCCCGTTTCAGCATTGATGAGAAGGGCATATTTGGCCTGGGTCGGAACTTTTAATTGCTCTGATTCAAGTCGAATCAGAGAAAAAATAAAAAGCAAAATGAAATAAAGATACATGTAACTTGATGAAGATAAGACTTTTACTAATCATACTTGACAGAGACTATTTCTGGAAGATAAACTAAGTTTAACGGCGGTTTGTCTTTAGGTTAGAACTATGATTGATCCAATGCAATTAGAAGATGCATACCAAGAGTTTTCCGAAAATCTTCGTAAATGGGTCCCGGACGGAATTTTAGCTGTAAACCTTTCACTCTTAAATGACATCGGTCTTTTGACTCATGATAAATTAGAGGGAAATTCGACAGACAACCTGACCCATCTTTTCCATGTGATTGAAACAGCGGAAAAGGTGACGCTCTATAATGATCAATTCGCCATTTGGATTGTTCCGCGCGTCGTCGATAATCTTTCCTCAACGCTCACCTATATTGCCCTTTTAAATCAAAATAAGCCCCATCTGGAAATCGTCTTTTCTACAGCTGGTGTCTATAACACTCCCAAGTATATCCTCAAAGTACTTCAACATTTCTTGATGGATGTGATTGATGTTGAAGCCATTATATCATCAATGGGCAAAAAGAAGTAATAGTAATTTTTTTAATTAACATTTATTATATCAATAATAATCAAAAAAATGATATAATATTTCTATTATGCATTCATTAAATAATTACTCTAATAATCTTCCATCTGCTTTATGGAACTATATTACTGACTTTTGCTTGCTGCAAGACAAGCATCAATTAACTCTAGTTTCAAAGCAGATGCGGCAAGTTGCAAGAAACTCAGAAGCTTTTTCTTCTCTTAAAGCTCCTATTACCTCACTTTCCAATGGAGACCCTGTTGCTTCTTTCTGTTACGATGCAAAAACGGGAATGGTTGTGACCGGGGATTGGAGACATTTTGGTTTTCCCCCCAAAGTCAAATTATGGGCCCATGGACGGCAGATTGGCGAATTTCAACAAGCCCACCCTCTTTTTGAACACTCTATCACAAGGGTCTCGATTGATCGTTCAAGAAAAGAGCTTACGGCGATCTCTAAACGTTCTGCGAAGATCTTTAATTTGATTACGAGAAGAGAAAAAAAAGCATTAAGTATGCCTGAACGGTTTAGATTTATTTCCTTAAGCAATAATCCGAAAAATTTATGCGAAATAGATGTCCGTGAACTTACAAATTTTTTCCCTGGAGATCAAGAAGAGCCTTTAAAATGGACGTTTAAAGATAGTAGGATCCATCGGATTTTTACATGTGAATGCATTGATGACGTCATTAAATTTTGGGATAGTGGGTCCAATAAACGGATCAGAAAAATCACGCAAATTGACTTAAAAGATGATACAATTTATGACCATTCAAGATCTGAAATGATTTGTGCTCGCAAGGAAAAAGAGCTCCTTATTTTGGATGGTAAAGAGGGAAGGGTAAAGGCTAAATTTAAAGTTAAGGATCGTGACACTAACCTCACAGCTTTTACTTTGTGCTCTAAAACTAGAAAATTGGTAGCTGCTTATAGGAAACATGAACAAATGGGCTTCGTTCAGCGTGTTAAAGTTGTTGTATGGGATATTAAAACTGTCCAGATTGTTGGATCCTTTTCACCACAAGAGCCTAACTATCCGATAAATTCCATTTTTTATAACGAAAAAGATCGTGTGGTATTGACCGGAGGCTATGGCTGTCAACTTTTGGATATAGATTCTGGCCAAATATTACGTAAACTTACAGAGCGCAGCCTCAATCCAGTTATCCGTTGGGACCAAGATCGAAATACGATCATCATAAGAGAAGATCATGATTTAGATGCTGATGCTGAAACATTAAAGATATTGAAATACGGTAATCTCAGACCACAAGATGATGAGTGAGAAAAGAAAGTAACTTTATCTAGATCTTTTTCACCAGAGTTAGACAATTATAGGGATCTGATCTTTCGTAATAAATTTCATCCATATATTCCCGCATCAGCAAGATCCCTAATCCCCCTTCTCCTCCTACTTTTGTCTTTTGGTTAAGGGGATCAAAAGGAAATCCTTTATCCTTTAGAATGAACTTAATTTTCTTACGATATAGGCGAAAAATTAGATCTAATTCCCCTTTTTGGCTCTCGTAGGCATGATTGATGACATTGACGATGGCCTCTTCCAGTGCAAGCTTTACTTTGCGCATATCAGGAGGCGGAAGTTTAAGCAAATTAATGCATTCTTCAATCCAGAGCATCATGGCGGGCAGAGTATCCAGATTGGCTGTAAAAGAACTCCTTTTTAACATAGTTATTCATTAGAGTCATAAGCCAAAATCCCGTCAATAATTTTTTGTGCTAGCTTCTGATAAAGGGGGTAAAGAGCATCTTTTTCAGCGAAATCTTTTGAATCCAATTGGCCCAAAGAAAAAGCGATTGAAGTTTCGCGAATACCTGCCGAATCAATGAAAGAGGTATCTTCAGGTGAGTTTTCATTGAGATAATCGAACACAAGTGAATCTTTTACACTATAAGGGCCCAAAATGATCTCTTCAGTTACAGTGTCAATTAATGTGACTTGGGCACAAAGTGTTCTACGATTTTCAACACCAATAATATTTTTTCGAAGTTTGTTTGTACTATTGCTTCGGTCATGGCGAAAGCCGACCCTTTCACTATCATCACTTTGGACCACTACTTCAAGAGAGAGGCGCCCGCATGTGCGCTCATATTCAAAGGCGCCTGATTGGCTAACTGCCCTTACCAAGGCATCTGTGAAATTGCCCTCAAAATCTCCTTGGACATAAGGGACTGAAATGGTCCTTCTCCCTTCGAAGCCGCGTTCAAAGCGATAGCCACATGAAGAAGTAAGAATTAAAAGTAAAACAAGGAAAAGATATTTCACTTAGTAGCTGATTCAGTCGTTTGACTAGCAATCTTTTTTTCTAGGATTTCTAAACGTTTCTTGGATTCTTTTGCGACAAAAGTTTCTGGATATTTTCCAAGAATTTTTTTGTAATAAATAACGGCAGCCTTATTTTTCTTTGTTTTTTGATAGAATTGGGCCGTTTCATAAAGATTTTTCGCGTAATGCTCTCTCATTCTGCTAAAACTTTCTTCCGCAACAGCATATCTTTCTTCACTAGGAAAATTTTCTTTAAACTTCCGCAAATTGATTTCGGCAAGATCTAAAAGATCTGGATCTGGAAATTCATTTTTGCATTGATGTAAGTAAACATTTTCAATGCCAATGTAGCTTTCGACAGCTAAAGGGTGTTTAGGAAATCTACGAATGAGCATTTGGTAAGTTTCAATGCTGGCCCTATAATCTTCATTTTCAAGTAAAAGTTTAGCTTTTCCAAAATAGGACTGTGCTGCCAAATCATGGTGCGGAAGGGCGGTAATCACCTCTTCATAAATTGCTAGGGCTTCTTCTTTCGCCGGCAGCCATTGGGGCATACTTTCCATCGCGAAAAGATGTTTTTTTTCTCCCTGATGGAATTTTTCAGCAATGGTGAATTTGTACTGGATCGCTTCTTCAAAGTGTTTGGGCGCCACTTGCTGTTTGAGATAAGCTGAAAATTGATTATTGGCAAATTCATAGTCTTCTAAATTTAAATGGCCAACCCCCAAAAAAAATGCCGCTTCTTCGCTAAAAGGAGTAGATTTAAAATATTTACTTAAAATAGTTGCCTGACGGACCAGTTCCTTCCATTCTTTTTTTTCATAAGCAGCGATCATGCCTTGATAATGTTCTTGAGGCGATTCTGAAGGGAGAGAATCACGATCCACTAATTTTCCATGGCGGATTGTATAGGAAGGAAAGCCAGCTATAGGAAAAAGGATAAGAACAAAAGCAATGAGATACTTCATAGGGGATCATTCTAATATAAAGAATGGTTGAAATAAAGGACAAAAAGAGTGAAAGGGAATAGACCTCTTGCATAATTCCTTAACTTGCCCATGCCCTTGCGCTTGCCCTTGCCCGGCGAAAAAAATCTGTTTTGCAATTACATTTTCAGGATGAAATCTTTAACAGGTAAAGAAAAATAATATGAAAAGCTAATTGTTATAAGGATAGTATCGAGGCTGGATAAGATGACACTGGTCACACCAAACTACCCCTTAACCGGGCAAGGGCAAGCGCAAGGGCACGGGCAAGTTAATGAATTATTTAAAGGCTTATTTTTTATTTAAATTCGCATTTTGTCAAAGGAAATGCAGCAAGTGCTTGTTCCAATTGACTATTCCATGCGATGCCCCAGGGAGCATTGATCAAAATCCGTGCACTAGGACCGCCTTGGTTGACTAGTTCTAGGTCAACAGTCGTGGGGCCAGGAAAAGAGCGGAATAATTCTTTGAGTTGAATGATGTGGCTAAGCTTTACGTTTTGAGCATTCATTTTTAAATGGAGCGTCGTCTTCTTTTCTTCTTTCTTTTCAAAAGAGTTCTGACTGCTCTTTTTTCCTTCCCGAAATTGGCTCATTTTACCTGTCATTCGCGCCTTGTCATAGGCAAGATCGCAAGCTTTGATTGTTTCATCGCTAATTTTCGTTAAATCCTCAAGATAGCGGCATTGGATTTTGATTTCATCCTCTTGTTTTTCCATTTGGAGCACAGCAAAGGCCAATTGATTCTCTTTTAAAAGGAAGAGTTTTTCTTCATAAAGATCGGGCCAAATTGGCAGTTCAAAATGGACCATGCCATCGCTGATTTTTAAGATCGCAAACTTTCTTCCATTTTTCGCCATTGTTTTGACGGTGATTTCATCAATAATGAAAGCTGCCCTGCAAACCATGCCATGATCATGCTTCAAAATCTCTTTAAGCGGCATGCACGAAAGCAATCGGATATTTTCTTGAAGATCTTCTAAAGGATGGCCCGTCAAATAAAACCCAAGAAGCTCCTTTTCTCGTTTCAATGTGTGCTGTTTTGAAAATTCAACAATCCCCTCTGGCGGCAGCGCAAAACGCGTCTCCTCATTTTCGATTAAAGAAAAAAAGCTCATGACCCCACGCTCTTTCTCTTTTTGATCTTTTTGCGCCACTTGATACATGGGTTCGATGCTTTCAATCAGTGCACGCCGCTTCCATTTTGTAAAATCAAAACAGCCTGCTTCTATTAGAGTTTCAACCACTTTTTTTCCCACCTTTCGCGTATCAATCCGCTTGAAAAAATCATATAGAGAGGTAAATACCCCACGCTGTTTTTTTTCATCTAGAATAGCCTCTACTACCCCTTCACCTACTCCTTTAATGGCAGAAAGAGCAAAACGAATCCCTCTTTTTGTCGGCACAAAACTATTTTCTGATTCATTTACATCTGGGGGAAGAATGGGAATATTTAGACTTTGACATTCGCTGGTGACCTTCGCCACCTTTGAAATATCATCACGGTCAGTTGTCATAAGCGCAGCCATCCAATGCATAGAAAAATTCGCTTTGAGATATGCCGTGACATAACTCAAATATCCATAAGCTGCTGCATGAGACTTGTTAAATCCATAGGAAGCAAATTTTTCGACTTTATCGAAAATCAGCATAGAGATGGATTCAGGGATATTATTTTTTAAAGCTCCAAGACGGAATTTTTCTCGCTGCTTAGACATCTCTGCTCTATCTTTTTTCCCCATGGCACGCCTAAGCACATCGCCTTCCCCCAAAGTATAATTGGCAAGCATGCTCGCAATCTGCAAGACATGTTCTTGATAGACCATGATCCCGTAGGTTTCTGACAGGATCATTTCCATCAATGGATGGTCGATTTCAATTTGTTCTCTTTTATGTTTACGGTTGATGAATGAAGGGATCATCTCCATAGGGCCGGGCCGATAAAGAGCGCCGACGGCGATGATCTCTTCAAATTTATCAATATGGAGCTGTTTGATCAGTTCCTGCATTCCTGCAGACTCAAATTGGAATATGCCGAGTGTTTTGCCTTGGCTGAGCATCTCAAACGTGGTCTTGTCATTTAATGGAAGATTGACCCAGTTGATTTTTGTACCTTCATATTTTTCAATGCTGTTTACAGCCACTTGTATAGCTGTAAGAGTTTTAAGGCCTAAGAAGTCAATCTTAAGCATGCCGACCTCTTCAACAGGCTTCATGGAATATTGCGTCACCATAAAAGTGGAATCTTTCGCAGTGCAGACTGGAATATGTTCCATAATGGGATCGGCTGAAATGATGATGCCTGCTGCATGAATGCCAGTGCTGCGGATGCATCCTTCTAAACATTTTGCAAGATCTAAGAGCTTTCTGGTTTCTTCGTCTGTGTCGTATTGATGTTTAAGATCAGAATCTCCTAAAGCTTTTTCAAGCGTAATATTAAGGTCTTCTGGAACAAGTTTTGCAATTTGATTGACCTTTGCAAGCGGCACATTCAAAGTCCTGCCTACATCTTTAATGGCCATTTTAGCTTTCATCGTTCCAAATGTGATGATTTGGGCCACTTTGTCTTTTCCATATTTGCGCATGGTATATTCGATCACTTCAAAACGCCTATCCATGCAAATGTCTACGTCCAAGTCGGGATAAGAGAGGCGCTCAGGATTGATAAATCGCTCAAAAAAGAGATTAAAGCGGAGCGGTTCGATATCCGTAATGCCTGTCAAAAAACAAACAATTGAGCCAGCACCAGATCCTCTGCCGGGGCCCATTGGAATACCTTGACTTTTTGCCCAAGCAATGAAGTCATGAACAATGAGCAGATAATCACACATCCCTTTTGAAATGATGACATCCAATTCATAGTCCACGCGCTCTTTCACCACTGAAAGGGGATCTTTATCAGGAAATTTTTCCCCCACTTTACTGAGGCCCGCAGCATCATATTTTTTCGAGATGCCCTCTAAGCAGAGGTTGCGCAAAAAAGTTTCTGCTTCCTTTGTACGCTCTTCTTGCGTGAAAGATTTCCCTTCTAAACTTTTTGGAACAAAAACAGGATAATATTTTGTTTGGAGATCGAATTCGAAATTGCATTTATCTGCAACTTTCATCGTTTCACTTACAGCCTCCGGAAAATCTGCAAATAGCTCTGCCATTTCTTCAGGTGACTTGAAATAAAACTCATGAGATAAATTCACTTTTCGCTTGGGATTTAAAACTTTATTCTTGGGATTGCCAAAAGAATCTTTTTCCCAAATCTCACAGGGTTCACCGGTTTGGATATTCATTAAAATCTCATGTGCATGCCAATCTTCACGCTGCAGATAGCGCGCATCATTTGTAGCCACACAGGCAATGCCTAGCTCTTTTGAAAGCTGCATTAGCCTTGAAACAACATGCTCTTCTTTTTGAAATTCGAGAAGAGCGGCTTGATAAAGCCATCCCTCGCGGTCCATCCCATCCTCTTTCATTTTCTGCTCGTTCATCTGATGGCGCGAAAGCTCGAAATAAAAATCCTCTTTGAAAAGATCTTGGTACCAATGGACCTCTTCAAGAAGTTGCTGCTGATTTTCTTGCAGAATAAATTGAGCAATCGCTCCCTTTAATGGTCCAGAAAGACAGATCAGTCCTTCACTAGAGGCCTGTAAAATTTCCTTATCTATGCGTGGGGTGTAATAAAATCCTTCAAGGTGGGCAAGAGAACTTAATTTACAAAGATTTTGATATCCTTTTTTGTTTTTTGCCAAAAGGACAATGGGGTAGCCGCTTGCCTGGCCTGCAATTTTTTTATCATGCCGCGATCTTGGAGCGACAAAAAGTTCGCAGCCAATAATCGGTTTTATTCCAAGTTTTTTACACGCTTTGGAAAAATCGATCGCACCATAAAGATTGCCTTGATCTGTAAGGGCCAAAGCCTCCATTTTATATTCGGCTGCTTTAGCTGCAAGCATCTGTACGGACGCGGTAGAATCTAAAATGGAGAACTGGGAATGGAGGTGGAGCTCAGTCCACATTAACTTGTCTCTAAAGCTTCTTCATTAGGTTCTTTTTCTTTTGCAAGTTTGGGGTTGGACTTGATAGACCAAAGGGGCAGTAAAAGCATGACTGAGATTAGCCCACAAAGAGCAATTCCTATAAAAAATCCTTGCCACCCATATTCTTGCGTCATTTTGCCGAGAGGATATCCGGCAATTGCAGCGCCTAAATAGGCAAATAACCCCACAAAGCCCGTCGATGCACCGGCCGCTTTTTTAGTCGATAGCTCAGCCGGCGCCATTCCAATAAGCATTTGGGGTCCAAAAATAAAAAATCCAATGACAAATAGCAGCAATGAATCCATGAACATTCTACCCGGAGAGGCCCAAAGCCCGCCAATCGCTAAAATTACTGCTATACTAAATAGAATGACAATAGGTACGCGTTTGCCGCCGAAAATTTTATCTGAAGCCCAACCTGCAGCCAAGCTGCCGAAAATACCACCAATTTCATACCAGCAGACACAGGCCCCTGCGCCAATCATAGAATAATTTTTAGTCTCTACCAAATAAAGCACTGTCCAATCAAAAATGGCCATGCGGATGATATAAACAAAGAAATAGGAAATCGCCAAAATCCAGATATATTTATTGTTGAGTACATGTCTGAAGAGAATCTGCTTCATCGAAAGTTCGTTCTCTTTCTCAACGGTTGGGACTTCTAAAGGAAAATCATTTCTATATTTTTCAATAGAAGGGAGGCCAAGTGATTGAGGAGTATCGCGCAAACGATTCAATACAAAAAAGCCGATCAGGATACAAAATGCGCCTGGAAGGTACATGGCATAACGCCACCCTAAATATTGGGCGCAGACAGCCGCGATGATCGGGATTAAAGCACCCCCTACACTATGAGAAGTATTCCAAAAACCCCACCAAGTGCCTCTTTCATTTTGAGAATACCAATGCGTCAAAAGGCGCGCACAAGGAGGCCAGCCCCAGCCCTGGAACCAACCATTTAATCCCCAAAATATGGCAAAAAGAGCAATGGATGAAGACATGCCAAAGAAAATATTTAGAACACCAGTCAGAATCAGACCGATGCCCATAAAATAGCGCGGATTGCTCCGGTCGCTCAAGACCCCGCTCAAAAATTTACTAATCCCATAAGTGACTGCCATTACGCTCGCTAGAATCCCTAGGTCCGCTTTATCAAACCCAAGGTCCGTCATCATGGAGGGCATTGCAAAAGTGAAGCTTTTACGGGTGAAATAATAGAAAACGTAACCAATATACATTCCGTAAAAAATACGGAATCGCCAGTATTTATAATTCTTTTTTATGAGATCTTCGCCCTCAATTTGCTGGGCGTGAGGAGCAGGTTTAAATAGATCCAAGAAACTCATCCAATTCTCCCTTCACGTTTTATTATCGTTATAAAAGTTAAACAACATGGCATCTGATGTCAATAATATTGATTAATTCCGAGCTTGATGGCATTAAGTATACATAAAGGGGTCGTTATGACCGAGTTCGATAGACCAGTTGATGAAACAAACCGCCACCGAGACGAGGGAGTATTAGTCCCTGCGATTGAAGGAGATAAAAAAGGCAAAGAAGATTTTGCCAATTTACCTGAACCGATTAAAAAAATTCTTAATGCTGTCATTTTGGTCTATTTAAAATCCCTTTTTGATTCCTATCATCTTCAACCTCAATCTGAGGAAGAAAAGTTCGAGAAAAATCAGCTTTTAGAAGATTTAGAAACATTTAAAAACCTCCTGAATCACCTGGGGGCCAAAGATCAAAGTAAATACCCTAAGTTTGCACAACAATTGTCCGAATTATGGCATAAAATTGATCAAAATTTCAACGTTATAAAATTTTTCGAGAAGGATACCCGAGACATTATTTTAAAATTAAAAAAAATAATAGAGGAGGTCAATCATTACCCTAAGGATCAAGAACATTCATTCGGTTATTATTTAAAAGAGCATGTGGGAGAAGATTGGCTTCCATTCCCTTACATGGAGATTCTTTCCAATCTTCACAAAGAGCATCAACGAAAGCCGCATGAGAGCCAAATTGCAAACTGGATTTCAAGACTCGATAACATCATCGAAAGCCTCAAATAAAGTTAAATCAGTTTTAAACAATGACTCTTAGTGAATTCAGGAAATAAGATTTTTTAACAGGATCCGCTTCGCTAGCAGGATCGCTCCATTCTGTCGCGGCAGGATGGGAAAAAAATGCAAAAAAATCTCTTCGAATTTCCTATCCTGCCGCTGCATTCGCAGCGATCCTGCAGCGCGAAGCGCGTATCCTGTTATAATTTTTCTTAAGACGTGTCCTCACTTGCATTTAAAAGGAGAGTGCCATTAAGTTAGGTGTTTATACCCTGATAAAAGATGAAATATTCTATTCCAAAGGGCGTATTCGATATACTGCCACAAGAAAAACTCCCAGAAGACGCTTGGCGCACTTCCGATCGCTGGCAATATGTCGAAGCCATGATACGCAAAGTCGCGCAAGATTATGACTTTAAGGAAATCCGCACTCCGATTTTCGAACACACAGACCTCTTTACACGTGGCGTCGGTGATTCTTCCGATATTGTCTCAAAAGAAATGTATACATTTCAAGATCGTGCAGAGCGCTCTCTTTCGCTCAGGCCAGAAAACACCGCTTCTGTGATGCGCGCCTTTATGGAAAAACATCTGCATCATATGCCTGGATTGCATAAGTATTATTACATTGGGCCGATGTTCCGCTATGAAAGACCACAAGCAGGCCGTTTCCGTCAGCACCATCAATTTGGCGCAGAAGCCGTTGGCATTGGACTTCCCGAACAAGATGTAGAAGTGATCGATCTTTTATGTGAACTCTATCGCAGGCTGGGGCTTAAAAATCTCACAGTCAATTTGAATTCTATTGGCGATGAGGAAACACGCGCTGCCTATCGAAAGGCGCTCACAGAATATCTCCAACCTCACTTTGAGCAGCTCTCCGCAGATAGCAAAGCGCGTTTTTCTAAAAATATTTTACGCATTTTAGATTCTAAAGATCCTGAGGATCAGAAATTGCTGCAAAATGCCCCCTCTATTTTGACAATGCTCAGCGCAGATGCAAAAGATCATTTTATGAGAGTCCAGCAGCTTCTTGATAACTTAGGCATCCATTACGTTCTCAATCCTAAATTAGTCCGCGGTTTGGACTACTATAATAAAACTGTTTTTGAAATCACTTCCGGAGAACTTGGCGCGCAAAATTCTATCGGCGGAGGTGGCCGTTTTGATGGACTGCTCTCTCTTTTAGGCGGGCCCAATTTACCAGCCGTCGGCTTTGCGACTGGAATAGAGCGGCTTTTGCAAACAATGGCAGCTCAACAGGTCTATTTTCCCCCTCCTCCACATCCTCTTATTTTCTTAGTCGCTTTAGGTGAATCAGCAAAAGATTATTGTTTAGACCTTTTATTTAAATTGCGCCATGCCGGAATTGCTTCTGAAATGGATTTGCAAGGAAAAAAAGTGGGTCAAGCCCTCCAATTGGCGGATGGGCTCAAAGCTGAATATTCAGTGGTGATTGGCGATGAAGAATTAAAGTCAGGGCAAATCAAACTTAAAGAAATGAAAACGCGAACAGAAACACCCGTAGCATTAAAAGAATTGATCGCTACTCTCCTAGAACTAGCTAACGCGTAAATCGTTTGAGAAAAATCTTTATTAAGTTTAAATTGGAACGAAACAGGAGTTTCCCTATGTATAGAGCTTTTACTTCTACAATTGCCATGTTTGCTTTGATGGCACTGCCGCTTTTTTCTGATGAAGTTACACCGAATGATAAAGTTGACGAAGAGACTTTCGATCAAGTTTCTGAAGCGTTTGGCCATCTCATTGGAAAAAATATTGACACTCTTGGAATCAAATTTGATTTAAAACGCGTGATTAAGGGACTTCAAGACTCATCTGAGGGAAAAGTAGCGCCAATGAGTGAATCTGAATGCATTCAAGCCATTTCCACAGCGCAAGAAAAAGCATTTAAAAATCAAGCCGTTGAAAATCTCAAAAAAGCTGACGATTTCTTAAATAAAAATGCGAAAGAGAATGCGATCATCTCTGTAGGAGATGGTAAAGTCCAATACAAAATTGAAAAATCTGGCACTGGCGAAGAAATTAAAGAACATTATTCTCCTCTTATCCGTTATGTGGGGAAATATCTAGATGGAACTGTTTTTGGTTCTTCGAAAGAAGATGAAATGATCTCTTTAGATGAGACGATTGCAGGTTTTAGCAAAGGTCTTTTAGGAATGAAAGAAGGCGAAAAAAGAACGCTTTTCATTCACCCTGATTATGCTTACGGAACAAGTGGCTATTTGCCGCCAAATTCACTCTTAACTTTTGAAATTGAACTTGTAAAAGCCAATGTGCCTCAAAATTTAGAAAATGAGACTATTTCAGTGACCCCTGCAGAGACAAATCAGGAAATCGCATCTGATTTGCAAACCGAAGTAATTAGGTAATAGTAGTAGTAGTACTAACGTGTGAAGATTGTTTTATTTCGTCCCCAAATTCCTCAGAATACGGGAAATATCGTCCGTCTTTGCGCAAATACGGATTCAGAACTTTATCTTGTTAAGCCTTTGGGATTTTCCATCTCTGATCGCAAATTAAAAAGAGCTGGATTGGATCACTGGGAAGGAGTTAAAGTTTTCTTTTTGGATGATCTGATGCGATTTCTTCTCGAAACAGATAACAATTTTTATTTTTTCTCAAGCAAAGCCTTACCTCTTTATACCGAGCCACAATATACAGCTTCTGACCTTCTTATTTTCGGATCTGAGACATTTGGGATAGACGATGAATTCTGGAAAAGATGGCCGGAAAAATTTTATACCATCCCACAGCGCGAAAAAAGCCGCTGTTTAAATCTGGCAAATTCTGTTTCCATTGTGTTATATGAATCGCTAAGACAACAACGTTTTGCACCGATATGACTGAGCGCCTCTCTTTCCCCCTTCAAATGGCCATTGCTACATTTCTTGGGATTTTTGTAGGACTTTTTTTTGGTGAGAAGGCAGCTATTCTCTCTCCTTGGGCAGATGCCTATATCATGATCTTAAAAATCACTGCAATCCCCTACTTAATTGTTGCCATTGTGCATGGTATTGGTCTTTTAAATATTGGCACGGCTAAGCAGATCCTCAAAAAGGGAGCGCTCTTCATAGCCATTGCTATTTCCATCAATATTACCATGATCTATCTCATCAAATGGGTTTTTCCTGCAGGAAAAGGGGGAGCTCCTATCAGTTATGTTTTGAAAGAGGTTTCTCCTTTAGATTTTGCCAATCTTTTAATCCCCGACAATATTTTTTCTGATTTATCAAACAATATCGTTCCTGCAATTGTTGTCTTTTCCCTTCTTGTTGGAATTGCTTTAATGAGTATTGCAGAAAAACAAAGTGTCATGCTTTCGCTTGAAACTGTTTTAAAAGCTCTCACCCGCATTACACATTGGATTGCACGCATCACTCCATTTGGGACCTTCATCATCATGGCCAATCAAATGGGCACTGCTCAATTCCACACCATTAAGCAGATGGCTACTTATATCATTTTATATATTCTTGGAACTGGCCTTGTTGTTTTCTGGATTGGGCCGAGGCTCGTGAGCATGCTCACAAATGTGAGCGCTTCCCAATGGTTTAAAAATCTCGTTCCTGTCTTGATTTTAGCCTATACGACTAATCTAGTGATTGTTTGTCTTCCCTATATTATTAATATTGTACAAAAAGAAACTCAGGAGTTGTACCCAAAGGATGCAAACTTGCAGAATCAAATCCAAGGGACAGTTTCTATTGTTTTCAACCTTCCTCTTGGTTCCATTTTTATTACGGTATTTATTTTTTTTCTCTCAATTTTTTATTCCACAGAGCTTAACGCACGTAATCAAATTGAGCTTTTCTTAACCACATTTTTGACAAGTTTAGGCTCCGTTGGGCTTGGGGCTTGGATCAATAGCTTAACTTTTATTCTGGATTCTCTAGGAATGCCAACCGATGGCATCAGTCTGTACCTGACTACGCTTCCCTTCACTGCTGGCTTCCAGTCCATGGTCTCTGCTATGCTTATCGCCACGATTTCTTTTTTAATCACCCTAGCGTGCCGCGGGCTTTTGCGCCATAATTGGACAAAAATCGTTTTGCATTCTGCTTTTATTTTTCTCCCCATTCTTCTTATCTTTGCGGCGTTAAAATACTATCCCGTTTTGCCCAGAATTGAAAACAAGGCAAAGCATATCGATGCTTTAGAAATCCAATCCGGTCTTAATATCAAAGTTTATTCGCAAAAAGAGCCTATTGTCCCGATTGAAAGTGAGCCTGGAGAAGATTTACTTTCCAAGATCTTAAGAACAAAAATTTTAAGAGTCGGCTATGATCCAAACACAATGCCTTTCTGTTTCTATAATAAAGCAAAAAAACTTGTTGGATATGATGTCGCTTTTGCCATTGAGCTCGCTTTTGACCTAGACTGCTCTTTAGAATTTATTCCTTTAAATCATGGAAACATTGGAGAAGAGCTGTCAAATGGGCTTTATGATGTGGGCATGTCAGCAATTTCTCTGACAGAAAAGCGCTTAAAATCAATGTGCTTTACACATCCTTACTTAGAAGGAAGGATTGTCTTCATCACCAATGAAAAAAATAGACGCCAACTCGCATCATTAGACTTTGTAAGGGCCAGTGAAAATTTAAAAATCGCAGTTCTGAAAGGATCAAGTTCTGAAATGATTGCGCTCCAAGAATTTCCTCATGAAAAACTCATTCTTTTAGATAATTATGAAGATTTTATGCATCTGCCTCTATCTTCAATCCTCTTAATGGCAGAAGAACAGGAGGCCATTGCATGGGCGGCCGCTCATCCTAATTATCACGTTGTTGTTCCAAATCCAACGCTTGGCAAAGACCCTCTTAGTTATCCAATCAAATATGACGCTCATAATTTTATGTGCTATCTTGATAATTGGCTTAAATTAAAAGCAGATGAAGGGTTCACAGAAAAACAATATAACCTTTGGATACTCGGTAAGACCGAAGAGGTCATTCCCTATAAGCCCCGCTGGTCTATCATCCACGACGTCCTGGGCTGGACAAAAGAATGAACCTATAGAATTTTTATTTTTAGTTGGAGGTGATGAGATCTTTGATGGTTTTCTCGTCACGCAGGCCAACTAGGCGGGCTACTTCTTTTCCATTTTTAAAAAGGATCAAAGTAGGTATTGAAGTGATTTGGAATGTAGAAGCGGTTTTTTGTGCCTTGTCGATATCCAATTTTGCAATGGTGGCCTTCCCATCTACATCTTTTGCTACTTTCTCGAGGATAGGAGTGAGCATTCTGCAAGGACCACACCAATCAGCATAAAAATCGACTAAAATCAGTCCTGATTTTATATCCTGATCAAAACTATCTTCATTAAGGTATTTAAATTGCTCAGACATAAACTCTCCTTTAAAGGATCATTATAACATTCTTTGTATTATAGCAAAAGGGTTCGACTCCAAAACCCAAAATCGTTATCATTTCACACTCTGCGGCCATGGCGGAATTGGCAGACGCGCTAGATTCAGGTTCTAGTCAGGGCAACCTGGTGGATGTTCGAGTCATCTTGGCCGCATATTTTGAACTTAGGGCGGTATTCCTTTTGCACCGTCCTCATACCAACTTTTTAA
>DATIJP010000002.1:0-13338 GCA_035478495.1 Rhabdochlamydiaceae bacterium
GATTTAGTATTTAATTCGACATGAATTTCAAGTCCAATGATAGGTTCCCAAAGCTCGTAGTTCATAAGACTTCCTTGTCAAACATTTTGGGAATGGACCGATGAAATGGAGTAGCTTGTTCAAAGGCGTAGGCAAATCGGAACACCTCTGCATCATGTAACTGCGCGCCCAATAACTGAAGCCCAAAGGGTTTATTCTCTGAATCGAAACCAGAAGGAATAGAAATCCCTGGGAGCCCTGCAAGGTTAACACTGATTGTATAAAGATCTTGAAGATATTCTTTCAAAGGATCTTGACAGTTGCCAAGTGGAAATGCAGTGGTAGGCGTAGTGGGCAGTGCAATGACACTGCAAGTGGCAAAAGCTTTGCGAAACTGCTCAATAATTAGCGTACGTACTTTTTGTGCTTTTTTATAATACTCATCTTGATATCCGGAAGAGAGGACAAAAGTTCCCAAAAGAATCCGATTTTTTACCTCTTCTCCAAAGCCTTCTTGTCTTGAAAAATTGTAGACCTCTTCAATCGTACCCGCTTTAGGGGAGCGGTTTCCTTTTGCGATGCCATCAAAACGGGCCAAATTCGTTGAAGCCTCAGCAGTGGCCAAAATGTAATAGGTGGCAATGGCATATTTTAGAATATCAAGATCGACCTCTACAATTTTAGCGCCAAGCTGTTTGAAAATTTCCAAACTGGCATTGAAATTCACTTTATTTTCTTCAGACAAATTTTCTAAAAAGCTGAAAGGGACACCAATGGTTTCACCTTTGATTGGTCTTTGCATCATTTCTAAATAGGCAACAGGGGGCGTGTCATAACTTGTAGAATCCAACATATCGTGCTTTGCAATCACTTCCATGACAAGCGCAGCATCATGGACATTGGTTGTCAAAGGTCCAATTTGATCTAAAGAGGAGGCAAAGGCCACAAGTCCGGAGCGAGATACTCTCCCATAGGTCGGTTTTATTCCTACAATGCCAGAAAAAGCAGCAGGTTGTCGGATCGAACCGCCCGTATCGCTTCCAAGCGCAAGCGGACACAAGCGGGCGCTTACTGCTGCCGCAGGGCCGCTTGAAGAGCCTCCGGGGGAACAATCTAGGTTCCAAGGATTTTTAGTGGGGAAAAAGGCTGAATGTTCTCCTGATGATCCCATGGCGAATTCATCCATGTTATTTTTGCCAATCAGAATGGCATCTTCTTCTTCAAGGAGTCTCACAACTGTGGCATCAAATAAGGCATGGTAATTTGTTAAAAATTGTGAACCGCAAGTTGTTTTTTCGCCTTTGATGTGAATATTGTCTTTAATTCCAATAGGGACGCCGGCAAGCTTTCCAAGCGGCTGATTCATTTTTCGCTTATGATCTAATTCTTTCGCTTTTGTCATTGCGCGCTCAGATAGAACGGAGAGAAAAGAGCCAAGTTTCGAATCGAAATGGTGGATCCTTTTAAGAAAGGTCTCAATGATTTTTTCTGCGGAGGACTCTCCCTTTCTAAAGCGCTCTGTTAAAATATGGGCAGGGAGTCGATACATATCAGTCTAGAATTTAATAATTGGGGGTACACGCACCATTCCACCGACATGAGATCCACTATTTGCTAAAAAGTCATCTCTTGAAATGGTCTCTCCGACATCGTCAGCACGTAGTACATTTTTAGTTGTTTCCAAAACGCGGTTGCATGGGGGAACATTCTCAGTATCTAATTCATTTAACTGCTTGATATAAGCTAAGACCCCCGAGAGGTTTTTTGCTAATTGCTTTTTTTCTTCCTCCGAGCATGCGATCCGGCAAAGTTTCGCTAAATGGTCAATTTGGCTGTGATTCATTTCTTTCATAGTTGTCCATTATAACTTTACAAAAAGTTGGTGACAAGGGCTAAAAAATTTGTTAAATATTAAGGAAAGAAGGAGAGAACTCATGAAAGGGTTTTTAAGTATTATCGCTTATATTCTAGTGATCATTGGCGCCCTGAATTGGGGCCTTTGGGGATTTTTCCAATTTGACTTTGTCGCATGGCTATTTAAAGGCAATACCACTTGGGCAAGCCGCTTGATCTATGCAATCATTGGACTTGCAGGTCTCTGGCATTTGGGCTGCTTTGGAAAATGTTGCAAAGCAATCTGTTGCAGAGAAGGCGCCTGTTGCAGTTGCGGCCACAAGCATGAAGGCGGATCTTGCTCTTCCTGCGGTTGCAAAGAAGGCACTTGCAGCAGTTGTGGGCACAAGAGCCATAGTGGAACTTGCTCTTCTTGTGGTTGCCAAAAATAAAAATAAATTTCTGCAGTGGATATTTTAATTAGTGGTGCCGGCGGCTTTGTAGGAAGCGCGCTGGCTACTTTTCTTCAAAAAGCTGGCCATCAGGTCACAAAGCTTGTTAGAAATAAAAATAGACGAGACAATGAGATTTTTTGGGACCCTATTTCCGGAGAGGTCAACAAAGAAGATTTTGAAGATTTTGAGGCAGTGATTCATCTGGCAGGGAAGAATATCGCAGGGGGAAGATGGAGTGCCAAAAGAAAACAGGAGATTTTTTTAAGCCGGGCACGCGATACGTGGCTCCTTTCTCAAGTCCTCTTGCGGCTCCATAGGCCACCAAAAACTTTTATTTGCGCCTCAGCCATCGGCATTTATGGGGATCAAGGTGCGCAAATTCTAACAGAAGATAGTCCAGCAGGGGAAGGCTTTCTGGCAGAGGTCTGCAGCGAGTGGGAAAAAGCAACAGTTCCTATTGCGAATCGTGGGACGCGCGTTGTCAATACACGATTCGGTCTCATTTTAGACAAATCTGGAGGAATGCTATCTAAAATCCTTCCCATTTTTAAGCTGGGACTCGGGGGAGTGTTAGGCAATGGCAAACAGTTTGTCTCTTGGGTTGCCTTAAATGATGTGATTGGAGCCATTGATTATGCATTGATCCATCACGAATTAGAGGGGCCAATGAATGTGACGGCGCCGAATCCCGTCATCATGGAAGAATTTATTAAATCTATAGCCAAAAAATTGCATCGCCCTGCTTTTTTTAATTTGCCCGGGCCTCTTTTGAAGTTGATTTTTGGCGAAGAAATGGCAAAAGAACTATTTTTAGCAAGTACACGTGCGATACCACAGAAATTGCTTAAGAGTGGTTACTCTTTCCAAATGCCTGATTTAGAGACGGCGCTGAATAGTCTTCTTTAAACTTTCTTACCGGGATGTTTATCGTGAGGCTTTGGATGGTCTTTGCCTAATTGATGATCAAGCTTGTTTGTCGCTTTAAAATGTTCATTGACCTTCGATTGGTCCAGCCATTGTCCCATAGATCCTAGCACGCCATCGACGCTTTTTAAAAATTCATCCACTGCGCCCGCAAATTGTCCGCCCATTTTTTCCGCCATTTTTTTCATTTCTGGTGCATACTTTAATAGGTCGCTGCGGACTTTTTGTCTTGCAGCTTCGATTTGTTTTTCAGATCCTTCTTCATTTAAAGCAAGTAAACTTCCTAAATCTTTTTTAAGAAGTTGTTCTAAATCATTTATCATTTGTTTCTGAACATCATCAGGTGAATTATCTTTATTATCTTCTTTATTATGCTCTTTCATATTAATTCCTCCTTTTATACCATTATATAAGTTATTTTTTTAAAATTCAAATTAGTTTGTACTAATTCATAAGTCTGTGATACTCTGGCATATATGCTTCTAGCTCTCATTTTTCTCCTAGCCTCTCCTGCAGATTTCCCTCAAACTCAGCCAAAAGCTGAGGTGGCCGAAATTGAAGAAGAGGAAGAAGATCTCGACATCATTATTATTGATGAAGAAGAAGAGTAATTATTCCTAAACTAATTCTAGTTTAATTTATTACAGTTTATTTAAATTTTTATTTTAAATTGCTTGATTGATTAAAGTTTTATTTATAGAATTGACTTTAGAGAGGATATTATATGGCTCAGAAATTTGGTGTTAATCCTTGGACAGCGATATGGGTGAGGCCGCGTGAGACGATTCAGAAAATTGTGAATTTCGATCCGCGATATGGTTTTATATTTCTAGCCGGTGTTTATGGGTTCAATATGCTGATGCAAGTGGTACAAAGTTTATCACTTGGCGCAGAATTCTCACTGACAGGAATCTTGGTAGGGGCGCTCATTTTATCTCCTTTTTTAGGGATGCTAATGTTGAGCATTATGGCACTTCTTCTCCAATGGACGGGCCGATGGATTGGAGGGAAGGGAAAATATCTTCCCATCAGGGCCGCTTTGGCCTGGTCCAATGTTCCTAATATTGTAAACATTGTGTTATGGCTGATCTTAGCTTTTTATTTTAAGAGGGCTGTATTTGTAAATGGTTTTGCAGGGACATCATTTCAGGGAAGTGAGATGCTCTTAGTAACCTCCGTATTTTTGTTTCAAACAATTTTATCCATCTGGTCATTTATTATATTGATTAAGAGTCTTGGCCAAGTCCAAGGATTTTCCGCGTGGAAAGGTCTTTTTAATGTACTGATTCCTTTTTTCATGATTGGAATTGCGGTTTGGCTAGTTTCTTTTATAGTTGGGGCATTTAAAGGATAATAAATTTTTATAAAAAACGTTTAAGCAGCGCCTTAGGGGGAAAATATGATAGATCTTAAAAAAGTAATAATTGCATCGGCGGTGGCACTGGCTAGCTATTTTAGCCCCGCGATCTCCGAGGTGCAAAACCATTCTAAAATGGGCTCAGATACACTCGCCTCTATTTGGCAGGATTTTCATTCTGTCGTGGGCAAGTGCACCTTAAAATTTCCAGTTGCACCAGAACATATCACTGAAAAAATGACAATGCCTAAAGAGGGCTATGATCTTCAATATGACGCTTATATTTCTACAAAAGATAAGAAAAGCGTCTATATGCTTCTTATCGCGCAGTATCCAGAATTTGTTGATCAATCTTTTGCTCAAGTGAGCTTAGAAGGTTTTTTGAATGGAATTTTATCGAATAATCCAGGCAATCAACTTTTACATGCCGATTTGAGTCTCTTTAACGGATACGAGGCCCTAGACTTTTTTATCCGCACTGGCGTTGTTTACTTTAAAGGCCGCGCTATCATGGTGAAAAACAATCTCTATCTAATGGCCATGGAGTGCGAAGTTCAAAACTACGACGAAGGTGGCTACAACTTTTTCATCAGCTCCTTCAAACTGAACCGCTAAAAAAGGGGCATTAGTATCTCTTTTTGATCGATGTAGTTTTCTTTGGTCATCCCATCTTCTCCTAAACGCCAAGTAAAATGCTTAGGAGAGATGACCACGCGATACTGTCCAATCATTGCAGGAAGGAATGAATAGTTAGAGGTTGAACGGATTAAACAATCAAACTCCATCATCGCTAAAAAATCCTCTATAATATTCAAACTATGATGATTTCCTTCTCTCCGACAATTAAATTGAATAGGAAGATCGAGAAGAGCCTCAGCATATTTGTCCGCAACCCTGCCTGGATCTAGGTCGTCAGTAAATATATAGACATAAATGGGTCTTGAAGGAAATAAGTCAGAGATGATGCGCAGAGATTCAATATAATAACTATCAGGCGCAAATCGCAGTGGCCATTTCTCGTGTGCATTCTTGGGATCAGCGCCGCCTCCTCTTCTAACATGCAGTGCGACGGTCAAGAGATTCTCAAGTGGCGGAAAAGGGTGGTTTGGACGCTGTTTTTTTGGAGTAAATGCGGTGCGAAGAATGGACTGGAAGGTTGGATCTCTCCAATTGATTGCAAATGGAATCGTGCCAAATCGATAGTCATCAGGAGACTCAGAAAAGAAAGGAATCAGATAAAGCGTAGAATCTTGGATAGAATCTGCAGATTTTAACTCTTTTACATGCAAAAAAGATTTTTCTTTTTCTTTTGTCCAAGGCTCTTCCAGATCATCCAGCTTAAACTCTTTAGAATATTTAAAGGGTTTATAAAGCAAAGGGAGTCCAAGAGAATAAGAAAACCATTTCGCATGCAAATATTCGATTAAATGATCTCCGAATCGTCCACCCATTTCGTAATAGGTGACAGCGGAGCTAGCAAAAGAGCAGGAATAGACAGCCAAAAATAAAGCAATTATCCTGCTAGTCACCCAAAACCTTATCTAGGGTTTTAAAGTGGAGTTTAGCGTAATTTTCTAGCGCTGCCTCACCCTGTTTAGCAACGAGCCGTTTACCTGCATCAATCACTTGCTGGGCTGCTCCTTTAGGAAGCTCCATTCCTGCCATCTGGCTGAGCCTTTCCATCCCTTCTAAAAAGGCTGCCCTGGCAAGGATTGAAGCAGCGGCAACAACTGGATCTTCTTCTCCGCGATGGCGCTGAGTGAGTTCGACTTCGAGATGCTTCTTCTTAAGCGCGTTTTCTACAACATGTTCTGAGGCAAATTGGTCAATGACCACCTTTTTGCACTGTGTATTCTTAACAAGTTCTTCAATTGCAGCAGAATGGCCCCAAGCAAGGAGTTTATTGAGATCTCTAAAGCTAGAGTAAAGTTCATTATATTTCTTCGGAGAAATACGGACGACGTGATGAGGGGCGGTGCTTTTAATTCGAGTGGAAAGTTTTAAGATGGTCGAATCAGAGAGCTGTTTACTATCGCGCACTCCTAATTCTAAAAGCTTTTTTAATGTGTCGCCGCCAGCACATACCCCTGCTATGCAGAGAGGACCGAAAAAATCGCCCTTTCCTGCCTCATCAATGCCAATATGTTCTGTGAGATCAACTTCTGTTTCAGGATAGGTAAAAGAAAGATCTTTAAGGATCTCTGGTTCCAAATAAAATGAAATGAACTCAGCCTTATCTTTTCCCTGAACCGTGAGCTTGCCCGATGTGTAAAGTGTGCAGGAAACTCCTTTTTTTTTAGCTGCAAAAAGCGTGTAAGGGGGGATGGTGATTTCAAAACCTTGCGCAATCAAATCTTCTTTTAATTTACCAGCTAATTTCAGATCGATTGTTTTAACAAATGGTGAATTATTTGATTGAGACATGCGCTGTCTTTTTAACATAAAAAGGATTAATCATACAAGTTTTATTGGCACTTTTTTGTTCAGTGAGATATTGTAGGGGATCGGGGTAAAAAAACCGTTGGAGGATTATGAGCGACGAAATGAAACAGATTGGACAGATGTTTAAGGCAAAGCGAAAGGAACTGAGTTTGACCCTTAAAGAAGTTGAAAATTCCACATCTATCCGCTGCGGCTATTTAGAAGCTATTGAAGAAGGTCGGATCAATGAATTTATCTCTGGTGTCTATGCACTTGGTTTTATCAAACAATATGCTAATTTTTTAGGTTTTGATTCTGATCGGATCATCCGTGAAAATCCATCTGCCTTTAAAATGCAAAGCGAAAAGCATGAGTTTGCTTATGGGATTGGGACGCTTGAAATGAGGGGCAGTTTGGGCGGGGGAGTGAAATGGCTTCCGAATCTCTTATGGGCGCTTTGCGGGACAGCTATCATCTGTTTAGCTTGGTACTTCGCGAAGGTAATAGGAGTTTTATGAGTGCTTCACCGCACACAAATCATTTAATTCATGAAAAATCGCCCTATCTATTGCAGCATGCGCACAATCCTGTCGATTGGTATCCGTGGGGTGAAGAGGCATTCCAGCTAGCAAGAAAAGAAGATAAGCCGATTTTTCTCTCTATTGGCTATGCCACCTGCCACTGGTGTCATGTCATGGAAAGAGAATCTTTTGAGAATCCTGAAATTGCCACACTAATGAATGATACATTCGTCAATGTGAAAGTGGACCGGGAAGAACTCCCCGAAGTAGATAGTATCTACATGGAATTTGCACAGGCCATTATGTCGTCTGCCGGCGGCTGGCCTTTAAATGTGATTTTAACACCCGAGCTCAAGCCCTTTTTCGCTGTGACCTATCTTCCACCTAAGTCCAATCGGGGATTTATTGGCATCGATCAGTTTACTCAGCAGATTAAAACACTTTGGAAAAGCGAAGAGCGCACGATTTTAGTTTCTCAAGCGGATAAAATTGTTGATCTTTTCAAAAAATCAACAAAACATTCCGGCGAAGATCTTCCTACAGAAGAACAAATTCAAACTGCAGCCCAGCTTTTTTTTGATATTGCCGATCCTGTCTATGGCGGGATCCGAGGCGAACCGAAATTTCCTTTGGGCTATCAGACCAATTTTCTTTTACAATATTCTAAAGCTAAAAAAGATAGCCGCGCGCTTTTCTATGTGGAACTCACTTTAGAAATGATGTCAAGAGGCGGCATTTTTGATCAATTAGGCGGTGGGTTTCATCGCTATAGCATCGATGAAAAATGGCAAATTCCCCATTTTGAAAAAATGCTCTATGACAATGCGCTTTTAGCTGAAGCTTACGTACAAGCGTGGAAATTCACACAAAAACATCATTTTGCTTACGTTTTAAATCGACTTCTTAATTACATTTTGCGCGAAATGTCGCATCCTGAAGGGGGATTTTATTCAGGAGAAGATGCCGATTCTGAAGGCCATGAAGGCCGTTTCTACACTTGGACCATTGAAGAAATCCAATCTGCTTTGCCCGAATCAGATGCGAAAATTTTTATTCAATTTTATGGGATTACCCCTGAGGGAAATTTCGAAGGCAGAAATGTACTCCATATCGAAGTGCCTGTCAAAGAAATCGCAGAGCTTCTAAAAGTCCCTTTTGATGTTTTAGAAAGAAAAATCGATGAATTGAATCAGAAGATGTTAGAAAGACGCAATCTGCGAGCTAAACCATTCAAAGACGACAAGATCATTACCTCTTGGAATGGTCTGATGATCGATGCTTTTGCTAAAGCCTCCTTTGCATTAAAAGAGCCGCGTTATTTGGAAGCTGCAGTCAAAGGCGCCACATTTATTAAAAATCAGTTATGGAAAGAGGGGAAACTCTTAAGACGATTTCGTGATGGAGAAGCAAAATTCCATGCTGTACTCGATGATTATGCCTTTTTAATTAAAGCATTGCTATCTCTGTTTGAAATTGGCGCGGGTACAGAGTGGTTGCAATGGGCAATTCAACTGACAGATGTTTTGGAAAAAGATTTTAAATCAAGCGGCGGAGCATTCTTCCAGGTAGAACAAGACTCTTCGCTACTCATTCGAAGATGTGAATTTTACGATGGCGCTGAGCCTTCTGGAAATGCCGTCCACACTGAAAATCTTCTTCGGCTTTATCAATTGACCCAAGTTGAAAAATACTTAAGGCACGCGGAGGATATTCTAAAAGCAGCGAGGAGCTACATTGAGGCTTTTCCACCTGGAGCTAGCTACCATTTAATTAGTTTGCAACGCTATTTAGATACAAATAGTCCCCTTGTAGTTGTTGTTTTAGATGAGAAAAGTAGTTTAGAGCCAGAAATTAGAGAGCTGCTCTCGATGCATTTTGTTCCCCATGCTTCTATTGTTTGGAAAAAACCCAATGATGATCTGTTGATGCAGCTTCTTCCCAATTTATCAAAGCAATCTTTGATTGAAGGGCAAACGGCTGTTTATATTTGTAGGCAAGACCATTGTGAAGCTCCTCTGACAAACAAAGAGGAGATATTGAAAGCATTGCAAAGTTTGTAAGGAGTTTTATGATACAAGATCAACTACAAGTAACTTCTCTTGGCGACTATACGATTTTAGCAAAGCTCTCCGATTCCTTTTTAGGCGGGCATCGATTTTTAAAGAAAAAGCATTGGCTTAAACTCCTTCCTAAAGAAGAGTGCTCAAATCAGCAGTGGATGGAACAATTTGAAAAAAAAGTTGCTGAAATATCGCAGCTGGAACATCCAAATATTGTAAAAGTTCATCACATTGCATCTAGCGATGACCAGCATTTTTTAGTCCTCGATGCACCACTGAATGCTTCTAATGAAATGGAGGATTTAAACGATTACTTATCTGCGAATTTAGAGAATTTGAAAGAAGAGCAATTGTTCTTATTTTGCAAACAGATTGCAGGTGCATTAGATAGTGCCCACGAACAAAACGCTTCTCATCTTGGACTGAACTTAAATGAGATCTTTATAGGTAGCGAAGGCCAACTTCTCATCGCTGATTTTGGACTTGCACCCTTTTTCTATTCTACTTATGCCTTTCCTACGCACTCTTTGATGCAAAGGTTTGCCTTTTTGGCACCCGAACAAAAAAGTGGTTTGGGGGATTATAAATCAGATATTTTTGCCTTTGGCGTCTTGGCCTACTATTTAATGATGCGCAAATTTCCAGAAGGGGTTTTTATTTATCCTTCGGAACAAAGAAAAGATTTCCGTTTAAATTGGGACTTTATCATTTCCAGCTGTTTGCAGCAGGATCCGAATAAACGTCCAGCCAAGCTCTTAGACCTTTTAGAAAATTTAGATGGGGTCAAACCCGTTTCAGATTCTAAGAAACCGGTTTTGAAGCCGCAGGAACTGGCACGGCCTGAATATGAACCCGATCCAGCTTCTATTTTTCAAATTGATAACGTCGTTGCCAAATACACGCCTAAACAGCAAGAAATTAAAGCTGTAGAACCGCTTCTCACGGAGATGATAGTGATCGAGGGTGGAACATTTTTTCGCGGTAGCAACCATGGGGGGCGCGATGAAATGCCACGCCATGCCATCAATTTGTCTTCTTTTGCTCTTGATATTCATCAAGTGACCAATGAGCAATTTGTCCGATTTTTAGAAGCTTTAGGCGGCGAAAAAGACGTAAATAATAATGACATTATCCGTTTGCGCGAATCGAGAATTAAAAAAACGGCCGGCAAACTCTGTATCGAATCCGGTTATGCAAAACATCCCGTCATCGGAGTCACCTGGTATGGGGCGATTGCTTATTCGAAATGGGTTGGAAAGCGGCTGCCTACAGAAGCTGAATGGGAAATTGCAGCTTGCGGCGGATTAGATTCTGCACAATATCCAACGGGCGATAACATCGAACGCTCTCATGCTAATTTCTTTAGTTCGGATACGACAGTTGTCATGAGTTATCCTCCCAATAATTATGGTCTCTATGACATGGCAGGCAATGTCTATGAATGGTGTCATGATTGGTATAGCTATAATTATTATGACATTTCTATTCAGGAACCAGATGATCCAAAAGGGCCTTTGCAAGGCGTTTACCGCGTTCTCCGCGGCGGCTGCTGGAAGAGTTTAAAAGAGGATATGCGATGTGCCCATCGCCACCGCAATAATCCAGGCAGCATGAACCGCACTTGTGGCTTCCGCTGCGCCGCCGACGTGAGTGAAAGTTAAATACAATACAACCACAGAGGCACAGAGAGCACAGAGTTCGGAAGAGGAATCATTTTTTTGCGAGCGAAGCAAAAAAATGGACTTCTATTTTTTTCGGTTCGCTACCGAAAAAAATAAAAATGCCTCCTCTTTACTCTGTGTTCTCTGTGCCTCTGTGGTTATATTTCTTTTCTAATTGACATGATATCAGGGAATTTCTAGAATTTTGCCTTCAATTAGGCAAATAATGAAACTTTTATTATCAAAACCGCGTGGTTTTTGTGCAGGGGTCGAAAGGGCTATCCAAACAGTAGAAAAAGCCTTGGAAATCTGGGGTCCGCCCATCTACGTAAAACATGAGATTGTGCACAATCGCCATGTCGTTGAAGATCTTAAGAAGAAAGGGGCGATCTTCATTGAAGATTTAGATGAGGTCCCTATGGGATTTCGCCTGATCTATTCTGCCCACGGGGTTTCTCCAGATGTGCGTCAAAAAGCAAAGATAAGAAATCTCATTGAAATTGATGCGACATGCGGTCTTGTCACAAAGGTTCATTCTGCTGTGAAGCGCTATAGCCAAAAAGGCTATAAGATTATTTTAATTGGCCATCGCAATCACGTCGAGATTATTGGAACAGCAGGAGAGGCGCCTGAGGCCACTTCAATCATTGAATCGGCAGAAGATGTGGCAAAACTCTCTTTTTCAAGCGATCAAAAGCTCTTTTATATCACACAGACGACACTCAGCTTGGATGATGTGAAAGAGATTACCGACGCGCTCATTGCAAAATATCCTCAAATTGAAACACTTCCCAGCTCTTCGATCTGTTATGCCACTCAAAATCGACAAATGGCCCTGCGCGAAATCACTGACTGCGCTGATTTGATTTTAGTTGTTGGTGACAAAAGAAGTTCCAATTCCAATCGTTTGCGTGAAGTGGCCGAACTGAGAAAAGTCAGCGCTTATCTCATTAATGATGCCAGCGAGATAGATCCAAAATGGCTGGAAGGTGTTAATATCATTGGCATGACAGCCGGTGCTTCTACTCCTGAAGATGTGGTCCAACGCTGTATTCAGCATTTGCGCCATTTAGGTGTCGATGAAGTGGAAGATGTGATCTTTACTGAAGAAAATGTGGTATTCCAGATGCCCAAAGAAATTTTAGTGAATTTTATATGAAACTATTTCTGCTCGTTTTTCTTGCAAGCTCAATGCTCTGGTGGTGTCCAGAGTGTCAAATTGGCTACCCCATGGGTACGAAGGTTTGCTTAAATAAAAATTGCACACTTTTCCGAAAATTGCCAAGATAAGGCTTATATGCCTTCATCTCATAAGATTGTCCTCCTTGATAAAGGCCCTTTAAAACGTGTTTTAAAAGTACGCGATCTTTTTGCTGTCGGTTATGGCGATCTTGGCTCTTCCATCTATTATGCATTAGGAATGACAGCGCTTTATGCGCTGGGAGCAACGCCCATTGCTCTCATGCTCGCCGGACTTATTTTTGCCTGTACTGCACTGACCTATGCTGAAATGTCATCTGCTTTTCCTGATTCGGGCGGATCGGCAAGTTTTGCCCGCCACGCCTTTAATGATCTTATCTCTTTCATTGCAGGATGGGGACTTCTTCTTGATTATATTGTGACAATTGCCATTTCTGCTTTTGCAGTTGGACCCTATTTGGATTTCTTGAGTCCGCTCTTTGGACAAACCTCTATTCAGATCGGATTTACTGTAGGATTAATCGGCGTCCTTTTTGTCATCAATTTTTTGGGAGTTAAACATTCAACGCGCATCAGCCTTTTTCTTGTCATCCTTACCTTGGCCACGCAAGTGCTGATCATTATCTTGGCATTTGCGACAAAATTCCATTGGGGAATGTTACGGGAATTACAAATTAATCTTCCCGGTGCGGACTTTTCGCCTAATTGGAGTCAATTTTGGAAGGGGACCGCAATGGCGATGGTCGCTTATACCGGGATTGAGTCTATTGCGCAGCTTGGCGCAGAAACAAAAGAGCCTTCTAAATCTTTGCCTCGCGCAGCGATTCTGGCCCTATTTGTTTTACTTTTTATGTATTTGGGCCTTTCTATGGCTGCACTGGCATCTCTGCCTCCAAAAGAGCTTGGGACAACCTATTTGAATAATCC
>DATIJP010000003.1:0-22892 GCA_035478495.1 Rhabdochlamydiaceae bacterium
ACCAAGCAAATAGCTTATTTTAGATGGCTGATCCTCTTTTTGAGCTTTTGCTTGGTCACTAATGCTTTTGCAGATAAAAACCCTAAGACCAGTTTCAAATCTATTGAAAGTTTAGATGAAATTCTCTCTGTGATTTCTGAAAAGCAAAATAATCTTGTCATTTTTGATATCGATGGCACGCTCATTGTACCTGCAAGCGCTTTACTCGATCTTTCCATTTGCCCTCGATCTTTTTTAAAACAACTAAATTGCGTGTATGAGCAAAAAGAAACACTTTTTGAAGAAGTGTTCTTTAAAGCACTCAATCAATGTCCACAGAAATTAACTGAACCTGGGCTCCCAGAGCTTGTCCAAAAAATCAAAGAGAAAAACTCTAAAATCATTGCGTTAACGAATCGCGCTGCAGATATAACTCGAACTGTCCCTCAATTAGAATCTGTTGGTCTTGATTTTAGTTTTTCCTTCAGACGATTGGGACATCTAAAATTAGGGGAAAAATCAAATCAAGCTGGAGCAAGCTTCTATGAAGGTGTTATTTTTGCCTCTGGAAAAGACAAGGGGAAAATTCTTGGAGAATTTTTAGATAAGATTGATTATCCAGTTCAAAAAATCATCTTTATCGATGATCAAATCCCTTTCTTAGAATCCGTAGATGCAGAACTTAAACAGCGCGGAATTTCCCATGCTTGTTATCACTATATTGGCTGGGAAAAAAATAAGCCGAAAGACTTTGACACTACATTGTCATCTTTTCAATGGCTCTATTTCCTTGTAAACGAAAAGTGGATTGACGATGACAAGGCAAAGCTGCTCTTCAAAGCTCAAAACGACAACCCTCTTGAATCAATGTGTCAATGTAATTGATGAAATAATCGCTTTTAAGAAATTTTTCGTCTTGCAGCATATACTTATGAAAAGGAATGGTGGTCTTCATTCCACTAATATGAAACTCTGCTAATGCCCTTTTCGCAATGGCAATCGCATCTTCCCGATCTTTGCCTTTCACAATCAGCTTTGCAATCATGGAATCATAATTGGGCGGTATGCGATAGCCTGTATAACAAGCTGTATCGATACGGACATGAGGACCGCCAGGGGGAATAAAATGTTCCAAAAGCCCAGGAGATGGAGCAAAATTATTAGCAGGATCTTCTGCATTGATGCGCAGCTGGAGTGCATGTCCTTCAATCGTGATATCTTTCTGTTTAAAGCTTAACTTTTCCCCTCTCGCAATATTAATTTGCTCGCGAATGAGATCAATGCCCGTCAGCTCTTCCGTAATTGTATGCTCAACTTGAATCCGCGTATTGACTTCCATAAAATAGAAGTTCATCTTCTCATCTAAGAGAAACTCAACAGTTCCAACAGAGTAATATTTTGCGGCTTTTACAATGGCAACTGCAGCTTCACCAATCTTTTTACGCAGCGACTCATTTAAAATAGGGCTGGGCGCCTCTTCAATGAGTTTTTGGCGCCTTCTTTGAATTGTACAGTCCCTTTCACCTAAATAAGCATAATTTCCATGCTTGTCCCCGATCACTTGGATTTCAATATGACGGGGATTAACAATCATTTTTTCAAGGTAAACGTCCGGATTATTGAAGCTTACCTCAGCTTCAGCTCGAGCTGCTGCAAATTGTCTAATGAACTCATCTTGGTTATAAGCGATACGGATCCCTTTTCCTCCGCCGCCTGCTGTAGCCTTAATAAAAATTGGATAGCCAATTTTCTCAGCGGCTTGAACCGCTTCATGCACATCATCGATCACACCTTCAGATCCAGGAATAACAGGACATTTGACATTTTTTGCAGTGCTTTTTGCTTTGGCTTTATCTCCTAAAAGCGCAATCGTTTCATGCGATGGACCGATAAAATTTAAGCCGCAGCTTTGGCAAATGGATGCAAAATTTGCATTTTCCGCAAGAAATCCATAGCCAGGATGGATCGCATCTGCCTGCGTGATTTCACAAGCCGCCAAAATGTTTGGGATTTTCAAATAAGACTTTTGTGAAGGAGCTTCACCAATGCAAATTGCTTCATCTGCATGCAAGACATGCAGCGCTTCTGCATCTGCTGTCGAATAGACTGCAACTGTTTGAAGGCCCAATTCATGGCAGGCTCGAATGATCCTAACCGCAATTTCGCCTCGATTTGCAATTAAAATTTTCTGCATATCTTAAGATTTCCTTCAGACAATACGGAATATTTTTGTTCCGAATTCGACAGGCTGGGCGCTATCTACCAAAATTTCAGCGATTGTCCCACTAGTTCCTGCTTTGACCTCATTCATCACCTTCATCGCTTCAATAATGCATAAAATAGTGCCTTCTTCAACGCGGTCTCCGACTTTGACAAAGGGAGGATCGTCTGGCGAAGGAGAAGCATAAAAAGTCCCTACCATGGGAGAGGTCACATACTTTCCTGATTTTTCAACCGTTTTTTCTCCTTCAGCTATTTGGCGCGGAGGAAGAGTAGGATGTTGGTGATGGGGAATAAAATGCTCGTGAACCGGCGGCAGCATATGTACGGTACTTTGAACAGAAGGAAGATGTTCTTCTTCTCTTACAAGTTCTATTTCAAAGCCTTTTTCTTCTTTAACGCGCATTTTCTTGATGCCTGCTTTTTCCATTGCAGCCATCAACTCTTTAATCTGTTTCAAATCCATTTTTACACCCTCTGGACAAATTCATTCGTACTGGTATCCACTTTGATAATGTCACCGACTTCAACAAACAGCGGGACGTCAATACGGGCCCCTGTTTCTAAAACTGCCATTTTTGTGGCATTAGACATTGAAGGCGCTGTTTCAGCGCTTTCAATTTTCGCCACCATGACTTCTAAAAATTGAGGCAATTCAATGGAAAAAACCTGATTCCCGTAAAACATCGCTTTGATCGCAATGCCCTCTTTAAGGTAGTTGACTTTATCAGCAATGACATGGCGCGGAACAAGAACCTGTTCAAGGTTATCGATATCAAGGAAAAGATAGTCCTTTCCTTCTAAATAAAGAAATTCTAACTGCCTTTCTTCTAAAAGAACTTCTTGAATCGCTTGCCCCTCTTTAAAATTCTTTTCGACAAGCTCCTCTGTCATCAAATCTTTAAGTTTGGTCTTAAAAAAAGGATTGCCTTTGGCGACTGTCACTTTGACAGCAGATTCAACGCGATAGATCTTCCCATCTAACGAGATGGTCATTCCTGGGATAATCTGATTACTTGTCGTAGCGGCTTTGCTCATAAAACTCCCGTAAGTTCTTCTATTTCACAAATCGTAAAGTCCACATGCTCTTTAGGCCCTTTGCTATTTTTTCCACGTCCTTTCACTAGATGGACAGTTAAGGCACCAAGCTCTTTTGCAGGGGTCAGATCATTTCCTATTCGGTCCCCCACTACAACTACTTGCGTTGGTGGTAGCTTCAGTTCCTCCATAAGAGACTTGTAATGAGGCTTCTTATTATTAACCCCAGCCACAGCAATTTTACAAAAAATAGAGTGTTCCAAGCCAGCCTTTTTAATTTTTTCCATTTGAAAATCAGGGTCTCCCATTGTGACAATGGCTAAAGTATGATCTTTTTTTAAATCTGTTAAAACCTGGTGCGTCTGCCTCCAAGTTTTAACTACAAAATCTTCTGGAAGAGGCTCTACAAAGGCCTGCATGGCTATGTCAAAAAAAGATTTTGGCGCCCCGTAATGGTCCAAAAAAGTATTGATGGTATGCCGTGTCGCTTCAGATTGACTATCAATCTGTTTTAGAAGTTGAAAAGCTCTATCAAAAGGATCTGTTTTGAGGCCAGCCTCGACCATGCGCATCAGCGCTAATTTAAGTTTAAATGGCGTGATAATGCCAGATGTGTCAATGAGTGTATCATCTAAATCAAAGATGACTAACAATTTTCATTAACTCCTGTGCTAATTTTTTCGAATCATGGCGGATTAAATTGCGCTTGATCAGGTCCACTTCGTGCCCTTTTTTAAGCTCGCCCAGTAGTGGAGCAGAAATCACCCGGTCCTCTTTTAAATCATTTGGCACAAGTGTGCCCTCTTCGGCATAAACATCGATTAATTCTTGAGAGGGCTGTTGATTATTCACGAGAATATAATCAAAAATATCTTTGCCAATATATCTGACGACCTCGCTTAAGTAATCAGTCACCTTAAAGCTGGTTGTTTGCCCTTTGCGGTTCATTAAATTGACCACAAATATTTTTTTGGAATGGCTTTTCTTCAATGCATCAGCAACGCCTTCGACTAGAAGATTGGGAATAAGAGAGGTATGGAGTCCGCCAGGGCCAATCACAAGAAGATCCGCATTCATGATCTCTTGCACCGCATTCGGATTGACTTTTGCATAAGGCTCTAAATAGATGCTTTTATATCCTTGATCGATCTCTTGAGACAAATAAATATCTTTTTCGCCTTCTAATACTTTACGGTTGTTCAGGATCATTTTTAGGCGCACCTGGTGCGTTGTCACAGGGATGACCTTCCCCTTAATCGCAAGAATCTTTCCTACTTCCTCTACCGCTTTTTCAAAACTCCCCGTCACTTTTTCTAGCGCGGATAAAATTAAATTCCCAAAACTGTGACCTCCAAGTCCGCCATTTTCAAAGCGGTAATTCATCAGCGATCGCATGAGCCGAGAAGAATTAGATAACGCGACCAAACATTGACGTACATCACCCGGAGGAAGTACTCCCAGTTCATCGCGCAAAATACCTGTGCTTCCGCCATCATCAGCCATAGACACAATGGCGCTGATATCGACCGAATAATTTTTAAGTCCTTTTAAGACTGTAAAATTTCCTGTACCACCGCCTATGACTACGATTTTTTTCATGCCGGTTTCCTTAATTTTTGAACTGCTTTTTGCATATCAGGCGCGCCAAAAAGATAGGCACCGGAAACAAGCACATTGGCTCCGGCCTTTACACATTCCCCTGCCGTTATGTTATTGATTCCGCCATCCACTTGAATATTGAATGGAGCAATAGATTCAGGCTTTGTTCCATTTGGGGCTGTCTTTCCGCCAGCGCGGATATTCAATTTATTACAGAGATCCCGAGTGAATTTAATCTTTTTTAGCACCTCAGGCATAAATGGCTGCCCTCCAAAACCTGGATTGACAGTCATAAACAAAATCATATCGCATTTGTCTAAATACTTAGGGACCATCGACTGAGAAGTCTCAGGACAAAAGGCCAGTCCCGCTTCCGCATTGCATCTGCGAATATAAGTGAGTGTTTCTTCGACACTTTCAGTAGCCTCAAAATGAAACGTGACTCTGTCTGCGCCTGCTTCAACAAATCTTTCTATGTAATCATACGGGTTATAGATCATGATATGGACATCTAAGAAAAGATTTGTTGCACGATTGATCGCAGCAACAGCTCTGGGGCTAAGGGCAAAGTTAGGAACAAAGTGGCCATCCATGACATCGATATGGATTCCATCTGCGCCAGCATCTTCAATGCGTTTAGCTTCATCCGCCAATCTGCCGAAATCTCCAGATAGTACCGATGGTTCAATAATAAGGGGCCAATTAGACATGACATTATTTTCTTATCCTCAGCAACAGATGTCAAGCAAGAACCTATCCCACTAAAATTCCCTATGAGATTTCGGAAGATTTTGAGACAAATTTTCAAATTTTTCCGAAGGTAGTATTGGAGAAACTACAGCCAAGGAAAAATTTTGAAAATTTGGCCAAAAGGGCCGAAATATCGACGGGAATTTTAGTGGGATAGGTTCAGAGATACGTAAGGCAGAGATCATAAATTATTTTTTAATCATGAACCTATCCCAATATTCTTAATATTTGATTTTTGATGCATTTTTTTTCAGGTTTTGAGACCGGTTCGCAGGACATACTTAAATTAAGTAGGCCAAGAACCGGGCTCGAAATCTGAAAAAAAAGGCGCGAAAAGCGAGTATTAAGAATATTGGGATAGGTTCATAACTTTTTAATTTAAAATGGCTCCATTTACCCTTTTTTATTTCTCATTAATCGTGTATAATTTATTTTCTAAATTAATGATTAAGGTGCATTCGTGGCAAATAATAAATTTTTTAAATTAAAAAAATATCTACGATTTGGCTTTTTTGTCGTTGTAGCCGTTTTTATTGTGATCGCTCCAATAAAATTATTTACTTCACTCAGCGCCACTTCAGAACATTTTGTGGACGGATTCCCTACAAGCGCCTCAGAAATCCGTGAGTTAAAAAGGCGCACGTTAACTGAAATAAGCAATTTTACTAAAAATTACATGGGTATTCAAAACCGCAATTTTGACAACACTCTTAGTAATTGGAATGCGTTTAGAGGCAATATCATCGATCGCAATTTTCTTCTTTCTAGCTTAGGAATTGCTAATGCGGATGAAAGCGTCGTTGATGCAGGCAAAGAAGCAGCAACAAGTTTAAGTGTCGCGCTCATCATGAATCTGAACCAGCTGATTTTACCTACGATTATCTCTTATTTAGAGAAGACCCCTTTCGATTCCCTCACAAGGGCGCAGCGAAATATCGCCTACTTGCAGCTTTCAGAGATGCCCTCTTCTACTTTGCCCGTTGAATTGGCAAATAGAGAAGAAAAGTTAAAACAAGCCCTTTTACAATTTCCAATGGATGCATTTGATTACAAAGAAGGAAACGCCAAAGAAAAAATTTCAACCGATGGCAGCTTTTCTACGTTGACACTCAATGTGTGCAGTTTTGCTGGCGTCCTTCCGATGCTTTATGGTGGACCTGCTCCTTGGAAAGAGCGGATTGATTCTCTTTCAAAACGTATCCAGGATGCCGATGCCGATGTCGTTTGCCTTCAAGAAGTATTTGATCCAGAAGCGGGCGTTGCCTTATATCAGCGGTTAAAAGATCAATATCGCTACTTCTATACCGACATTGGTCCGCGCGTAGATATCATTGGCATTTCTAGCGGCCTTTTTGTTGCTAGCAAATATAAGATTGAAAACCCTAATTTCACTCTTTTTTCAGATAGAGAAAAGGTGCGCGCCTACGGTTTTTTCGATTTTGATATTAAAAGCGAAGATCAAATTCTTGGCCACATCACAACCACCCATTTACAACCTTATCGAACAGATAAAGGAATAGAGCTGCGCGAAAAAGAATTTAGTCAGATCGTGAAAAACCTGCAGGCAAAAGCTGAAAGTAAACAAGTTCCATTTTTCCTCTGCGGCGATATGAATATTCAATGGGGATCTAATGAACCTGCTGAGCAGCTTTTAAGAGCCAATTTTATTGATAACTACAACAAGGATCGAGAGAGTGTTGCAAAAGACGAGCGTACTTGTTTAGATTTTACAGACTACTGGTGGAAGGCAAATCGCGATCCAAGTGCATTAAATAGTGACGTTGAACTCATCGATTACGCTCTTCTTCTAAAAACAGATCAAAGTAAAAATTACCAAATGGAAACCAAACGGGTTCCTATGGGTGAAATCACCACTGAAAGTCTCCCCGATACCGACCACGACGGCCTTTTCTCACAAATTAGAAATAAAGCAGCGAAGACAAAAGAAGAGTAGCAGGATGGCAGGATGAACAGGATGATCGGCCTATCATATTTTTTTATTCATCCTGTTCTTCTATCCTGACAATCCTGCCATCCTGCTATTTTTCTTTAGAGCTCAGCTAAGATGCGGCCTTTTCCAAAAAACAAGAGCGGAATTCTTCTTGCCTACGCGAATCGCTTGAAAGATAAATTAAACCCAAGAAGTGAAAATCCAAAACTTTGAGTTGCATCGTTGCAAGTTCCCGCGTTGAGATCTCTGCCCTGCTGAAAATATCGAGAAATTTTTCCTTGTGCTCGGGATCTTGATAGGTTGCCATGATCAGTGTCAAATCTTCCATCTGCTTCATTTCAATGGACAGTGCCGTTTCTTTCTTATCAACTGCAGAAAGGAGCATAAGAAAAAGGTTTTTTAATATTTTTGGGTCTAAAGTCGCACTCTGCTCAATAGGAAAAATGGAATAAAAGAAATTTTGCAAAAGAAGTGTATGTTTGCCTGCAAGTTCTCCCATCGCCCTTTTCAAATGCATGAAATTTTCGTTTTGCTTTGAGATCATTCCTCCATTGTAATCCCGAACACTTCCGACCACTTTCTGAACAGCTGCAGCAACGGCAAGTCTTGCCTGATAAAGATCCAATGAGTGGTCGTCCCTCAAAAATTTTTCATTGCAAAGTTTGACTCGGAAAACGCTGGCTTCTTTCGGATACTTTTTACGCATCATGCCGATGATTTTTGCCCGCTCAAAATTTGGCTTTAAATCGCTCTTTGCAAAAAGCTCTTTAAGCGGAAGATCTTCCGGATGGATGATGCGCACAAGCACCACCGTGAAAGAGAGATCATTTTCGCTTTGTTCGTCAAAGGAAATGATCATTTGCGGAATATCTTTGATGAATTTGAGTTCGCGGCTCAAAACCAACATATTGCGCATCACCTCCTCTTCATTTCTTGGCATGAAAAGCGGCGGAACGAGTTGCTCAATCCGTTTTTTGATCTCATCTGAGAGCAGTAGACGCAAATTTTGAATCTCACTCTGCGAAAAATCCGTACCATCTTTCTTTTCGATCTCTAAATAAAACAGAGGGAGTTTGTCCTCTTTGTTTTCTTGGATGAAGTAGGAATCTTCTACATATTCTGCTTCAGGCATAATATGACCTATGGCGGCGATAAGATGCCTTTTTTCAAAGATTTCATTTTCTTTAAGAAAATTAAGACCGACAAAAACAGCAAGGACCTGTTTGATCATGAGCGGATAGTGCAGCTGGATTTTTTTCATTTTTAAAAAAAGAGTTCTTTTCCCAGGAAATTTCTCAGTTTCTTTTAAAAGCGCATGATGAAAAAAATAAAAAATCGCAATCAACCTGCTCATATGCGCCACATCATGCATCGATTTAAATTCGTCCTTAGAGGAAATCAGAAACTGTTGCATGAGGGCAAAAATGTCATAATCAACACTATTGGGCCTTTTTCTTAGAAGCTGACTCATTCTCTCCTGAACAAGCGCCGTTTTGTCATATAAGGAAAGCCCCTTCATTTCTAAAATGCGACTTGCATGAAAAAACGAACCTGCTCCGAGTAAAATCTCTTTTTCAATAAAGAAAAAATTGCGCTCTGCCATTTCTAATTCATGGTGGTTATCGAAAGAGAGGACGATTTCAGAAACTGTGTAAGTTTCGTCGCCGAACTGCGGCAATTGAAAATTGATTGAAAAATTCAATTCGATATTGGGATTTTTTCCTGGAAGAAGCCAGTGGCCCACCATATCGTAAAAAAATTTCCCTACCCCAGGTCTATAAAGACAAAGAAGAAAAAGAGAGACGTTGTAAGCAGAGTCAATAGACCAAACAAACCATTTTAATCTAGGAATAGCATGCTTAATTGAGCCATCATCTGGAAGCAGTTTTTTTAAGACACCCCGGATCTGACTGCTGTAGATAAGACTGTCCGGGGCTCCTGGATCCTGATCAAAAACAGTGCGCACTTCAAAAGAAAAATCATCAGTGTTCATGGACGCTCTCCCGCTGCAATTCAAATTGGGCCTCGCTCTGCTTATGCGACCGCGTTCCAACTAATGTGCCTTTAGAGAAAGGATGCTCAAAAGGAAGAACGTGTAAAGGAAGATGATTTTTTTTTGCCAATTCAATAGCGCGCGGATGCAGGACTTTGGCTCCTTTTTGGGCAATTTCCAGCGCCTCATCAAACGTAAGAGTTGGATAAACCTCAGCTTGCCTATTCAATTTCGGATCAGTGCAGAAAATTCCTAAAACATCCTTATAAAATTCAACTTTTTCGGCTTTAAGGGCAGCTGCCAAAGCGACCGCAGAAGTGTCAGATCCCCCTCGTCCAAGAGTTGTAATCTCTCCTTCCATACTCATTCCCTGAAAGCCGGCCACAATCACAATTTTTCCAGCATCCAATGCTTTTAAAATCCGATACGGCCGCACCTCCACAATAAAGGCATCGCAATGATGATTGCAGGTGATAATTCCTGATTGACTGCCTGTAAAGCTGATCGCTTCTTTATTTTTCAAAGAAAGGGCCATGGCCAAAAGGGCAATGCTAATCCTTTCACCGACCGTTAAAAGCATATCCTGCTCCCTTTTCGGGGGAGAAGGATGGACTTTTTTAGCCAACGTCAGTAGCTCATCGGTCGACTTGCCCATTGCACTGACCACTATGACAATACGTGGGTAGTCGCAAGATTTTTTTAAAATAATTTCTGATATATAGGCGAACTTTTCCGGGGTAGAGACCGCGGCCCCCCCGAATTTCATCACTATAATCCCGTTTTTAGACTCCATGAACTATCCCAATTCCTATTCGATGGTAATCAATCCTTGATTTTTTTATTAATCTTTTGTTAATATTGGCGCTCATGCGAACCTATCCTATTGCTAGTTTTGGGATCTGTAGACTTTAGATCCCAAATAGTAGTAAGATAGGTTCTCTATTTTTAAGAATTAACTACTTTAGGAGTAATCTTTAACATGTCCAAAACCCTTAACCAACAATGGAATGACAGCAAAATTGTTGATGATGTTGAATTCCAGGAAGCCGATGCAAAACAGTTCCAAAAGCTGCTAAACGCCAAAGAAACGACAGCCGGCGAAGGCTCAATCTCTTCGATGAACATCGGTCAAATTCTAAAAGGAAGAATCGTTGAACTGACCAAAGACTTTGTTGTTGTGGACGTAGGGTTAAAATCTGAAGGCTTGGTCCCTATCTCAGAATTTGATGAAACAGATTCTCTTGACTTGGGTTCTGAAATTGAAGTTTATCTTGATCAAGCAGAGGGCGATGATGGCCAGATTGTGCTTTCAAGAGAAAAAGCAAGACGTCAACGACAATGGGAATATATCGTCCATCATTGCAAAGAAGGCTCTATTGTCAAAGGAAAGGTCATCCGGAAAGTCAAGGGCGGCCTCATGGTCGATATTGGAATGGAGGCATTCCTCCCCGGATCTCAAATTGATAACAAAAAAATTAAAAATCTCGATGAGTTCCTCGGTCATACATATGACTTTAAGATTCTCAAAATTAACATGGACCGCAAGAATATTGTCATTTCTAGAAGAGAGCTTCTTGAAGATGAGAGAATTTCGCGCAAAGCGGAAATGCTCGAACATATCCATGAAGGCGAGATCTATCGCGGCATTGTGAAAAATATCACCGATTTTGGTGTCTTTCTTGATCTGGAAGGGATCGATGGCCTTCTCCATATCACAGACATGACGTGGAAGCGAATTAAGCATCCTTCAGAAATGGTCCATGTGGGTCAAGAACTTGAAGTGATGATCCTCCATGTAGATAAAGAAAAAGGACGCGTCGCCCTCGGAATGAAGCAAAAAGAAAAAAATCCTTGGGAAGAGATTGAGCACAAATATCCGCCAGGAACGCATGTTAAAGGAAAAATTGTTAACCTCGTTCCTTATGGCGCTTTCATTGAAATCGAACCAGGCATTGAAGGACTTATCCACGTTTCTGAAATGTCTTGGGTCAAAAATGTGACTGATCCCACTCAAGTTGTCAATAAAGGCGACGAAGTTGAGGCAGTTGTTCTCTCGATTCAAAAAGAAGAGGGCAAAATCTCTCTTGGAATTAAGCAGATGGACAAAAATCCCTGGGAAGATATTGACCAGAAATATCCTCTTGGTGAAACAGTCAAAGCAGAAATTCGCAACTTGACAAACTACGGCGCTTTTGTCGAACTCGAACCAGGAGTTGAGGGGCTCATTCATATTTCTGATTTGAGCTGGATTAAAAAAGTTTCGCATCCTTCTGAGGTTTTAAAGAAGGGAGATATTGTTGAAGCGGTAGTTCTTTCTGTGGACAAAGAAAGCAAAAAAATCACTTTAGGCGTAAAGCAACTAGGCACCAATCCATGGGAGTCCATCGAAAACGCGATGCCCGTTGGCAGCCTTGTAAAAGGAATTGTGACAAAAATCACGGCATTTGGCGCCTTTGTCGAACTAGACAATGGCATTGAGGCTTTAGTGCACGTCACTGAGCTTTCAGACCAGCCTTTTGGTAAAGTAGAAGAAGTTGTTAAAGTGGGCGATCCGATTACAGCGAAGGTCATCAAATTGGACCCAGAGCATAAAAAAATTGCTCTCTCGATCAAAGATTATTTAGTCGAGCAAAACCAATATAGCCATGATGAGATTGTAGTTGGTGCATCGAAAAGTAAAGCTAAAACAGCAGCTAAAAGAAAAAATAAATCCGAATCATCTAGAAAAAGAGAAGAACAAGAAGAGGAAATGGACCAAGAATGAATAAAGATTTAGTCGCGATATTTGAATATCTAGAGCGCGAAAAGGGAATCAAAAGAGAGGTGATCATTGGTGCGATTGAAGAATCTTTGCGGGCAGCTGCAAGGAAGAGCATCAAAGGACTGATCAATGTCACCGTAAAAATCGATCCTCGAACAGGGCAAATCGATGTGGTTGCCCAAAAAGAGGTCGTTGATAAAGTGACGATTCCTGAAGAGGAGATCACCCTCGAAGAAGCGCGCATACTAAACCCTAATTGCGAAATCGGCGATTGGGTAGACATCACTGCAACGCCGCAAGAGTTTGGCCGCATTGCTGCACAAACTGCCCGTCAGATCATTGCCCAAAAATTACGCAGCGCTGAAAGAGATGTTATTTATGAAGAATATCGCCATCGTATCAATGAAATTATTTCAGGAAATGTAAAAAAAGTGGTGCGCGGCGCCACTTTAATTGTTGACCTTGGAAAGGTCGAAGCGATATTGCCCGACCGTTTTTATCCCAAAACGGAACATTACAACCAAGGCGACCGCGTCCAAGCTCTTCTTTTAGAAGTGCGCGACACCGAAAGTGGCGGAGCTGAAGTGATTTTGTCCAGAAGCCATCCAGAATTTGTCAAACAACTTTTTATGCAAGAAGTTCCTGAACTCGAAGATGGGACTATAGTGATTGAAAAGATTGTAAGGGAAGCGGGATACCGTACAAAATTGGCTGTCACTTCAAATGACTCAAAAGTAGATCCTGTCGGCGCTTGCGTAGGAGTGCGCGGTTCTCGTGTGAAAAATATCATCCGCGAGCTTAACAATGAAAAAATCGACATTCTCCCTTATTCAGAGGATCCGATCCAGCTACTACAAAATGCGCTCGCACCTGTTGAAATTAAGAAAATTAATGTGAGTGAAGATGGTTCGACTGTGTCCATTGTAGTGGACGACGAACAATACCCAGTTGTCCTTGGAAAAAAAGGAATGAATGCCCGCTTGAACGGCCAGCTCATTGGAGCGCAGCTGGAAGTTCAGAGAATGAGCGAGTACCAAGCGGTGATGAATATTCAAAGGGCCCAGATGGCAGCCGTTGAAGATCCCACTTTAGACGTCGCTTTGAAACAAGAAGATTTAAGTCCTTTAAGTCCATTTATCGTGACAAGCTTGCTCGAGTCTCCTTATAATACGCCGCGTAAAGTGCTGAATGCCAAACCAGAAGAATTGGCCGCTATTCCGGAAATTACACTTGATATGGCCCATAAGATCTTAGAACAAATCCGAAAAAAGAGGATGTAAGTTTTGGCCAAAAATTTAAAGATCAAAGTTAAAAATACTCAACTTGCAGCTGCGCTTCAAATTGGCAAATTTAAAGCTCCTCCTGCACAAAAGAAAAAAGCTGCCCCGGAACCGGAAAAAAAAGAAGAAATTGCTGAGGTCCCGCTCGTTGTAGACAAGCCTGTAATTGAAAAACCAACAGCTGCTACGCTACCTCCGCCGTCCTCCCTTACTCCCCCGGTTGAAAAGAAAGAGGAAGCGCCCGTCCCACCAGCTCCTAAACAAGCGCCTCAATTCCCTACTAGACCAGGTAGCAGACCTCTTCCTACACCAATTGGAAGGCGTGAACTTGTCCCGCCTATGAGATCTCCTATCGGACGTAGAGATGGTGCAGAGTCTGCAACAAAAAAACCAGCTCCAAGGCCTGTCTCTTCTGCCACCACAGAAAAAAAACCAGCTGTTGCAGGAGAGCCGCCTAAACCAGCCAAAAAACCAGCTTTTAAAGAATACCGAGATCTACAGCCTAAAAAAGATATAAAAAAAGCCTTTGACTCAAGAGACCGTATGGGCCTTAGAGCGGGCGAAGATGAGGGTTGGAGAAAAAGAAGACAAGCGAAATTCAGACCGGTAGCTCAGCAAGAAGATACCACGATCAGACCGAAGTCGCTGCATATCCGTCTGCCGATTACCATTAAAGATCTTGCTGTTGAAATGAAATTAAAAGCCTCTCAGCTCATTGCTAAATTATTCATGCAAGGAATTGTAGTGACGCTGAATGATTTCTTAGATGATGAGACCACAGTTCAGCTTCTTGGTCATGAATTTGAGTGTGAAATCACGATTGATAAATCTGAAGCACAGCGCATTAAGGTCACCGATCGCACGATTAAAGAAGAAATCTCTGCATCTCCTCCTGAAGCTCTTGTCATCAGACCGCCAGTTGTGACTTTTATGGGTCACGTTGACCATGGCAAAACAAGTTTGATTGATGCCATACGTAAAACAAATGTCGCTGCTGGAGAAGCCGGCGCGATCACGCAACATATTGGCGCTTTTAAATGCCATACTGCTGTTGGGGACATCACAATTCTTGATACGCCCGGCCATGAAGCTTTCTCTGAAATGCGAGCACGCGGCGCTGAAGTCACTGATATCGTGGTTTTAGTCATTGCCGGTGACGAAGGGATTCGTGAGCAGACAGTTGAGGCCCTTAACCAAGCAAGAGAAGCAAATGTCCCGATTGTTGTGGCTTTGAATAAAAAAGATAAACCTAATTTTAATCCAGAGCTTGTTTACCGTCAGCTCGCTGATAATAACCTTCTTCCTGAAGTTTGGGGCGGAACGACAATTACCGTGAATTGTTCTGCTGTCACTGGCGAGGGAATTAAAGAACTTCTTGAGATGCTTGCATTGCAAGCAGAGATTCTCGAACTTAAAGCCAATCCTTCAACGCGTGCGCGCGGAACTGTGATTGAATCAGAAATGCATAAAGGATTAGGACCCGTTGCCACAGTGCTCATTCAAAATGGAACATTAAAAAAAGGCGATGCTCTTGTTTTTGACCTGCATTATGCTAGGGTAAAAACCATGCATGATGAATTTGGTAAGGAGCTTCAAGAAGCAGGCCCCTCTTCTGCCGTTAAAATCACAGGACTTTCGGGTCTTCCAGATGCAGGAAGCGAATTTATCGTTGTTGAAAATGATCGCGCTGCTCGTGAAATTGCAGAGGCGCGCCAAGAACAGCATAAAGATCTGCTTCTTCAGAAAAATAAACGTGGAGCTCTTGAAGGGCTGCTCCAGAAAAATGGCGAGTTAAAAGAGAAGAAAATTTTAAATCTCATTTTACGTGCCGATGTTCAAGGATCTTTAGAGGCTTTGAAACAGTCTCTTCTCAAAATCCCTGCTAAAAAAATAGATGTGCATGTGATTTCAGAAAATGTGGGTCAAATTTCTGAGTCTGACATTGAACTTGCAGCGACCTCTAATGCGACGATTATCGGGTTCCACACACAAATTGAAAGCCATGCAGAGCGCATGATCCAAGAGAAAAAGGTCATTGTCAAACTCCATGATGTCATTTACCATGCTGTCGATGATGTCAAAGCCCTGATGGTAAACCTGCTCGACAAGATCCCTCAAGAAACCGAGATGGGCAGCGCGCTTGTAAAAGCTGTCTTTAAATCTTCTCAATTGGGATTGATCGCAGGTTGTATGGTCACAGAGGGCATCATCAGACGCAATCACCATATCCGTGTTGTGCGCAATAAAAATGTGATTTGGAAAGGCAGCATTGCTTCTCTTAAAAAAGTCAAAGAGGATGTCCGCGAAGTGAGCAAAGGATATGAGTGCGGGATTTTGCTGCATAATTTTAATGATGTCAAAGAAGGCGATATCATCCAAAGCTACGAAATCACCTATTTAGAACAAGAGCTGGAATAATGTGTGTTATAAGGGGTTTAGAACAAGAATTAGAATAAGATAGATATGGCGGAAAAAACACGGATCAAGCGACTTAATTCTCTTTTACAAGAAGTGATTTCTGAGGTGATTCAAAGAGATGTCAGAGATCCTCGCATCCATGCGTTTACTTCCATTACAAAAGTCGATCTTTCAAATGATCTGCAGCATGCGAAGATCTATGTTAGCATCCTGGCCAATGATAAAGAGAAAAAAGAAACTTTAGAAGCGCTGCAATCTGCAGCCGGTTTCATTGCTGTTTCCGCCTCAAAAAAAGTGGTTATGCGTTATTTTCCTGCTTTAATTTTTAAGCTCGATTCTTCTGTTGAAGAACATTTGCGCATCGAAAAAGTCATAGAAAAAATCCATGAAGAAGAGCGAAGCCGAAAACCTGGTAATCTCTGAAGGACTCTTTCCAGTCAATAAACCAAAAAATAGGACTTCATTTAGTCTTGTTGCTGCTTTGAGACGATTAACTGGAATTAAAAAAATTGGCCATGCGGGAACATTAGATCCTTTTGCAACAGGTGTCATGGTGATGCTCATTGGCAAAAACTATACGCGCCAATCAGATAAACTGATGGGTCAAGACAAAGAATATCTGGCCACACTCCATTTAGGGATCGAGACAGATTCCTTTGATATCGATGGGAAAATCATCGCCCAAAACCCCTTTGTCCCCTCTTTAACAGAAGTGGAAGAAGCAGTTGCCTGCTTTCAAGGGACGATGCTTCAAACACCCCCCATGTTCTCAGCTAAGAAGGTCAAAGGCAAAAAACTTTATGAACTCGCGCGAAAAGGCATTGAAATTGAAAGAGCAGCTGCTACGATTCAGCTTAAAACTGAGCTAATCAGCTATGGTTACCCTCACCTACAACTGAAAATTCAATGCAGCAAAGGAACTTACATTCGAACAATTGCGCATGATTTAGGAGCAAAACTAAACACCGGCGCCCACCTAAGCGCGCTAGTGCGTACACGCAGCGGCGATTTTTGTTTGGAAGATTGTTTCGATGGAGAGTTATTATTAGATTAAGAGGACAACCACAGAGACATTCTACCTTCATCTCTTTGAGGCAGCTCTGGCATCGATCATATGATCATCATTGCTACTTCTACTTGTTGTCGCTCTTCACACAGTAACTACTTAGCTCTCGCTCCATCAGTTAAACGAAATAAATCATTTAAGCTAAGAGCAGGATTCTCTTTTGGATCGGCATACTCCACAATAAGACTAGCTACTCTACCCTTTAAGCAGGTATTATCATTTATAATTTTTCGAGCTAGCAATGCACTTAACTTTACTCGAATCGCTCCTTCAGGTAGAGAATCAGCCACCGACGAAGGTACATGCGTGAGAGTATACATATCAAAATTTATTGAACTTAATTCTACAGGTTTTGCCATAATCACTCCTTAATTGCTATTTGTTTTTACTAGAAAAATTATTATAGTAAAATAAATATTAAAAATAAAGTAAAAAGCATATAACAAGGTTATAATTTAAATTGAATATTAATCACTGATCATCAATACTTTAACTCTGATGATTATTCATACTGAATTAAGAGATACTCCGCTTAAGTCCCCTTATGGCCTGATCATTGGGAGTTTTGACGGGGTCCATTTAGGCCATCGTCTATTATTGCGGAGATTGGATGAGCTTTTAGAGGAAAAAGGAACTAAGGCTATCATCACATTCAGTAACCATCCTTCGACTATTTTAAAACCGCATCAGGCGAGTTTATCAATTTGCTCTAAAGAACATAAAATTAATCTTTTAGAAGACGCAGGGGTAGACCTATTGTTTTTATTGGAATTCACACCAGGGCTTGCCTCAGAATCCTATGAGGAATTCCTCACTAAAGCAAAAAAGGTTTTTCCCTTTGAATTTCTCGTCGTTGGAAAAGGCGATGCCTTTGGTCAGGGAAAACAAGGCGATGAAAAGCGCGTCACAGAACTGGGAAAAAAGCTCCATTTTAAAGCCGACTATGTAGAAAAAATTAAAATCGATGGAGAGGTTGTTTCTTCCGGTAAAATTAGAGAAACTATTCAAGCTGGCGACTTTAAAAAGGCTGCAAAATTCTTGGGAAGGCCTTATTCTGTCTACGGACCTATAAAAGTAGAAGGCCAAATCGGACGCATGGACGTTTATGGCCTCTGTCTTCCGCCAGAAGGCGACTATAAAGTTTGGGTCAAAAGAGGGAAAATGAAAATCCCTGCAAAAGCGATTTTAAGCAAGGATGATCTAAAATTGACACTTGAACGAAATACCGAAGCGTTAAATGGCCTAAATATTGAAATTATTTTTGGAGAAAATGAATGACCTTATTTTGTGGAATAGTGGGACTTCCCAATGTAGGAAAATCCACTCTCTTTAATGCTTTAACGAAAAAAGGCATTCCTGCTGCCAATTATCCCTTTTGTACGATCGATCCCAATGTAGGCATCGTAGAAGTGCAGGATTCAAGGCTAATCACTCTTTCTCAAATGTCCCATAGTAAAAAAATCGTTTTTGCGACAGTGACTTTTATTGATATTGCTGGTCTTGTCGAAGGCGCTTCCCAAGGTGAAGGGTTGGGAAATCAATTTTTGGCAAATATCCGCGAAGCAGATGCCATTGTCCAGGTGGTACGCTGCTTTGAAGATGATGAAGTGATTCATGTGAGAGGAAAAGTGGATCCTTTAGGAGATATTCAAGTCATCAATTTAGAACTGATTTTATCCGATCTTCAAATGGTTGAAAATGTATCTGGCAAACTAGAAAAACAGCTAAAAACAAAAAAAGAACTTATTCCTATAGTTGCTGTTTTAAAAAGAGCTATCGATCATCTCAACGACAATCAGATGCTGCGCACACTGTCACTGACAGACGAAGAAAAAGGCTACTTAGATGCTTATCCATTTTTAACAAACAAAAAAGTCATGTATGCGACCAATGTGTCTGAAAATGACCTCCCTGCGATGGAAAACAAGTATGTTCAAGAGGTAAAAGACTATTCCAAACAGCAAGGAGACAAAGTGGTCCCTGTTTGTGCAAAATTAGAAGAGGAGCTCTCTGCACTCTCTGATCAGGATGCTTTAGAATATCTGCAAACCCTCGGACTTAAAGAAACAGGTTTAAATCGGTTAATTAAAGCTGCCTTCGATACATTAGGCCTAATCACTTTTATCACTACTGGCGAGATCGAAACACGAGCGTGGACAATCAAAAAAGGCATGCGAGCACAGGAAGCTGCAGGCAAAATCCATTCGGACATAGAAAAAGGTTTTATTCGAGCTGAAGTGGTCACTTTTGATGACATGGTCAAATACAAAGGACGAACTGGCGCGCGGGAAGCGGGAAAAGCACGCTCTGAAGGAAAAGATTACATTGTCCAAGATGGAGATGTGATTTTATTCTTCCATAATTAAAATTGGCATAAGACTAAGAAAAGAGAAAAGCAGCAGGATATCAGGATGAACAGGATAGAAGATTTAAGAATATCTTAATTCTTCATCTTGTCCATCCTGCCATCCTGCTATGTTCTTAAAAATATGGCAGAAAAAACCGAAAAGGCGACCCCAAAGAAGTTGCGCGATGCGCGCAAAAAGGGGCAAGTCGCAAAGTCGCAAGATTTCCCCTCCGCATTCACTTTTGTTGTCTCCATTGCAGCCACGCTTTTGACCGCAGGTTATCTCTATACTCAACTCTCCTCTTACATCATCAATATGTTTCGGCGCGCTGCGATGCCCAATTTGAATCTCACAACAATGGCGTCAGGGATCATGGAAGAAGCAATGATGGTGATTTTTAACTGCAGCATCCCCACTTTGCTTTTAACGGTATGTGTCGGCGTTTTAACCAGTTTTCTCATTGTAGGACCCGTCTTTTCAGCAGAAGTATTAAAACCAGATATTAAACGGCTTAATCCAGTCGATAACATCAAAAATCTATTCAAAATGAAAACTCTTTTTGAATTGATAAAATCTGTTTTTAAAATTTTAGGCGCCTTTGTTTTAATTTGGACCGTTGTCTATGGAAGCATTCCTGAAATTGTAGCAACTGCTGCAATGCCCATCATGGGTGCAACCCAGGTTTTTTCCACTTTTCTCATCAAAGTCGTGGTCCGAGTAGGGATTTTCTTTTTGGCAGTGGCCATTGCTGACTTAATTTTCCAAAAACGCACCTTTGCAAAAGAGATGAAGATGGAAAAATTTGAAGTGAAGCAAGAGTATCGAGATACTGAGGGCGATCCACATATGAAAAGCCGCCGTCGTCAAGTGGCCCAAGAAATGGCTTACCAAGAAGGGCCATCTGCAACCAAACGGGCGCGCGCTGTCATCACTAATCCGATCCACATTGCAGTCGCACTGGACTATGACGACGCCACCGATCCAGCGCCCCGCATTGTTACAATGGGCAAAGGGATCATTGCCGATTTCATTACGCGCATTGCACTTGAAAATAATATTCCTATTATGCGTAACGTAGAGCTAGCACAAACTCTGTTCGAAAAAGGGGAAATTAGCGATTATATCCCTGAGGAGACCTATCAAGCTGTATCGGAGATTTTAAAATGGCTCCAGAACTTGGAAGCCCAAGAAACTGCGAATTTGGAATTGTTTAAATAATCATGAAAGAATTTTTCAAAAGACTTTCTAGAACTCTTGGGGGCGACAGAGCCCTTAACATCATCACGCAGTCCAGTGATCTGATCCTTGCTGCCTTTATCATCATTTTGATCATGATGATCATCATCCCTATTTCGCCGGAGTTTTTAGACAATCTCATTGCAGTCAATTTAGTGGTCTCGATCTCTTTGCTGATGGTGGCCCTTTACATCCCGCGTGCTGTCAATCTTTCGATCTTCCCAACACTACTCTTGATCACCACTTTGTTCCGTTTGGGAATAGAAATTTCTGCAACACGGCAAATCCTTCTTCATGCCAATGCGGGTAAAATTATTTTTGCCTTCGGAAATTTCGTCGTAGGGGGAAACTTTGTTGTCGGCGGCATTGTCTTTTTAATCATCACCATTGTGCAATTTATTGTGGTCACAAAGGGTGCTGAAAGGGTCGCTGAGGTGGCTGCAAGGTTCACCTTGGATGCGATGCCCGGAAAACAGATGAGTATTGATGCTGACTTGCGCAGCGGTGTCATTGATGCCGAACAAGCAAGGCAGCTGCGTCTTTCGCTTCAAAAGGAAAGCCAACTTTATGGGGCCATGGACGGCGCTATGAAGTTTGTAAAGGGAGACGTCATTGCAGGTATCGTGATTGCAGTCATTAACATTATTGGCGGTCTGATTATTGGAATGGCAATGCGTCATATGTCGGCGCTTCAAGCGGCAAAAGTGTATAGCTTGCTTTCAATTGGCGGCGGCCTTGTTGCTCAAATCCCCTCGCTTCTGATCTCGCTTACTGCCGGTATTGTCACCACAAGGGTTTCGTCTGAAAAGAAAGAAGCTCCTCTTGGAAAAGAGATTGCGACCCAAATGCTGAGCCAGCCCAAAGCGATCATGATCTCAGGCGTTGTGATCATTTCCATGGGATTCATTAAAGGCTTCCCCACTTTTATTTTTATTTTCTTGGGGCTGGCTGTTGTGATCGCTGGTTTTGTCACCTGGTATCGCGCACAAAAAGTCAAAGCAAGAGAGACAGCTGTCGTCACGGGAGCGCGCATTGATACTGATGTTGAAGGCCATGCGATGGTGCGCGGGGGCACCGATGAATATGCACTCACTCTTCCGATCATTCTTGAAGTGGGAAAAAGCCTTTCAGAGGTCATTAAAAGCGAACGCGGCGGCCTGACCTTTATTGAAGAGATGATCCCTAAAATGCGCCATGCGCTTTATCAGGACCTTGGAGTCCGTTTCCCTGGCGTGCATGTACGCACTGATTCACCTACATTAGAACCTGATGAATATACGATCTATTTAAATGAGGTGCCGATAGTCCGCGGCAAAATCCTTGAAAATTCCCTGCTCACCAATGAAAATCCTGATACTTTAAAACGCTATAATATCCCCTTCACCACCTCAAAATCCTCTCTTGGCCAACCCTCTTATTGGGTCGATCAAAAATATGAAGAAATCCTCAAAAAAGCTGGCATCAAATATTGGAAGCCGCTGGATGTGATGATTCTCCATCTCTCCTATTTCTATCGTCAGAATGCAAGTGAGTTTATTGGCATTCAAGAGGTGCGCGGTATTCTAGAATTTGTTGAAAAATCTTATCCTGATCTTGTCAAAGAGGTCACAAGACTTGTTCCTCTGCAAAAACTAACAGAAATTTTTAAAAGATTGGTACAAGAGCAGATCTCCATTAAAGATTTAAGGACCATCATGGAGTCTTTAAGCGAATGGGCCCAGGTGGAAAAAGATACTGTTCTTTTAACTGAATATGTCCGTTCTTCTCTAAAAAGATATATCAGTTACAAATACTCTCAAGGTCAGACCATTCTTTCTGTCTATCTGCTTGATCCAGAAATTGAAGATATTGTTAGAGGCGCCATCAAACAAACATCCGCCGGTTCCTATTTGGCCTTGGATCCCGACTCAGTGCAATTGATCCTGCAAGCCATGCGCAATGTGATTGTTCCGACACCTGTTGGCGGACAGCCGCCTGTTCTTTTGACCGCAATCGATGTGAGACGCTTTGTACGCAAATTAATTGAGGGCGAATATCCAGATATGGCAGTGCTTTCTTATCAAGAAATTGTCCCTGAAATCCGCATTCAACCTTTAGGACGCGTCCAACTTACTTAAATAATATGCCCGGTCCACTTGAGCCATTAGAGCCTACTGAGAGTACAAGAATCCTTCGCCAAGAACAGACCGATGCGCAAAAATCCAATGTGATACAAGTTGCAGTTGAAGAGGCCTTTACTCAATGGAGTGATGA
>DATIJP010000004.1:0-12851 GCA_035478495.1 Rhabdochlamydiaceae bacterium
ACTTGAAGATGTCGGATTAGAAGTGCTTGGAAAAGCGAAAAAAATAAAAGTAGGCAAAGAAGAGACCACAATCGTAGATGGAGCTGGTAATGCAAAAAAGATCCAAGAGCGCGTGGAGCAGCTCCGCGCAGAGATTGCCAATACAACTTCTAACTACGATAAAGAAAAATTAGAAGATAGGTTAGCTAAATTAGTGGGTGGAGTAGCCGTCATCAATGTGGGCGCTGCGACAGAAACAGAACTTAAAGAGAAAAAAGCGCGTGTCGAGGATGCTTTGCATGCCACTCGTGCTGCAGTTGCCGAAGGGATTGTTCCTGGTGGTGGCGTAGCGCTTCTGCGTGCCGTAAAAGCTCTTGATAAGCTCAAATTGCCAGAAGATGAAATGGCAGGCGTGGAGATTATTCGAACTGCAGCTTTTGCTCCAGCCATTGCGATTGCAAATAATTGCGGCAAGCAAGGGAATCTGATTGCTGAGAAAGTCTTTGAAAAAGATGGCGCTTATGGCTACAACGGACTCACTGATGCCTTTGGCGATCTAATTAAAGATGGCGTCATAGACCCAGTTCTTGTGACTAAATGTGCTTTGCAAAATGCGGCGTCCATTTCTGGAATGTTGCTTACAGTTGCAGCCATGGTCACTGATAAACCAAAACCTAAGTCAAAAGCCGCTGTCCCATCCATGGATGAAATGGGTGGAATGGGAGGCATGGGCGGTATGGGAATGGGTGGCATGGGAATGGGTGGAATGGGAATGGACGGGTTTTAAAAGCCCTATCTCAATTTCCTGCTCGCGTTTTCTTCTTTGAGGTTCACTTTGGCAAGAGAATACTCTTTTTGCGCAGAGATGAGTGTCACGTGGGCCTCGATGACATGAAGAGGAAAAGGAAGTCTCATTTCTTTCACATCGCCGATTAAATGGCCGATTTTAGAGACTAAATCTCCTTGAGTCACATAGACAAAAAAAGAGGGGTCTGTTTCTGATTGTTTTTCCCACATTTTGAAAATGTCTTCTGAGACACCAGGCGGGTTAAAAGCAACAGAGGGCGCGCTACTCAGCTGCTCTTTTTCAAAAAGGAAGGTGTAAGAGGCTAAAACTCCTCCCAAACTAACGCCAACGACACGTGCACTCTGACCATTTGCTTTCACCTTTAAAAGCCACTCGTGGATTTTTGGTCTCGCTTTCATAAATGTCGATAGTCCGGGCCCTAAAATATCTAAATCACTCATGATCGATGCCCAACCTCGCTCAGTTGAAAAAGAGAGATCGGTCCCACGAAAAAGGAGAATGGAGGGAATCTGTTTGTTATTTTTTGGAATCAGTCCATAAGCTGGCATCCCATGCCATAGATCAATCAATTCATCGACGATATAGGGCTCCGGAATAGATACTTCCATGCCTTTTTCAAGCGCGCGGTAAGCTAGCACCTTAGAGAGGACTTCATCTAATGAAAATTGTTTTTGCTCAGGATCTTGGATCTGTCCATCGATGACCTCAAGCAAACATTCCGCGATCTTAATGTCATCTTTTTGCTTTGTGGCTTTTCCCACAAGTGGGTCTTCTACTGAAAAATATCCATAATTGCGATCAAATCCCAAAATCTCATTCGAGGTAACAAAAAAATTCTTCTCTTGAGGGGGGACTGCAAGGACGTAATTGGTCTTTTTCTTGGAAAATGACCAAGTCAAAATTTTGTCCCAATTTTTCAACGTTCTAGATCTGATCTCTCCAAGCACTTTATGGTCTTTTGGCTGCACGAGATAAGTAGGGCACTGCTCCTCAGCGAAAGCTGGAGGAGAAAGGAAGAGAATAAGTACTCCCTTAAGGAGTGCAAATTTTTTTAAATGCTGGCGAAAAATCATTTTGAACTTTATCCAATGAATAACTGATAGATAGATCACTATTATCTTTAGCATCTAAGATTTCCAGCTTGTCAGATTGAAACACTCTTTTTTTATCAAAAAAGCGTGTTAACAATTTATATTTTCCATTATGGATCAGCATTTCATAAGGACTTCTTCCAGCGTTAAAGCGCGCAGAAAATGCATAGGGAAATTTATTTTCGCAGAAAATAGATTCTCCATCAAAAAAATCCGAAAAGAGCTGCTGATCTTTTAATAGATAATGGAAAATTGTCGGAAAAATATCGATATGTGAACCCATTTCTGCAGGAGTGATGTTCAGATTTTTTCCTAATTTATAATAAATGGGCACAGAGGTTTGCATTTTACTTAAATTTGAAGCATGGAATAAATGGCCCTGTTCATAAAATTCCTCTCCATGATCACCCGTCACCACCACAACTGCATTTTCCCATGATCCATTCTCTTTTAAGCTTTCAGTAAATTTGCCAAAAAGAGAATCGAGGAAATAAATTGAATTGCGATAGCGATTTTTGATTTTTTCTAAATCATTTTTAGAAAAAAGGATGGAGAGATAATTGATCTCATCAATGGTAGGCTCGAAGCGCGAAAAACTTTTTGTTGGCCAGCTATAACCAAAGTGGGTCGATTCTAAAAAGACAATAAAGCACCTTCCGCCGCTCTCCTTTTCAGTGGAGAGTTGAATGAGTTTTGCCATTGCCTTCTGATCGCTTTCATACGCTTTTGTGGCATTTCCAAAAGGAAAAAAGTAGGAAAATTTGGCAAGTTTTTCTTTTTCGCCAAAGATCAATTTGTCCATCTGGTAATAGGAGAGCCTGACGGATGACAAAACATCAATAGAATATCCCATTTTTTTAAGGATCTGTAATGCGGGGCTGCCAGAGCTCCATTCTGGAGATTTAATTTTGCTAAAGTAAAAAGGAAATTTGGAATAAAAAATCGAAAACCAAGAGAGTTGCGTTCCATTGGCACTCGATAGAGCAAGAGGCGTTGAAAGATTTTCATTTTTAAATCTGTTTAAATTAGGTGCGACCTCCCCAGTTAAAAAATCCTCCCTTAAGCTCTCAATAATGAAAATGTAGATATCGGGCTTTTCTTTTTGTGAAAAATCGCGAGAGTTTATCGCAGCTAAAACTTTTTCTTCTTTTTCCGGTTCTTTCAAGTAAGAAGGCAATGAAATGATCCCTGCTTTGGATGAAATAAATGTGTCTTTCAAAGGGAGCACTTTTTGATAATCCAAATACATGCCCGAAGAAATGAAGTGCTGCATGATCCTGTCGCTGAGAAGAAAAAGAAATGGAAGGGCGCAGAAAATGACAAGAGAATGGCTCGTTTTTATAAAGAGAGTCTTTTTCTGGGCGATTTTTTCAGTGAAGTGAAAAAAGAGCAGCCCAAAAAGAAGAAGTGTAATCCCTAAAATCGCACCCATGAGCCAGATGGCAATAGAAACATGTGTGGCATAAAGAAGTTCTTTAAAATTTGCCAAACTTTCGTCCATGACAAAGCTGAGTGCATTCCAAAAAGAGATATCCATTAGACGAACGAGAAAGAAATCAATGAAATGGGCAAAACAGAGAATAAATGTAAAACTAATGAAGCAATAATGAGCAACTTTGGGAAAAAACCAATTGATCCACTCAGACAAAATAGCTAAGAGCAAGACCTCAAGTAGGCTTTGGGAAATGGCATAAGCGATGAAATACCACTTAAAAATGAACGAACCATTTTCAATAAGACTTGCATGATAGCCATGTATAAAGGATAAAATAACGAAAAGAAGTCCAAAATAGACATAATTGATCTGAACGCGACTGAAAACCCTTTTTATTGTAGCCATTAATCTCTCTTATTATCCTTGAGGAATTATCAAGTCAATAGTAGCTCGAAAATTTTTTAGAAACTGAACCTATCCCAATAGTCTTAATATTTGATTTTTGATGCTTTTTTTAGTCAGATTTTGAGGCCGGTTCGCAGGACATACTTAAATTAAGTAGGCCAAGAGCCGGGCTCGAAATCTGAAAAAAAAGGCACGAAAAGCGGGTATTAAGAATATTGGGATAGGTTCCTGGTGAAAAAAAATAGGCGATATGTTTATTTTAATTTATATTTAACCGATCCAATGCCTGGAGGGCACATGAAACTGTTTTTCTCGATTGTCGCGTGCACTTGTTGCTGTTTGCTGCTTACAGTAAGCAAAGTAGAAGGATCTGTGCATCTCTTTCGTTCTAATTTCCAAGATAAAAGCTTTATTACTATTTCCTATACCACTCCACTTCAAACAAGTCTGAGAAAAGATCTAAAGGAATTTTGGAAGCAGTTTCTTTTCTATTCTCTCCTGCAGCAGAGACTTCAACAATCTCTTACTTCTGAAGGAGTCCAATATACTTACTATCAGCAGGCCTTTTCAAAGGAGCCTAATTCTTACACTATTTCAGTCAGCTGTCCTTCTGATCAAGTCGTAGCCGCACTTTCTGAAATTTGTCATCAAATTGAACAGGTCAAGAGGTCTGGCTTTTCAGAAAAAGAATTTAAGGACATTAAAGAAAAAGCTTATCTCGGACTGTGCAAATTAGAAGGACAGTATTCGAAAGAGATGGCCCAGCTTATCTCTAATGATATCTCAAATGAAAATACCAGTCCCAATCTTAATGTCATTTTAGAAAGCTCAAAAGAATTGATTGAGATGGCCACATTAAGTGAGGTGAGCGAATATTCCCATACTCAAATCATTGATGCTAGTCGGGAAATCGATGTCGTAGTTCCCAATGAAGAGTCTTTCATTTCTGAAAATGAATTATGTCAGATATTGGAAGAGCAAAAATGGAACCCAGAGCAACAAACTTCTATTGCTGCTTCTAGTACCATTGTACAAGTTCTTAAAAATGAGGCCAATCACCCTTTATTAGAAGAAGAAACATTAGATGAGGCCCGGCCTCAATTTGAAGAGATTTCCTATAAGCTAATAGCAAATGAAATCGAGCAGCCTGTAATGCAAACTCAGCCGCAAGCTGAGCTATTACAGCCCTTGACCCAGGAAAATGCGGCGCCAGTGCCAGAAAACATGATCGATTATTATTCTACGCTCCCGATCAGCCATGAAGAAAAAATGATGATTTCCAAACTCATTGTCACACTTGCAGAAAATAATGTTTTTAAACTGCTTTTTGAAAAGAAAAAGTTAGAAAAATTGGGAAAGAGGATCAACCATATCCACCCAATGAAATTTTTAGGGACTATTTTATTGGATCCACGGCTTTCCCACTGCCTAAGAGAAATTAAAAAGAGCAGTTTTAAATGGGAAAATTTTATGGGTGGACTTGTGCGAAGAATGGATGAAGAATTTAGCCACGACAATCTTAGAAAATATATCCCGGGTTTCTGCTCTACTGTTCAAGCAAATCCAGATCAGTTAGTAACCTACATCGAAAAAAAAGATTTTGAGGGCATGATCATCTCTCTTCTGTAAGAGAGAAACTCTTGACATAGTTTAAAAAAATTTCTATATGTAGCAACATAATAGACAATAAAACTATGTCGCGTTGCGTGTTTTTATTTGGCGAGGCAGAAAAGGGGGAATTATGCACCCCTTTTTATTGTAGAAACTTGCCTTCTCTTTTTGAAAAGTTAGGCAATCCTCCTGAAGATAGCCAAGGCATTCATTACGCGCTGCAAACTCTTTTGTATCAGAAGGATCTCATTTTTTTCCGCGTTAGAGAAGAAGGGTTTTATACAGAAGATTACATGCGAGGCATTAATCTCTTAAAAAATCAAGAAGTGAGCAGCGGGCTAGATGCCATCTGCATGCCCGGTGTTGGCGATGAGGAAATTATCGAGGCTGCAACTCCACTGTGTCAGCTTTACAAAAGCCTGCTTGTCATCACCGAAAAGGACCTCTACGACTATTTGACGCTGAAAAACTTAATTAAACCTTCTTGAGTCGGTTCTAAAGATTTTTCCCCTACTTCCCAATTTGCAGGACAGACTTCGCCATTTTTTTCATAATGGATCAAGGCATCCAGTAGACGGATGACCTCGCCTACATTTCTGCCAATTGGAAGATCATTCACCTGTTGATGGCGGATCACGCCTTCTTTGTCAATCAAGAAAAGACCTCTGTAAGAAATGCCATCTTCTTCCTTGAGGACATGGAATTTTCGGGCAATCTCTTTATTCAGATCTGAAATCAGGGGAAACTCTACACCTTCAATCCCTCCTTTGCTTTTGGGACATTCTGCCCAAGCAAGGTGAGCATAACAGCTATCGACCGAGCATCCGATGACCTCGCACTCACGCTTCTTGAATTCTTCCAAATTTCCTTGAAAGGCATGGATTTCTGTTGGGCAAACAAATGTAAAATCAAGGGGATAGAAAAATAAGATGCAGTATTTTCCCAAAGTGCTTTTTAAAGAGAATCCGTCTACTATTTTATTTTTAATGACAGCTTTTGCCACAAAATCAGGTGCTTGTTTCCCAACGAGTAAACTATTCATAATATCCTCCAAATTTTTCTTTTGCATTTGCAAGCCAACTTTCTGCTCCAATGGTAGTTTCATTGCCATGGCCTGGTATGACTCTTGTTTTTTTTGGTAGCAAAGAGAGTTTTTTTAACGATTCCCACATGAGCCTAGGTCTTGCTGTTGGAAATGACAAATTCCCGATCGATGCCTGAAATAGAGTGTCCCCAGAAATTAACACTTGTTCTTTTTCAATATAAAAGCAGACGCATCCAGGAGAGTGGCCAGGAGTATGAATGACCTCGATTTTTAATTCTCCTAAACTCAGGATTTCCCCATCATTCAAAAAATGATCTGGTACAACCCCTTTTAAAGGAAAAAGATGTGGCAGGCCATCAGATCCAGGATGGATTAAATTTTGCGCATCTTCTTCATGGATATAGAGAGGAATACCAAACTCATTTTTTAAAATCGCAGCCTCAGCGATGTGGTCCCAATGGGAATGGGTAAGTAGGCACATCTCAATGTGCAAAGATAAATCTTGCGCCCTCAGCATTTGATGGTACACGCTGTCAAAAGGAGCATCGATAATGGCTCCTTTTAATGTCTTACTACAGGCCAGTAAAATAGAATTGGTGTCCGCAGGACCTGATGAAAAAAATTCTAAAATCATACTACTAAAAGCAATTGCACCGGAGAGGATTCGAACCTCTGACCTCACGGTTCGTAGCCGTGTGCTCTATCCAGCTGAGCTACCAGTGCGTAGAAACGCGTAAACAAAAAATCATGAACGGGAAGACGATTTTTGCCAAGAATATTATAATTTGCTATCCTAGATTCCTTTGTAATTTTAAACCTATCCCATCATTCGCAAAATATGCTTTTCGTGTCTTTTTCCACATCTTTTAAACCCGCTTCTTGTCCTACTTATTTAAGAGACTGTCCACAAACTCTGAAGCCATCATATTCGGGGCCTTTTTGCGCCTTTTCTCGAGATTTTTCGGCACCTATGGCGCCTCCGGCATATGTTGCCGAAAAATTTCGAGAAGAGTCATCAAAAATGCCACTCGAATCTGATAACTTGATAGTTTGTGGACAGTCTCTAAGTATGTACTGCGAAGCGGGTTTAAAACCTGTGAAAAAATCCTTCAAAAATCAAAATTTTGCGAATGATGGGATAGGCTCTTAAAAGATGAAAAATTTTAATATATACCCAAAGAACTTCGAAAATTGGGAATTTGACAAGAAGGCATCTGAAAATTTTGATCTGAAGCGAGTGACCATTGCTCGAGAGCAAGGCGCGAGTGAAGATCGGAATTTTGAGATAAAGCCGACGATGTCAAAACCCAATTTTCGAAGTTCTTTGGGTATTAATTGGGAAGAGCAATGGTCTCTTTTCGCAGAAGGGTTCGATAATGGGATTGCCCATGTGGATTTAAATCCTTATGGGACAGACCAAACAGTTCTTTTAATGCCAGGGGCTGGATTTGGCGACCTTTCTCACCCCACCACAAAATTAACATTAAAAATGATGGCGCCTTACGTCAAAGGAAAATCTCTCCTTGATATCGGGTGTGGAAGTGGGATTCTATCTTTAGCTGCAATCAAGATGGGAGCAACTTCTGCCTTCGGGACGGATATTGATGATTTTGCCATCGCACATGCCAAAGAAAATGCAGCATTAAATAACTTAAATAAAAAAGTTCAATTTTTTAAACCAACTCAGCTTCCTAAATTGCCAAGCGACTTAGTGATCGTCATGAATATGATTTCCAGCGAGCAGCAGATCGCATGGGAAACCCATCGAAATCTAAAGTTTAATCATGCATTTATGATCACCTCTGGAATTTTGAAAGATGAAGATCATGAATACCTCGCTCTCACGTCAAATTGGGGATGGAAATTGATTCAAGAACAAAAGGATGAAGAATGGAAAGCATATCTCTTCAAGGTGGAACAATGAAAAAAACAGAAATCATAAGTGGCTGGTTAATCTGGTTTTTAAGCTCGCTATTCATGTTTTATAAATATGCGATTGAAGTCTCGCCGAGCGTCATGACAAATGAACTCATGAGTACATTTAATATCCATGCTGCGCAACTTGGCAATCTTGCGGCCTGTTATTTTTATGCCTATCTCATTATGCAACTTCCTGCAGGAATTCTCGTAGACCGCTATGGTCCACGGCTAGTGACTACTCTTGCGATTTTCCTTTGTGCAACAGGCGCGCTTATCTTTGCTTATTCCGAATTGCTTGTTTTTGCAGAAATTGGGCGTTTTCTTACTGGAGTTGGCGCTGCCTTTGCTGCAATTAATACATTAAAGCTAATTGCTAATTGGTTTCCAAATAACCGCTTTGCATTTATGGCAGGGCTTATGATGACTTTGGCTATGTTAGGCGCTGTCGGCGGTCAAGCTCCTCTCTCTGCTTTTATTCATCATTTGGGAACGTGGCGCCACGCGATGGGGATTATCGCACTCATTGGGGGTGTTTTAGCAGTCCTTTTTTGGCTTGTTGTTAGAGACCGTGCCAAATCGCTTCATCCATTTCATGATGTTAATCTCACTCCTAAAAGAATGAAGGTATGGGAGAGCTTAAAGAAAATTTTATCCAACAGCCAGTCGTGGCACCTTTCTTTTTACAGCGGCCTTGCTTTTGCGCCAGTCATGATTTTTGGTGGACTTTGGGGAGTTCCCTTTATTATGGAAGCATTTAATCTTTCCAAAGATTATGCAGCCCGCAGCGTCTCGCTCATCTTTATTGGGTTTGCGCTCGGCGCGCCTTTTTCTGGCTGGCTTTCCGATTGGTTAGGAAATCGGCGGAATGTGATGTTTTTTGGCACAATTCTTGCCTTTTTCTCCATTACTACAATCCTTTATGTGCCAGGACTTAATTTCTTTCTGATTAACACACTGATGTTTTTCTTTGGATTTTTTATTAGTTTCTTTTTGATCTGTTTCACAATGATCCGAGAGATCAATCCCCCTATTTTGGCTGCGACGGCAATTGGATTTATGAATGCATTTGATGCTTTCTTCGGCGCCTTTTCCGATCCGCTCACAGGGAAATTTTTAGACCTCGGATGGGAGGGCAAAATAGTGGATGGCGCGCATGTGTTCCCAGTCCATGTCTATAAAATGGCGCTGCTGACCATTCCAATCTATTTAGTACTTTCTTTAATTTTCCTCTTTTTTGTTAAAGAAACACATTGCAAAAGTAGTTATCCGGCGCAAATGCCTTAATCTTATAGATAAAATTGGCGTAATTATAATAAAATAATACGCCAATTTTTATGAAAAGTTTATTTGCTAGAAAACCAATTGAAAGTATTATTCGAAATTCGTCGAATGGTTCCGAATTAAAGCGAACATTAGGACCCCTTAATCTGACTACGATTGGGGTTGGTGCAATTATCGGCGCTGGCCTTTTTGTTTTAACTGGACAAGCTGCTGCCCAGTTTTCGGGTCCGGCCGTATTTATCTCATTTACTATCGCTGCCCTTATCTGCCTTTTCGCTGCCCTTTGCTACGCAGAGTTAGCCTCCTGTATTCCAGTCGCAGGAAGCGCCTATACTTACGCATATGCCTCATTAGGTGAATTTGCGGCTTGGATGATTGGATGGGGATTGACTTTAGAATATCTCCTTTCAGCCTCCACTGTCGCTGCAGGCTGGTCAGGATATTTTGTCAGTTTATTGCATGATTTTGGCATCCATTTACCCAAAACGCTCACCAATCCTATCTGTCTATATGACCATACTAGCGGATGGTCGGCATCTGGAAATCTAATCAATCTTCCCGCGCTTGTTATTATAGGAGGGATTGGAATTTTGATTTCTTATGGAGTGAAAAAAGCCTCTTTTTTTAATACTATTCTTGTCGCTTTGAAAACAGCGGTCATTCTCCTTTTTGTCTTTTATGGGTTTGGCTATATCAATACTGAAAACCTACAGCCTTTAATTCCTGAAAATCAGGGCCATTTTGGTCAATACGGCTGGAGTGGTATCTTTAGAGGAGCGGGATTCTTATTTTTTGCTTTTATTGGCTTCGATGCCCTGTCTACACTTGCTCAAGAATCGCGCAACCCGCAAAAAGATTTACCAATTGGAATGTTAAGTTCACTTGGTATTTCAACAATTGTATATGTGATTGTTGCTATTATTCTTGTAGGGATTGTCCCATTCAAAGAGCTTGGAGTGGCCGATCCTATTGCTGTTGCTTTTAATGCCTTAGGGCCAAAATTCCTTTGGTTGCGCATCGTAGTAAAATTAGCCATTTTAGCTGGCTTAAGTTCAGTGATCTTAGTGCTTCTTTTGGGCCAGACAAGGATCTGGTTTGCGATGGCAAAAGATGGTCTACTGCCCAAAGCATTTGGCATGACACATGCCAAAACGGGCACCCCTATTTTTTCCTCTTTGGTGGCAACTTGCATTGCGATGCTCATGGCCAGCTTTTTCCCTGTAGAAATGCTAGGCCAACTCGTTTCGATGGGGGCTTTGCTTGCTTTTGGAATTGTTTGCTTAGGCGTTTTGGTCTTGAGGTATGCTGAGCCTGAGCTTATTCGTCCTTTTAAGACGCCTTTTTTTCCATGGATTCCACTTTTGGGATCACTCTCTTGCTTTTTGCAAATGGCCCTAATGCCTGGCTCAATCTGGACACAACTTCTCCTCTGGATGGCCATTGGCTGCACCGTCTACTTCACCTATGGTAGGACCCGCAGCAAGCTCCGCTTGGCTTCGCTAAATAAATAACTCATATATTGTTTTCAAAAAAAACAGGATCAACAAGATTTAAGAGCAGAGCAGCAGGATGGCAGGATGGCCAAGATGAAGAGTTAACTTTAAATCTTCTATCCTGTTCATCCTGTTATCCTGCTACTCTTCTCTTTTTTTCCTATTTTCGATTTAAGGAGAAGTAGGTAGCAGAGGATTGGAGCTGGTCTTCGATGGCGAGAAGGCGATTATATTTGGCTGTGCGGTCAGAGCGGCAAAGCGAACCGGTTTTGATCTGGCCTGAATTCACAGCAACTGAAATATCTGCAATTGTAGTGTCCTCGGTCTCTCCTGAACGGTGCGAGATAATGGTTGCATAACCATTTTGTTTGGCCAGTTCAATTGTATCTAAAGTTTCTGTGAGTGTGCCAATTTGATTGACTTTGATTAAGATCGCATTGCCTACTTTTTGCTCAATTCCCTTTTTTAGAAATTTGGGATTGGTCACAAAAATATCATCGCCAACAAGCTGCACAGTGCCTTTTAATTGTTCCGTTAAATATTTCCAACCCTCCCAATCATTCTGATCAAGACCATCTTCGATGGAATCAATGGGATAATTGCGGCAAAGAAGCGCTAAATAATTAGCCTGTTCTTCAGCTGAGCGCGAGTTAAATTGCTGCCCCGCATTTTGTTTTTTCATTTCGACATATTTTTTAGCATTCTTGTCATAAAACTCAGATGCTGCGCAATCCAGGGCAATGGTGATCTGCTCTTTGGGTTTAAATCCTGCTTTTTCGATTGCCTTTAAAATGAAATCTAAAGCTGCTTCATGAGAACTTAAACGCGGAGCAAAGCCGCCTTCATCCCCAACTGAGGTAATCTGATTTTCTGCTTTCAGCAATTGTTTTAATGTGTGGAAAATCTCCACTCCCCAGCGTATTGCTTCGCTGAAACTGGGCGCTCCCACTGGCCGGATCATAAACTCTTGAAAGTCTAAATCATTATCAGCATGCGCCCCGCCATTCATAATATTCATCATGGGACAAGGAAGGACATGGGCATTTGTGCCGCCAATATAACGGTAAAGGGGAATGCCAAGTTCATTCGCTGCTGCTTTTGCGATCGCAAGTGAAATGCCTAAAATGGTATTCGCGCCAAATTTGGATTTATTTGGAGTGCCGTCTGCTTCAATCATGGCACGATCGAGAAAAATTTGATCGAAAACATTTTGTCCAATCAGGAGGGCGCTTAGCGGCCCCATCACATTTGCAATTGCTTTTTTAACCCCTTTTCCAAAATAACGGTTTTTATCCTTGTCCCTTAGTTCAACTGCTTCATTCTCGCCAGTCGAAGCGCCGGAAGGAACTGCAGCGGTCCCCATCGTGCCAAATTCAGTGACGACAGTGACCTCTATTGTAGGGTTGCCTCGCGAATCTAAAATCTCTAAGGCGTCTAAATGTTTGATTAACGACATGAACCTATCCCATTATTCCAAAATTTTGATTTTTGAAGGATTTTTTCACAGGTTTTAAACCCGCTTCGCAGTACATACTTAAATAAGTAGGACAAGAAGCGGGTTTAAAAGATGTGGAAAAAGGCACGAAAAGCATATTTTGCGAATAATGGGATAGATTCATAATTATCTAGGGCGATGTTCCGTTGTAAGGCTCTCCATTAAAGCGCAGTAAGAATCAAAACGCAAGCGAGAAATTTCTCCTTTTTCCACGGCTTTTGCAACCGCGCAGTCTGGTTCAATTAAATGGGAACAATTTGGATAGCGGCAATCCGTAGCAAATTGAGC
>DATIJP010000005.1:0-6637 GCA_035478495.1 Rhabdochlamydiaceae bacterium
TCCTGTTGCAATCCCATCGTCCACTAAAATGACTGTTTTCCCTTTGACACTTGGAAGAGGCCGTTTGCCCAAATAGAGTTCAAGCCGCATTTTTGCCACTTGTTTTTCTTTTTCGATTTGGCGCTTTAAATAATCTTTGGAAACTCCCAGAAGTGTGATGAGATGGTCATTGAAAATCCCTTCGCCTTTTTCCGTTACAGCGCCTAAAGCTAACTCTTCATTGCCGGGCGCCCCCACTTTGCGAACGACAACAATGCCTAAAGGGAGATTTAATGCTTTTGCAATCTCGAAGGCTGTAACAACCCCGCCTCTAGCAAGACCAAGAACAAGGGTGTTTTCTTGCTCTTTGTAAGACTGAAGCAAAGGAACTAATTGACGTCCAGCATCGCTCCTGTCTTTAAAAAGCATTCCAATTACTCTTTATCGTTTATCGTTTCACTTCGAATAAGGATTTTCTGATGAGCCTCCGTGGGATGAAGGTAGGCACGCATAATCGCATCAAAACCTTTCGAAGAACAATGATCGCCGCATGTGAAAAGATCCACAAAGCAGGCCCTATGTTCGGGATAGGTATGGATGCTGGCATGACTTTCTGAAAGAAGAATCACAAGAGTGAGTCCGTTAGGTGCAAAGACATGGTCCACAGACTCCAAAATAGTTGCCCCTGACGCCAAAGCAGCCTCATGCATCGCTTTTTTCAATGCTTCAATATCTGTGAGCGCTTTTTCATCACAGCCACAATATTCCGCCATAAAATGAACACCCCTAAATTCATACTCAGGCTTATCAAGTGCTGTTAAATGGCTAGTGCCAGCAGCCAAGATAATGGTAAGAAAAAAAATAATTCCCCTCATATTCAATTTACTTTCTCCACATAATGATAAAATGATTTTGTCCTGTTATAGGCTCCTCAGGTAAAATTTCATAAGAAATTCCAGCCTTTGTTAATTTTTTTAATAAATTTTCCTTAGTAAGCGCACTCATCCCAAGAGTCTTTGGGAAAAAATTACATACTAAATATCCACGATTTGCTCGTGCTAAGATTTTTTTTAAATACAGCTTTTGCAACTCTTCATTGGTTTGGGTAAATCCAAAATGGCTAATGACTAAATCACAAGTTTGATCATCAATTTCATCAGCCTTCAAAAAATGCACATTAGGCACATTAAAATGTTCTAAATATTTCTTAGCAAGATCTAAAGATTCTGGAAAGTCTATAAGAGTATAATTAGAAAATAAAAACAGATCGGAAAGGATTTTACATTGGCCGCCGTAGCCTCCCCCAATTTCAATGATCTTCATGCCATCTAAATTCCCAAAATGGGCCCTAAGATCGCTTATGGCCTTAACATAGCGCAAAGTTGTCGGAGAAAAAAGCCCAATTCTTGTGTACAAATATGTCAATGGATTTCCCAGACGGTCGTTGCTTTGAAATTTCTTCATTAAAATCGGATTTAAAAGATCAGGCGAGTCGCGGTAAATAACGTCCAAAAATTCTTTTCCCTCTTCGAAAGTGGTATACTCTTGAAATAGCGAATAAAATGGCTGCCGTTTAAAGTTTTTAAATATCTCTTCACTAAAGAGCGCATCTTTGCAAAACTGCAAATATTCAGGATTTTCTGCTAGGCTGCAGGCAGCACTTTTGTGGGCCTCTTTTTTTATGAAGGGCACTAGAGCTAAAAAAAATATTAATACCAGCCCAATTGCTAGCGCTTTTTTTATAGATAAATTCATAGAGCGTGAGAGTGTAACAAAAATTAAATCTGCTTGTCCAATTTTTTCCAAAGTTCCACAATAAAATCATGAAACTAATCTTTACTCTTCTTTCGCTCGGCTCTTTGGGTTATGGCCTGTGGTGGTTTGCTGGTGAGCATCCGGAAGTTAAACATAAAATTGAATCTTATATAAAAATCAGCGAGGTCGATGCCCTTGAAATTCGTCACACACCTGAACAGATCATGGAAGATCATCGGAGAACGCTGCTTCGAAAAAGTGGCGCTACCTACCTTAGCCCCATACTCAAATTCTACCCCTATCTGCTTTTAGAAGTGAAATTTACCCCTTCTAATAACAAGACAAAAGAAGGGATCATTCTTTGGGACCTAACCGACGGCGAAATGGTCATCGATTCCGAAGATTGGGAAAAGACCCATGGTTTTTGTGATTGCATCCAGATGAGTGTGCAGGATCAAGAGTTTAAAATCTTGCAGTACCTATCAAAAAAGGGAAAAGTCTCTGATGAGGCAAAAATGGCCGAAGAGCTCAAAACAGAATGCAATGTTTTGGATATTTGGCTAAAAAACTGTATCCGGAAAGGACTTGTTGTTGCGTCTCAAGATGGCTACCGTCTGCATCTGGAAAAACCCAATCTTGCGCAAATCCCTGAGACAAAACTGAAAAGGGCTCCTGTGACAAAGCCTTTTAAGGCTTCTTATAAAGTGTCTCAGCAATTTTCATCGGCAAAAATTGAAAGAATGGCCAAGGTGGCTTTTGGGAAAGGATTTTCCATCAGAAGGTCATCGCTTATTTACCTTCCAGTTTATAACATCACAGTGCAGAACCCCAATGGTTCTGTACACACAAGTTTTTGGAATGCTTCCAATGGCATTCGGCTGCCCTCGGCACTTTTCTAAAATAATTAGTTATGTCAGAGGTCTATTGAATCAAATTTCGAGACACGATAACATCTCCTCCTTCATGGAAAGATGGCTGAGTGGCCGAAGGCACGTCCCTGCTAAGGACGCGTACCTGCTAAACAGGTACCGTGGGTTCAAATCCCACTCTTTCCGATTTTTTTTCCAAAAAAATTGGAAAGAGAGGAAGCAAACAGTTTTGCTTCCGTTGAGATTTGAAGTGAAGCGCTCTGCGTAGCGCGAACCGGTCCGATGGACGAGGACGGCTTGCCGCTTCGCCTGAGGAAAATCCCACCCTATTCAGCAAGAATCCTTTTCGAAATTCTTACGCTCTTATTTAATCTTGCAAAAGTCATTTGTTTGATATAAATATAAATGCATGACCAAACCATCTCCAGCCAAAACCAAAGTCCCTCCGAATTCAAAAGAATCCGAGATGATGGTGCTTGGATCGATGCTGACCAACATCAACAGCTTGAACATCGCCGCCGATAACCTTGACGATTACGACTTCTACTATTCCGAGCATAAAATCATTTTCCAAGCGCTCAAACGCGCCTACGTTAACGATCGCCCGGCCGATATCCATCTCATTGCTGAAGAATTAAAACGAGAAGAAAAACTTCAAGAAGTTGGCGGTGTCAATTACTTAGTGTCGCTTGCACAATATGCAGGTATCTCCGCATATATCGAAGAATACACCGATATTGTGAAGAATAAATCGGTCTTGCGCCGCATGATCCTGGCAGCTCAGGAAGTGGAAAAAGATGCTATCCTCGATCCCCAGGATGTGCATACCGTTTTAGATTTAGCGCAGCAGAAGTTTTTTGAGATCAGTCAAGCCGCCAATCCCAATGTTGGAATTTCAATTGAAACTCTGCTCACAGGCGCTAATACGCATGGAAAAAAGCACTATTTAGAAGCACTCCAACATAAACAGGAGGAATACCGGCAACGTGGTCCTAATGAGATCAATATCACAGGTATTCCGACCCATTTTATGGACCTCGATAAAATGATCGGGGGCTTTTCTCCTTCAAACTTGATGATTTTAGCGGCCAGACCCGCTATGGGAAAAACCGCGCTTGCCCTGAATATTGCAGAGCATATCTGTTTTAAAAATAGCGTTTCCGTCGGGATCTTTTCTCTTGAAATGACAGCAGATCAATTGCTTCATCGCATAATCTGCTCTCAATCTGAAGTTGAATCAGACAAAATTAAAACAGGCTCTCTTAACGGTTCCGAATACCAGAGAATTGTTTCTGCAGTTAATTACATGCAAGACCATGTGATGATCATCGATGATACTCCTGGCATCAAAATCACTGATCTACGCGCCCGTGCCCGCCGCATGAAAGAGACGCATAAGATTGGCTTTTTGGTGATTGACTATCTCCAACTTCTTTCAGGCTCTGGTAGCGTCCGCAGCGCTGAAAACCGTCAAAATGAAATTTCTGAAATTTCGCGTATGCTCAAAATTTTGGCCCGCGAGCTCAATATTCCGATCCTCTGTCTTTCACAGCTCTCACGTAAAGTTGAAGAAAGGCAAGGCCATCGCCCCATGATGAGCGATTTGAGAGAATCTGGTTGTCTAACAGGTGATACACTTATTAAAAATGCAGAAACCGGAGAGCTTCATACTATTAAAGAACTAGCTGAACGTAAGGTTCAGACACCTATTAAAGTTTTTGCGGTTGATCACGAACTCAAAATGGGCGCACATACACTGACAAAAGCCTTTTATTCGGGGCGCAAAAAAGTCTATGAATTAAAAACGGCAAGTGGCCGCACCATAAAAGCAAGTGCTAATCATCCTTTTTTAAAGTTAGAAGGTTGGACACGGCTAGACCAGTTAAAAGTTGCCGATCGAATCGGGATGCCTCGATCACTCAATACTTCACATTCTTCAGAAGTTTCCAAAAATAAAGCTGTGGCAGAAGGGCTCAATATGTCTTATTGTGAGTCTGGCATTTCGCACACTTCTCTTCTTCAATTGGCTGACTCTGGAGTTTATTGGGATAAAATCATTTCAATTACGGAATTGGGAGAAGAAGATGTCTATGATGCCACTGTACCAGGAGTGCATAACTTCGTAGCTAATGATTTCATTGTCCATAATAGTCTGGAGCAGGACTCGGATTTGGTAATGTTCCTATTAAGGCGCGAATATTATGATCCCTACGATAAGCCAGGACTTGCTGAACTGATTGTCGCAAAAAATAGACATGGCGGGATTGGCAATATCACTCTTACATTTAGAAAAGAATTTGCCCAATTTGCAAATTACGTAAGAACGGATGCAAAGGCGGGCAATGCAAATTCTACCGACGCCTTTGCTGCTTTCTCAGCGGATTAGCCCCGAACAGCTTCTTGTTGTATTAATCCAGGTTGGGAATCAGTTTCAGCTTCTACAGATCCGTCTGGTCGAATTCCTTCTAAATTACCGTTTTCGGCTGCAACCGCTAAGCTCAACCTTTCAAATTTGGGCGCTATCTCCTTTTCTTTTTTTAAACGAGCAAGACCAGCAGCATAGCCAGTAGTTGCTTGATTGAAACTGTCTTTCGCCATTCCCCTGAGTTTTTCGACTGAGAATTTTCCATAATAAAGAGCGAGTCCCGCAAGAGCCATGAATTCGGTTGTCAATAAAACTGACAGCACGACTTCGATTGGATGTCTATGCAAAATGAAATAACCTAATTTGGATGAAATCTCAAAAAATGTAACCTTAATTAAAACAAACAATAGGAGATTTGCCGTCAAGTAACATAAAACTAAAGTCCCAGCTACAGCTAAACCCGCACAGGCTACATAAAGAGCCGTTTTTAATAGATCAATGCGCCTTTTTTTTTCGAGCTCCTCTTTAGACAAAGCTTTTACTGTTGCTTCTTCTGTCTTTACTTGATGAGCTTGAACCGGCTGCGCAATCCGAATTTCAGGATGTACTGCTTTAAATAATTCTTTTTCAATATGGCTTTCTTTTTCTGCATGCTCCTTAGCTTTAACAAAATGGTGCTTAATGAGTTTATCGAAAATGGCATAAGCCCCACTGCCAATCATTCCTAGACCGCCGCCAAAACCTATAACGGCATGAGATGTGATCATTTGCGAAAGAGGCAAAGCTAATCTATAGACCATCTGCCCTTGTGCATTAAAATATTGAAAAGCAAAATAGGAAGCCACAGAATTAAGAATAAAGAAATCAATAACTAAACATAAAAGAACTCCACAAGCAAGCACTCCCACGGTTCCATAGAGTCCTGATTTAAATGATTGAACCGATTCTGCTTTACTTTTTGCTTCCCAAGATTTGATAAGAGCTTCTCGATCTCTTTGACTCAAACCTTCTAAAATAATTTTTGGAAATCTCGAGTCTTTGGAATTCGTATGATTTAAATCATGAACGAAAACTCCATTATTTCTATCACTAACTTGAGCTAATTGATACATTTTAGTTACCTATTAATTTATAATTCAGCATAACTATTGTCTAATATTACATATTATAATGCTAGTATTAAAAAAATTAATAAATAAGTAATAAAAATTTGGAGCTGTACTTTAAACACTGCTTTTTTTAAACTTTATTTTTTGAGTAATTGGAGAAGACTAGATGTCCTCAGTTTTAAAGAAACGTCGAGCGAAAATTGCGAAACATAAACGCAAAAAACGCCGCAGACGCGACCGTCATAAAAAGTAATTTTTAAACATTCTTCTTATTCTCTTCCTGTATTAAACTTGACCTCACGGGCTTGTTTTATCATTAAATTTTTTAATATATGTGGAAATATCCAGAAGTTTTTGAGGTGATTGTCATTGGTGCAGGCCACGCCGGCTGCGAGGCTGCGCACGCTGCTGCCAAAAAGGGAGTAGCCACGCTGCTCTTGACAATGAGCCTCGATACGATCGGGAAGATGAGCTGTAATCCCTCGATTGGTGGAACGGCAAAGGGCCATATTGTACGTGAAATTGACGCGCTTGGCGGCATCATGGGAAAAGTCGCTGAT
>DATIJP010000006.1:0-16063 GCA_035478495.1 Rhabdochlamydiaceae bacterium
ATCCGACAATCTTCAATCTGTTTTGCCGCAAGCATAGAGACATTTTCAAATGCAAGATGAGCGCCGCCTAATTCTCCAATCGAATCATCCCCATAGCCGTCCAAAATACGGTCATAGAAATTCTGGGCTTTCTTGATGGCCATGATCTGATCTTCAATCTCATGGTCTGATTCTTCTTTTATCTTGGCAAGGTTTGCAATGGCAGAAAAAGCAGTCTCTTCATTTAAGATGAATTCTTTTAGAAGTAATGAACGCAGACCGAGGCTTGATCTTGAATAACGTGAAAAAAGAGCGCCTTTGATCACCTCAGGAAGATTTTTTAAGACAAAAATATTACTTGTCGTATTAGAAACAAAGCGGTTCAAAATCTTGATTTGCTGCTCATTAAACTCTTCATAATTTTCAATCATAAAAACCTCTGACGCTAAGTCCCATTGTAGCTGCCACCTCATTTTCAAGCACAAAGAAAATTAGCAGGATGGCAGGATGAACAGGATAGAAGAACAGGATTAAGAAAAGAAAACAGCAGCAGGATGGGGAGAATAGAGGATTTAGAGAATTTCATCCACTTACCTCGATACAGTATCCTATTCTCCTATCCTGTTCATCCTGCCATCCTGCTATTTTTCTCTTAAATCCTGTTCTTCTATCCTGGCTATCCTGCCATCCTGCTATTTTTCTCTCTTTCTCCAAGCCATCCTGCTTTTCTCTTTCTTCTTAGTCGAATCGTTCTTCGTATAAAAGATCATAAAGTCGATTTCCAGTCTCAGCAATCGCGCCCACATCGCGCAGCCAGGCCGACATGCTATACGTGACAAATTGCCTGCTGCTTTGCTTTAGAAAAAGATCAAAAGGAATACAAAACGAAAATCCTTTATCGAAATAGGTCCTGCCATTGATATGGTCATGACCATTTGTAAGTGTCACCCAGAGTGAAAAACGCAGACCACTAGGAAAATAACGCATCACTTCAATTCGTACGCCTTTGTCTCTTGCTAAAAACTGTCCAATTTTAACCTTAAAATCCAATTGCAGAGGTTTAAATAGGTAATACAAGTCTAGGAAATATTGCTGTCCAATATAATGTTTTTTTACCTCATGACCTTCCTGAAATTCTGGGACGCGATCAAAAAAACCAAAGCCATGATAACGACGCTTAAAAACGCAAGCCCCTTCCACTCCGACTGCAAAACAGGAATTGACAGGATAATAGAGGAATTCTCCGGCAACCCCTGCATAAGCTGGTTCAAAATAGCCCGCTGAAAAACGTGAAAACCATCCTTTGGACATATTCCAAGCGCGTTGAAAATAGGCCTGTTCTAAAAACAGATTATTTCCTTGATAGTATTTGACGGAATCAGAGCGCACTTGAAGGATTTTGGATGGATTCAAAAAATCACGCGCCTTTAACCCGTGCATACTCGACACTGCAGAATAAGCCGCCTGCATCCGGTAATAAATTTCTTTGTATAAATAGCCCTCAAAAGCAGTGACAAGCCCCAAACTATATTTATATTTTCCCGTGCTAGATCCAAAAAAATTGAGCATGCGTGGAAGAACGGTAAAGGTCCAAATTTCTCGCTCTCGTTCAAATAAAAGCGCAGCATCATAGCAATCAGGAAAATGGGTGGCATCCCGCATCGGGGACAACAGTTCAAGCTCTTTTGCGCCAATGTTTCTTACTCTAAAACGATCGAGATTCTCTGTTCTAAATAGATATTCATGACTTGGGAGCCCTTGAGATTCCACGACGACGCTCACTTTGTCAATATTGCAGGGAATCAGCGCTGCGAGCAGATCTTGAATACGCTCGCGCACATTGCTTTCTGTGCGATAGCGATTATTCACAACTTTTATCCAGAGGCTGCCATCTCTTAAATAGACAGAATAGAGATCTAAACCTTGGTCACCAAATGCAAAAGCGAGGTCCTCGGCAAATTGATTTTCAGGACGGATAAGTCCCAGCTGCTCTGTATCGACTGGGCTGCAATAGGGCAAAGGATCATCGACTTTTGTAAATAGCCCTTTGGTTGTCCCAAGGGGATACCGGAGTGAAGCCGATCCAGCCAGCTTTTTTCCCCTCACTGAACTGATGGAAAGTTGCAATGCATCTCCTAAGACATAGGAAAGCCCTGCATTAACACGGAAATTTACAGATCTTCCTTTGGCATGTTCAGAAATATGTTTTTCATAATCGATGGCATCATATTCGGCCAAAACAGAAATATTTTTTAACACGGGAATATGGCTTCTTCGAAACGGCGTCCAAGCTGCCCCTCCAAATAAGCCTTTCAATCTTCCTTTTCCATAGCCCAATGAAAGTTCGAAATCATAATCGCACCAGGGCATGGTCACCACTACATATTGTGAACTGAATCGCTTGGTCCCAATAAAATCATCCAGACCATAAGAAATGATAGGACACGAAGGGAGATTATCCGATTCTGCCACAATGCCAAATTTTACATTCCCTATTCTATCAGCCTCATCACCAAAGCCTGTGTGGCCGAAAATTGGGTCAAGGCTTCCTCGAAAAATGCGATAATTTGCAGAAAGCTCAATGCGATCAAAAACCATAAAGTTGGCCCCGATAATGGTATAAGGGGGCACACTGGAAGCGCCGATTGCAAACTGCCCTTCTGGGGCCATCCTGGCCGAGGGCATATTGAAATAACCCCCTAGAAAAGAATAATTATAAAAAAAAGGCAATCGATCATTAATTTTTTGATTAATCTGCTCGACGAGTTCCAAATCATCGAAGAGAGTTCTGCATGGAGCTGCAAAAATGGAGGAAAAGAGCGCAAAATTTAGAACTAATATACGCAGAAAAATTTTCATTGAGCTGCAAGTTTAAGATAAAAAAGCTTTTTTTCAAGAGCAGTTAATTGAAGTTAAATAGGGCGCTCTTTATACTGCAGAGCATCAAGGAAGTTTTTGGTTAGTTTTTTTAAAATATGATGTCATTCCAATTAGAACAAAATGAAGGAATTCGGATGGGTTATCTTGAACATTTTGAATCGGCTCTAGAAAGTCAAGATGCGAATGCATTATTGCGCTTATGGGAAGAATATACCTCCTCCGACACCATTAATGGAGAAGATTTAAAAGAGATTTTGATCGCCATTAAAAATTCCTCTTTAAGCGAATATGTCGGGCGTCACATTGAACGGATCCTTCCACTATGGCAAAAATTAGAAAAATCGGAGCTGTCAGACGAAATCCTCAAATTGATTCTTGACCTTGAAGAAACCGACCCTGAGCAGCTGAGAGTGCTGGCACTCGATTATTTAGAGAGAAGATATAAGCAAGACCCACAATTCAACGAAAAAATGCGTATTGTCGGCATGCGTGGAAAGGGCGAAAGCTTCAAAGCAGTCATTAGCCATTTCGAACTTCTCAACCATATGAAAAAAGGGAAATATGTTTTCCACACTGGCGGATGGGGCGTAGGCGAGGTGATGGACATCTCCATGCTACGGGAACAAGTCAGCATCGAGTTTGATTATGTGCCTGGTCGCAAAGACATTTCTTTTAAAAATGCTTTTAATTGCCTGATTCCTATTCCAGATGATCATTTTCTTGCTCTTCGTTTTGGCTCCCCTGACGTATTGGAAGAAAAAGCGAAAAAAAATCCTGTTGAAGTCATCCACATGCTCCTTAGAGATCTGGGACCAAAAACAGCCGGGGAAATCAAAGACGAACTATGCGAACTTGTAATCCCAGCTCCTGAATGGAACCGTTGGTGGCAAGCAGCCAGATCTAAAGTTAAGAAAAATACTCTCATTGAATCCCCTGAAGATTTAAGCGGCTCTTTCCGATTGCTTAAAAAAGAGATCACACATGAGGAGAAACTTCAAAAAGCACTAGAGACCAAACCTGATGCAGATACTCTGATCCAAATGGTCTATTCTTTCATGCGTGATTTTTCTGAAAGTTTAAAAAGTGTCCAATTTAAGGCTTCTCTCTTAGAAAAACTTAAGGAACTACTTTCTTTTAAAGAAATTACTAAGGCACAAGAGGTCCAAATCCATTTCTTTATTCAAGACCTCAGCAACCAAAAAGATTATCCCTTTACTAAAGAGCTCATTAAAAATTGGGAAGCGCCTGCCGAGATTTTAAAAGAAATTGCAATTCAAGCTTTCAAAAAACGTGCTTTAACAGAAATTAAACAGCTGCGCGCCGATTGGAAAGATGTTTTCTTGAAAATGCTCTTTATCGTGGATCAAGTGGTATTACGGGATTACCTTTTAACTGAATTGCTGGCAACAGATGCTAAAGCAGCTACGATTAAAAAATTAGAAGATCTTGCTGCTTATCCTTCACAGAATCCTGAGGCATTTATCTGGTATTTCCAGAAAATCATGATCGATCCATCGATGCCTTTTGGAGATGCGCACGGAAAAAGCCGCTTTTTTGAATCATTTCTTGTCCTCCTAAGTTATTTAGAGCGGACCGGTGAAGACAGAGACTTAATTAAGAAAATGCATTCGATCATGTCAGCTAGCCGTTTTGCTACAGTAAGACATATCATGAAAGAAGCAACGCTTCGCGATGTCCAAGAATTTTTACTTCTTGTCACCAAGTGCCATTCGCTAAGTGACCATGACATTAAAATTTTCCATTCTCTAGCGGAGGTGGTCCATCCATCACTGGCTAAAAAAAATAAAAAGAAAGAAGCCGAGCCTGAAGAAGAGGTCATTTGGACAACTCAAGAGGGCTACCAAAAAATCCAAAAACGGATTGAAAAAATCGGCACAGAAGAAACTGTGGAAAATGCAAAAGAAATCGAAATTGCCAGAGCGCACGGCGACCTTAGAGAAAATGCAGAGTTTAAATCCGCTCTTGAAAAAAGAGATCGTCTCCAAGCAGAGCTCAAATTTCTTTCCGATCAGGTTAACCATTGCCGCATCATCACACAAGATGACATCACAACAGACCGCGTCAGCGTAGGTGTTACCGTCGAGTGTAAAAAAGCAAATGGAGAAAAGGTCACTTATACATTACTTGGACCTTGGGATGCTGATCCAGACCGGGGTATTCTTTCCTTCCAATCAAAGCTGGCACAAAGCATGAAAGGACTTAAAGTAGGCGATAAGTTCAAAGTTCAAGGCGAAGAGTACACGATCGCTAGCATCCGTTCAGCGCTATAAATTCCCAAAATGATTCATTTTAATTGCAGTTGTGTTATGTTTTTTATTTATGAAGCTCGTCATTGCTAGTCGTAATGTACATAAAATCCGCGAATTTCGCGCTATGCTTAAAGGCTTGCGTCATTTAGATATCTACTCACTAATTGATTTCCCACAATATCAACCACCGCCAGAAGTTGGCAAAACATTTGAAGAAAATGCCATTCAAAAGGCTATTCATGCAGCATCTGCTCTCGGGCTTTGGGCTCTTGCAGATGATTCTGGCCTTGTGATCCCTGCTTTGGGCGGCGCCCCAGGCATTCACTCTGCCCGCTATGCAGGAGACGGCGCAACAGATAAGGAAAACAGAAAAAAATTACTTCAGGAAATGCGCTCTCTTAAAGATCAAGAACGGGCCGCTTATTTTGAATGCTGCCTTGCTTTAGCTTCTCCAAAAGAGTTAAAGAAAAGCACCTGTGCCTGTTGCGAAGGCACCATTATCGAAGAAGAAAAAGGGCGCAGTGGGTTTGGCTATGATCCGATCTTTCAAAAACATGAATATAGCAAAACCTTCGGCGAGCTCGAAGAAGAAGTCAAAAATCGCATTTCCCATAGACGAAAAGCAATGGATAAAATTCTGCTTGTCCTAGAAACGATCAAATAGTGCATTATTTCATAGATGGTTATAATTTCCTATTTCGCTTAAGTAAAAAAAAGCTTCCATTAGAGAAAAAAAGAGGCCTTCTCCTTGTTACGCTTAACGAAGAAATAGGAAAACTAGGGCTAAATGCGACGATTGTTTTTGATAGCAAAGAAAAGTATCAAGATGCTCCCACTCGCGGCCATTTGGATGCTTTAGAAATCATTTATACAACAAGAAATGAGTCCGCTGACGATTATATTTTAAAAGCGATCGAAGAAGCGACCCATCCTCAAAATGAAACTGTGGTAAGCTCAGATCGAGAACTTACAGGCCGCAGCAAACAATTAGGGGCAAAAATTCTATCAATCGAAGAATTTATCGCCTTTATCATGCGAAAAAAAGAAAAGAAAAAAAAGTTATTATCTCCACTGCGAGCTTTCAAAGATTCAGAAAAAGAAATTGAGCGGTTACTTAAGATCTTTGAAGAAAGATTCAAGGACCTATAATAACCCTCGGATAAAACCCATAATTAATTTTTCTAATATTTGCAGTACAAAAAACCCAAGCATAGGGCTCAAATCAAGGGCGCCTCCGATGGGTGGTATCAGCCGACGAAAAAGGTTGAGATAAGGATCCGTATAAAAGCAGATAAAATGCATGATACGGTGGCGCGCAAGGCGTGGGATCCAGGAAGCGATGACCCTGGCTAGAAGCAGGAGCGTATAAGTTAAAAAAAGGTAGTGGATGAGATGTGCGATGATAATAATCATAAGTAATATAATAACAGGAGTCTTTATTTCCGAAAATGCTGATTCCTATTAATATGTTAGCTCAAAATGAAGACTACACAACATTACATCGCCTTCCATTTGGATGGAAAAAAGCTGAAACTGGCTCATATCCAAGGGGATAAAAAAAATTTTAATCTCCTGAAAACTGACTCTTTAGAGGCAGCTGTAAAGCCGCTTTACATTGAAAATCAAAAAAAATCTTATACTTTGGTGACGGGAATCGATTCCTGGAATCTTTTCTTGCGTGAATTTTCCTTCAATCTTCGATTTAAAAGAGAGATTTTATCCATCCTTCCTTTCCAAATGGAATCGCAATTTCCATACCCCTTAGACCAGCTTATTTTAGCCCCCATCTTTCACAAAAAAAAAGAATCTACAACTGCAGTCTCTTTATTTGCCGTCACTAAAGAGCATCTGTCAGAGCACCTTCAATATTTCCAAAATTCTTTAGGCATAGATCCTGATATTGTTTCTTCAATCCCAAATGCTCTCTTCCGATTTGCGACTCATTTCTTTCCGAACCATCCATCAATAATTGTCTACCATTTAGGATTGGAAAAAAGCAGCTATATTGCAATTTCAGATGGCAAGATCCTGCTTTCTCAAACTCAAAATTTTGGGGCGCTTTCTTCATCGCTAGATAGTTTCGAAAAAGATTTAGAGCGTGTTTGTTCTTATATCAAAAAGAAATCTCCTTCTTCCATTACAGAACTGGTGTTAACAGGAGAAGATCACGGCCACTTGCCATTTCTTTCCAAAATATTTAGCCATTATTTTACGCTATTGGAAAGCAAGGAAATGGCTGCAATTCCCATTGGCCTTTGCTTAGATGCGCTACAACAAGATCATAAAAGCATGCAATTCCGTGCCGGCTCTTTCATCTCGGAAAAAAGAGCACAAAAGCGGGCCGCACGCATTAAAACTTTTTTAGTTGCCTCTGCTTGCCTCTTTTTCATCATCTTTACCAGCGGCCATTTTCTGATCAAAAAAAAGGAAAAGCAGATTTTTTCTACATTAAACACGGTATACGACTGCCCAGATGAGGACTCTCTTGAGACTGCTCTTACTCAGTTGGAAAGCTCTCTTTCGAAAAACAAGACCACTCCCTTTTCTTTTTCTTTGACGGTCCCAAAGGTCAGCGATCTGCTGGTATGGCTAAGCTCTCATCCTAAACTCAAAAGTGCAGAAGGAGAAGCCCAGATTTTAGGATTAAGGTATCAGCTGATGAAATATCCACAGCTTGAATCCCCATCTATTCCTTACGAAGCGCGTGTAGAATTGGAGTTTTCTACAGCTTCGCCTCGCCTTGCTAGAGAATTTCATGAAGCTCTTATGAAAGGAGATTCTTTTATCAATGCAAAAAAGGAAATTGAGTGGAATTCTAATCAGGACCATTACCGCACCTCTTTTTATTTGAATCCATCAAAGGGGAAAAAAGCGCCATGAACCCACTCATAGAAAAATTTAAACAAGTCCGGGCACACCCGCTCTTTTTTTTCCTTGCATTGCCTTTAGCGCTTTTGCCATCGCTCATTTACGCTCTCTATTTTTTTAACAGAATCGATACGCTAGACAATTTCCAAGAGCAGGTCTATCGTCTGGCAAAAAAATCTGAAACTCTAAAGTCCAAAAAGGAAGAAGAGGACCTTTTTTTAAAAAAACTTAAAGCAGCAGACCATTTTTACATTGATAAATGTCTTGAAGCACAAGTTTTTTTAGAGCCAGAATTTAAAAGATACCAAGCGATCCTTGCCTATGATTCTGAAGATCTTTGGACAAAAAGAAGAGTGCAATTTTTAACAGAAGGCACCAATCAATTGAGATTTTCTGAGCAAAATCTTAAAAGCAGCGGGGGTTTCCAAGAGGTCGAAGAGGTCCAACAACGTCCCGTTGAAATGAATCTTGAGGATCTAAAGAAGCTTCTTTCAAATATTGAAGAGGTCGAGATTGGCTCTTTTTCCCCCCATACCAATGGCCCGCAGCTCATCATCAAAAATTTTGATCTGACCAGAAAAAAACTAAAAGAACAAGAAGAGGTCTACTTGATTAACCTACAACTTATCAAAAGAGAAATCACTCAATGACTAAAAAAATCATTTCTGCACTGTTTCTTATTCTTTTAACTGGGTGCGCATTACGTACTGCAAAAAATGATCCAAATCAGATCACGAGCTTACAAATGGTGGACCGCAATGGCTTTTCTGAAACGATTGGGAACAAAGAACGTCTTGGGGTCTATCAAAATGTCGACTTCCTTTCTACTCAACCCTATCAAAAAGTCTTGCGCGTTTTTGGAAGGGACAATGAAGGGAAAAGCCACTCTAAAATCACAAGCTACCATCCGAATGGAGGGGTCTGGCAATATTTAGAAGTTTTGGATGGCAGGGCTCATGGACAGTTCAAAGAGTGGCATGAAAATGGAACGCTCAAAATCAGTTGCATCGTCCTTGATGGCATGGCAGATGTTACCCCTCTTGCGCAAAATGGCTGGATTTTTGATGGACAAAGTCTGGTTTGGGACGAAAATGGGGTTTTGATCGCCGATATTCAATATGACAATGGGGTGCTTCAGGGCATTTCTTCCTATTATTATCCCACTGGCAAGCTTTGGAAAATAATTCCTTATGACCATCATTTAATTCATGGAGAAGTTTTGGTTTATAATCAAAATGGAGAAGTCATAGAAAAGATTCCCTATGAGAAAGGATTAAAAAATGGCATTGCATCAGGGATATGGTCTGAGGGAAATCCTTGGTATGAGGAAGATCATGAAACGGGCCTGCTGAAAAAGGCCATCTATTATGATCCTTCGGGAAAAAAGATGGCTGAAGTCATTAGTGGGGATGGTTTGCAAGCACAATTTGAAAATCAGCGCCTTTATTCCCTAATCCAATATCAAAAAGGAAAAGTAGAAGGTGAGATTAAAATTTTTGATAAAACCGGATTACTTTTTAACTCTTACTGCATCAAAGATGATAAAAAGCAGGGAGAAGAATGGGAATACTATCCCAATTCTTCCCAGCCAAAGCTGCTTGTTTCTTGGTATGAGGACTGCATTCAGGGACTTGTAAAAACCTGGTATGAGAATGGAAATTTGGAAAGCCAGCGGGAGATGAGCAACAACAAAAAACATGGCCTTAGTTTTGCCTATTATAAGGATGGACAGCTCATGTTTATGGAAGAATATGACAATGACAAACTCTGGCGCGGCTCCTATTTCAAAAAAGGAGAGAAGATTCCCATTTCAAAAATCGAGGAAGGCTTTGGAATTGCCACTCTTTATAACCATGATGGTTATCTCATTCAAAAAGTAACCTATGAAAAAGGATTGCCTATTATTGAATAATAAAGCTGCTTTGCGTGGTAGATTGATTCAAAGACGGCGCGCACTTTCTCAAGAGCGCCGCGCTGAGGCTATGCAAGCACTCATCATTCATCTGACCTCTTTTTGCCGCCCATTTTCTCATGTTCTTTCCTTTGCAAGTCTAGATGAAGAAATCAATCTTTGGCCTTTCAATGAGCAGCTTGCCCGCGAAGAAAAATTACTCTTGCCTAGGGTAGAAAATGTGATGTTGCAGATTTTTCAAGTGAGCCAGTTGAACCACTTAGTTCCATCAAAGTTAAACATTAAAGAGCCGCAAGCTGATTCCAAGCCTTTTAAAATAGAGCAAATTCCTTGCATTCTTGTTCCAGGCCTTGGATTTGACTTAGAGTGCAATAGACTGGGGTTTGGTAAAGGCCACTATGATCGTTTCCTTGAAAAGATGCCCCATGCATTGAAAGTGGGAATCGGATTCCGCGAGCAATTTGTGCATTCACTTCCCATTGAGGAACACGACAAGAAATTAGATCATCTACTGCTGTTTTAACCCAATTTGACCAGATATGTACTTTTTGTATAATATGTACATATCTTTATAAGAGGAATTTATGGGAAAAATGGAAAACATTTCTTGCAAAGAAGCTCGAGATCACATGGCGAAAGTGATTAACCAAGTAGCTTTTGGCCGAAAGAAGTTTAAACTAACTCGTCATGGTGCTGGCGTAGCCGTCCTTATGTCTCTTGAGGAATGGGAAACGATTCAGAAAATGATAGAGGAAAAAGAAGATAAAGAAGATATCCGTGATGCTGATCTTGCGCTTAAACGACATAATGAGACTAAGAAAAAAGAAAAGTAGCAGGATGGCCAGGATGGACAGGATAGAAGAACAGGATTAAGGACAAAGGCTCCCTTTCTTATCATTAACTCTTCATCTTGGCCATCCTGCCATCCTGCTATTTTCTTTACAAAATACTGCGCATCTGTACATTCCCTAGCTTCTTTCAATCGTATCGATCTTGTTTGGAAACAATATATTTATTCATGTTATGCAGCCGCGTTCAGCGGCAGCGTAACATGAGTTAATAATCACTTAAGGCGGAGGGTATTCTTCGACTTGTTGTTCAGTAGGAGGCGGTGGTGGAGTATAGAGCCCTTCGCCTTGGCCGCCTTGATTGGGATTAGTCGGAGTTTGCTTTGGAACTGGCTTGCAGATGCGGGTGCCCAGGCAGGTCTGAGCTGTCACTGTTGATCCTGTAAAGACATTGTTGCAAATTGAAAAATCCCCGCCGTCCATACAATACCACATCACTGTATAGGGAAGTTGTGACATAGATGGTCCCATGCTATAGGGATTTCCTTTACCAAAAACCCCGGCACGCGTCTGTTGATCGCTCCACGTACTAAAATTTTGCGCCGGCATCACAAGCTCTCCAAGATAACTCCCATCGTTGCCTCGTACAATCACTCGCAAGGTATAAGGACTATCATTATATAGGCGTACGGTGCCGCTAAAAAGGAAAGAAGAGGTTGCTATCAAAAAGAGAAGAAAAAATTTTGTCATTGTGATGGATATGCCGGGATTCCCTGTTGTTCTTCTGGAGGAGGCGGCATGAGTTCCTCGCCTTTTCCTTGATTAGGATTGATGGGCTTTCTTTTTGGAATTGGCTTGCAATCCCGTATTCCATCGCATGATTGAGCACTTACTGTTGCTCCATTGGCCACATTTGTACAAATCGAGTATTCCCCTCCATCCAGGCAGTGCCACATGACTGTGTAGGGCGTCACTGATTCTTCTCTTTGCCTATCATAGATGCCAAACTGCGTATTAGAATCGGTCCAAGTACTGGTTTTTTGCGGATCAATGACAAGTTCACCAAGATAACTTCCGTCGGCGCCTCTGACAACAGCATGCAGTTTGAAGTTGCTGTCATTTAAAAGGCGGACACTACCGCCAAACAATGCCGTGATAGAAAGGCAACCAGCGAATATAAGAAGTAATTTCCCCATTATTGCCCATTTTCTAAATAGGCCCATTTAAAGTCTAGATTTCCTAAAGAGGTCAACACAACATCCTTTAAGGAGTTTTCATGCACATAGAGCATTGTATAATAAAAAATAGGCATGATGGGCATCTCTTCCATTAAAATCTTCTCACTTTGAGAAAGAATTTTTAATCGCGCATCAGGATCTAAAATGGTTGAAGAACGGTCCAACAGCTCGGCATATTCTTCGTTTTCCCAATTTGTATTATTGGTGCTTGCTTTTTTATATTTAAACACCTCTAAAAAATTGATTGGATCATTGTAATCAGCAAGCCAAGAACCGGCAGCGAGATGATAATCTTGTTTGGAAAGCTTATCGATAAAGACCTTTCTTTCGATTGATTCTAAATGGACTTTAACTCCAAGTACTTTAGACCACTGTTGTTGCAGAGTTTGCGCAATGAGATGATTGCGCTCGCCGGCAATATAAGAATAGGTGATTTCAGGCATCTTTTCCAAAGAAAGTCCTTCCTCTTTCAATCCCTCATCAAATAAAGCGCGGGCTTGATCTGTTGCCCCATCTTCAAAATAATGTTGTTTTTGAAGTCCCAAAGAAAGTGGAACAAGCCCAGTAGCCACTGTTTGTCCTCCTTGGGTCACATGTTCTACGATCTCTTCGCGCTGCATCGCAAGAGCAAATGCCCTGCGTATTTTGACATTGTCAAAAGGCACTTTTTCTGTATTCGCACGTAAAAAATAGGTGCCCAAAATAGACTTTGCTTTCACTTCACCATTCTTTTTTAGTTCTGGAAGAGCTTCTAAAGATAAGGTCGAAAGAGGTGATCCCACCCAATTCAGTTCTTTTTTTCGATACATTTTCAATTCTGCATCTTCTTGCACCATGACCATTTCTATTTCATTTAAGTGCACATGATTTACATCCCAATAGTACTCATTTTTCTCGGCCGTGATTGCATCCTGATGTTTCCACTCTTTCAATTTAAAAGGGCCATTGCAAATATAGGTGCTGACAGATTCAGCCCAATGGGCATTTTCTTCATCCACTTTTTGGCAGACAGGAAAAGAAACAGGAAAAGCCATCAGCTCTAAAAAATAGGGAGTTGGATTTTCAAGTTCCACCTCTAGTGTCATCGGATCAATCGCTTTTGCTCCTAACTCTTCAGCAGACAACTTGCCTTCTTTGACCGCTTTTGCATTTTTAATCACGTAAAGCTGCTGTGCATTTTCTGCTAAAAATTGGGGGTCCAGCACTTTTTTCCAAGCATAGACAAAATCATTTGCTGTCAAAGGATCCCCATTCGACCATTCAGAATACCGCAAATTAAATGTGAATCTTTTTAAATCTTCGGAAATCTCTACGCTTCTTGCAAGGGCAAGTTCGGGTAGATCATTCTTTCCAACACGCGTTAAACCCTCAAATAACATTTTGACAAGTGTCACAGCATGCAAATCTCTTGCTTTCCTTGGGTCCAAAGTCTGTGGATCAGCTCCAAGATTGATTTTAATGGCTGCTTTCGCAGGTGTTGCACTTTTTTGCTGATTTTTTACTGCTGAGGATTGGCAAGCGCCAAGCAAACAGCATAAAACGAAAGAAAATAGGACTTTATAATTTTTTCTTCTTTTCATCATCACACCTAAATTATATTAATAGATAAGAATAACCATTTTTCAAAAAGATGTCGAGCTTTGCCTTTGCCAAAACTTTTTCCCCTATTCTGAATACACCAAAATTTTCTGAGATTTTTGGGGGAAAGGACGGCTGTTCACTCTCTCTTGATGAACAGGGCCTCATGCGCGCGATCGAGACAGTTGCATTCCCCAATACAAAATTCAAAATCATTCAAGAGAGCGATACACATGTGTTGCAAGTCGAAACAGAAGACTATCCATGCACACCCCTTTTTGTAGATAAGCGATTTCTTACTGAAAAAGGATTGGAAAGAAAAAAGGAAGTCCCTTCTGTGTTTAAAATTATCAATTCCTTGCAAAATCAGATCGGCGCCACCTATATATGGGGTGGCAACACAACTCAAGGAATCCCAGAACTTCTTCAACTCTATCCTCCTAAAGTTCCATTAGATGAAAAGATGCGGGCTTTATGGACTTTAAAAGGTGTGGATTGTTCAGGGCTTCTTTATGAGGCGACAGATGGAACAGTGCCGCGCAATACTTCCTGGCTCATTAAGTTTGGTCGTCCACTTTTAATTGAAAATCTCTCTTATGAAAAAATCGCATCCTTAATTAAACCTTTAGATTTAATCCTATGGCCTGGACATGTCATTATTGCTTTAGATTCTAAAACTTGCATTGAAAGCCGGCCACAAACTGGAGTTGTCATCCAAAATCTTACAGAGCGCCTTTATGAACTCAATAGAAAGCCGCTTCTTCAATGGGATTCTTCACTTCCAACCAAAGACCATTTTATTATCAGACGATGGCATTCTAGTTCTATTTAGAAAAAAAACAGCCATTGCTTAAGTTACTTAAAATAATTTGATTGACCGTAAATTAAACTTAATCTTACAGTGAATTTAAAGAAAGGACCCTGCCTTGGCAGAGTTATTAGATTTTGATCATAACCTTGGAGTAAGTATGAATTGGAATGTTAAAAAGATATGGCCCGCAGCTGCCGTATCCATTGCAGCATTTACTGCAATGTTAAATGCTGATCAGTATCAAAATAGATCTAGAAATTACAAAGACAGAGATAGAAGCCCAGACATGCATTGCCAAAGGATTAGCATTTGCGGTCCTGACATGCCGATGGCTGTTAACCCTTCTGTTCACCCTTTTACAGATGAAGCTTGCTGTTGCGATGTAGGCGAATATCTTCTCACAGTTGCAGGTTTCTACTGGCAAGCCGCCGAAGATGGTCTCGAGTTTGGGGTTGAAAGCAAAGTTGTAGCTCCAACAGCTGCTGCAACGACTGTCAGTGCCGCCTCTTTAATCGACGCTCATTATTTAAGTCCCGAGTTTAAATGGAAACCAGGATTTAAAATAGGTCTTGGCTATTACACAACTCATGATGGGTGGGATGTTAATCTTTTATGGACCCATTATAACGGTAGAGCAACAAAATCTGTTGATGATGAATCAGACACAAATGTGACTTTACTTCCTCTCTGGTCAGCTTTTGGTCCCGCTACAGATGCTGGAGGCACGATTCTTTGGGCATCTCAAGCCAATACTTCCTTGAGAATTGATCTTAACTTGTATGATTTGGAACTTGGCAGAGAATTCTACACAAGCAAAATGCTCACACTAAGACCTCACATCGGTTTTAGAGGGGCGACTATCTATCAAAAATATGAGATTGACTATTTAGGCGGTATCTGGGACGGAAGCCCTAGTTTATTAACTGGCGGTCCATTTACTAATGAAGTCAACATGAAAAACCGTTTCTATGGTGGTGGTGTTCGTGCGGGATTGGATACGAATTGGTGGTTTGGTTGCTGCCCACTCGATGCATGTCCTAGCAATTGGGGATTTTTTGGAAATCTAGCTCTTTCGCTTATTTATGGAAAATTCAAAGTGGAACATAAAGAGTTTAATCAATCTCCACTTGCAGTGACTGGATTTGCCAAAACTCCTATCTTAGAAACAGACGAAAATTTCCATTCAGTCAGAGCAATGCTTGACCTTGCTTTAGGAATCGAATGGTTATCTTTATTCCGTGATAGTAATTATGGCATTCAGTTCCAACTCGCTTGGGAATTCCATCAATTCTTTAACCAAAACCAACTTTGGAGAGTGAATAGAATTGGCGATAGTAGTACTACTGTCCATGGAGAAAACGTATTTGCACAATCACGCGGCGATCTTTCTACTCAAGGCGTGACTTTAACTGCTAAGTTTACATTCTAAACAAAAGCAATTTCCAATTCATAATAGGGCCCTTTTTCGGGGCCCTTTTTATTAAATAAAAAAAAAGCTAGATAAAAAATCCCATAATTCCTACAGTGACGTTTATAAAGAGTGCCATGGGAATGGCATCCCTGAATTAAAAAGGAGAATTGAACATGGATTTTAAAAAACTATGGCCACAAGCGGCCCTATCAATGGTTGCAGTCACTACACTGCTTAGTGCTGACAGACATGATAGAAGAGGTGATTATAACAGAGGTGACGATAGAAGAGCAATGCACTGCGACCGCATCAGTATTTGCGGACCTGA
>DATIJP010000007.1:0-1739 GCA_035478495.1 Rhabdochlamydiaceae bacterium
TTTATATGTCTGCTTCTTTTTGTTGCTATTCCCCTACCCCAAAATCTCAAGAAATTACAACACACTGATAATTAAGGCTCTTAAAAATCTAAGGACTTAATGCCTTTTCCCACTGCAGGTACGCATTTGTCGGATGAACCAATAAATACTACAATAAATCTATATAATTAAAAATTTAGGTGTAAAAATGGCTTCAATTACTAATGTTCAAGTTAACGGGGAAAAGTGCCCTAATAAGGGTATTCTCAAAACAACTTATTTGAGCTCGAAGATGGTTAAGGTTGCGTCTGTTGCTCTTGGGGTGATTGTCGCGGTGGGGATGACGTTTGTCGTCGGCGCATTATCGACTTTTAGCTTGCCTGTCGCAATTGTAATTGGATGTATTGGGGGTCTTGTTTATGCCGTTGCTCTCAACAAATTAGCAGTCCGCGATGACGATGATGAGGATCGAACATCGATGAAACAAGTCAAGGGTAACGGTTTAGAAGCCCGCCACGTAAATGTAAGCGGGAAGAAAAAAGTAAGTTTTGCAAAGAGCCCTCAGTTTAAAGAATTTTCTTTTGACGTTGGTGAGGATCGAACATCGTCGGAAAAAGTCAAGGGTAACGGTAAAGTCCTAGCGCATAATGAATTCTGCGAGGTCCATGAAGGTGAAATATGCCAATCATCACAATCAGAAAACAAAACGTCATGTATCTCAGACGAAGAAGAAAAACAGTTGAATGAACTTTGTTTGGAAGCAGAAAATAGGGGTTTGGAAGCAGAAAATAGGGCAAAGGCAAGTGAGAGTAGAACCGATAAGAGGCGCCTCCCTGTGAAAAAAGAAAGGGATCTAAATTACTATCTTCAATTGAGCCAAGCAGAGTTAGTAAAAGAAATTCCATATGATCCCAGAGGGAGGAGAGGGAAGAAGGATTTCCGAAAAATCGAATTATCAGAGGCAAAAAACACTCTCTCCCAATACGAGGCACAGAAGCAGTCACTAAAAGGTGATGATGGTGGGGTAGATCCTCTGGTATCGGACCAGTATTCTGAACATGTATCGTTATGCAACATGTGGGCAGCCACTGTCGCTTTAAAAACGAAAGAAAATGAAGACTCCCTGCGAGCAACCAGAATAGAGAATGTACGACAAGGCATTGCAAAAGACGTCATTCAAGACGGCAAGGAGTGGTCGAAGCACTGTGAGAATGCACAAGAAAGCATTGCAGAAGACGGCATTCCATTAACCAAGGAGTGGTCGAAGCACTGTTAAGTGTACTCATTTGGAGAACGGCGGAAGGCATAAATCGTCTCGCGGAACCAAAAAGTATTAGGAGCAGTGTGAAGCCTTAGTTGGTCTGTCTCTTCCTTCTGACAGATCCATCTTTATCTTCAAAAATTGCCTCGAAATCTGCGACAATTCTCTATAAACTGAACCCAAAACTCAGGTTGTTTTGGTATAACTGATCGCAAAGCGATCTCCTTGCTGCTCGCCTATGAGAAGAAGCTCGCTGTTTGTTGGAATTTTGCCCTCAAGGATTGCGGTGGCGAAAAGATTCACCACCTCATTTTGGATAAGGCGTTTAAGAGGACGGGCGCCGAAGATGGGGTCGTAGCCTGTTTGAGCCAGGTGTTGGACCACTTTTTGATCCCAGCGCATTCCAATCTGTCTCTCCGCAAGGCGGTAAGCCACCCGCTTGAGTTGCAAAGAGACAATGGTTTCCATGTCTTGCAGTTTGAGAGGGAGGAAAGGGAGG
>DATIJP010000008.1:0-6321 GCA_035478495.1 Rhabdochlamydiaceae bacterium
TCGCGCTACGCAGAGCGCTTCACTTCGAATCCCTACGGAAGCCAACCGATTGGCTTCCTCCCCTTCCTAAATTTTGAAAAAATTTCGGAAGAGGAGGGATTCGAACCCCCGGTTGGTTGCCCAACTTCTGTTTTCAAGACAGACGCGATCGGCCACTCTGCCACTCTTCCATTTAATGGATAGTAGGATATGGGATAGGCGAAAAAAAATGAAGGAATTTAGAACTGATTTAAGAAACGCATGTCATTTTCTGATAACATCCGAATATCAGGGATGCCATAACGCAACAGCGCTAATCGTTCAACGCCAAGTCCCCAAGCATAGCCCGAATAATGCTGCGGATCAATCCCACCATTTTTCAACACGGTCGGATGCACAAGCCCTGCTCCTAAGATTTCAAGCCAGCCTGTCTGCTTGCAAAGGCGACAACCACTTCCACCACAAGAGGTGCACTTCAGATCAAGCTCCATGCCAGGCTCCACGAATGGGAAGAAACTAGGTCTAAAACGGGTCTCAACGATTCTGTTAAATAATCGATTGCAAAATTGGTTCATTGTGGCAAAAAGATCAGCAAAACTCACATCTTTATCGATGTATAGCCCATCAATTTGATGGAAATAGACATGCGAGCGCGCACTGACATTTTCGTTGCGGTAGACTGTCCCTGGCGCAATGATCCGAATGGGCGGCTGGTGTGTCTCCATTAAACGCAATTGCACATTGGTGGTTTGTGTACGGAGAAGTAGGTCAGGAGTAATATAAAAAGTATCCTGCATTTCTCTTGCAGGATGGTCCTTAGGAAAATTAAGCCCTTCGAAATTATAGTAGTCGGAATCAATTTCAGGGCCATATTGAACGGTGAACCCCATTTCAGAAAAGATGCCAATCATTTCCTTTAGCATGCTTTGAAGAGGATGCTCTCTTCCAATATAGCCGCGTCTTCCAGAAAGGGAAATATCGATTTTTTCCTCGGCAAGTCTCTTTGCTATTTCATTTTGAGAAAAGCTCTGCAAGGCCTGCTCGCAGAGCGAAGAAAACTCGAATTTAAGTTCATTGATTTTTTGCCCTACGCGCGGACGCTCGTCAGGCGCAACATTGCGCAGCTCAAGCATGAGCTGCTGCATCGGTCCTTTCTTTCCAAGGTATTTAACACGCAGCTCTTCTACGCCCTTGCTGTCCTTGATGCTTTTCAGATCATTTTGAAACTGCTGGCGTAACTCAGTTACTCTTTCATCCATATACTAAGAACAGCTTCCCAAAGAAAATTTAAGCAATCGCTTTCTTTGCTTCTCCTGCAATCGCAGCAAAACCAATCGGATCTCGAATAGCCATCTCAGATAGCATTTTGCGATTCAAGTTACAGCCCGCCTTTTTGAGGCCATAAATGAACTTGCTGTAAGATATTCCATTAATTTTTGCGCCAATTCCAATACGAATTGTCCACAAATTACGGAAATCTCTCTTTCTGAGCTTGCGATGGCGATAATTAAATGCCATTGCAGACATCACTGCATTTTTTGTGAGCCGTAAATGGTTTTTACGATCCCCTACAAATCCTTTTGCTTTTTTAAGCAATCGACTTCTTCTGCGGAGGGAGGCCACAGAATTTGTAACTCTTACCATATTTCTCTATCTCCTAAACTAACATCAGTTTTTTAGCATACATTTTTGTTTGACCTTCGCTCACCAATGCTCTTCTTGAAAGTCTTCTTTTTCTCGTAGAGCTTTTTTTTGTCAGCTTATGTCGTTTTCCTGGACGGGTACGGAGTAATTTTCCTGTTCCTGTCGCTTTAAATCGGGCTAAAACCGCCTTTCTTGACTTCATTTTAGGCATTTATTTTCTTCTCCTCACTTGCGCTTTCTTTGATGTGATTGGTTTTCTTTTTTACAACTCCCGGGGCCAAAACCACAGACAAGCTGCGTCCTAATAATTTTGCGTTCGACTCTGGCGTTGCAATGTCCGAAAGGTCGCTGATCATCTTTTTAATCACCTTTTCGCCGAACTCTGGATGCTGCATCTCCCTACCGCGGAAGACACAGGTCAATCTCACTTTATTTCCTTTCTGAATAAACTCACGCGCATGTTTGGTCTTTGTTTGCAGATCATGCTCATCAGTTTGAGGCTTCATTTTGATCTCTTTCACTTTGACCTGATGCTGCGCCTTCTTATTCTCCTTCTCCTTTTTCGTGATCTGATAGCGGTATTTACCATAGTCGATAATCCTGCACACTGGAGGATCTGAACCAGCAGAAATTTCGATCAGATCTAACCCCGCACTCTCTGCTCGTGCAAGCGCTTCTCCTATATTCAAAATTCCGAGCTGAGTCCCATCTTTGTCAATCACGCGCACTCTTAGCGCTCGTATCTGTCTATTAACTCTCAAGTTAACTCTTCCTTTTTCTGGTTTACCAACTTTAGGAAAGACTCTTTAGTCTCCCCTTCTTCATTTTCAGCTTTAAGATTATCTGAACCATGTTCAGAAGACAACCAAAATGGCAACTCTCCTTGCGTGCGCTCAAGTAAAAGAGCAATCCACCTTTCCACAGATGAAAAAAGGCTCCGCACGATAAGCGCCCCTTGAAATCCTACTTTTTCAAGTAGAAGAGATTCTAATCGTAGTGTGGAAAGGCTCCACTCTCTTCCTAATCCATCTTGCACAAGAAGAGACACTTCTGGGCCATTTGCAGGTTTTTTACGCTCATCGATAGAATAATCGATCTCCAAAACCTCTAAAGCTCTTTTCAAAATATCCACTTTCTTCTTTTTCGCTTGAGAAGGGGCCAAAGCCCACTTCACCTCAAAAGGAAAAAGTTTAGAAAATTTTCTCATGAATTGCAAGGAAGAAATAGTGTTTTGTAAAAGAGTTTCTTCATCGCAAAAAATATGGGCGACATCGGCAGAATATTCTTTAGAGGCCAGCAACCCCTCATAGGCCTTTGCACCCTCTTCTGTAAAATGATTCATTTCTGCAATTTTGTAAGGAAAAGAGATCGAAGGCCTCTTCAACGTAAAATCCAAATGTGCCTGTGTTAATTCCAGAGCAGAAGAAGGATGGGGCGTGGAAAGGAAATGAAAGCCCTCTTCCTGATGCCATTTACGCCATAAATTCAAAAAAATCTGTTTAATTCTCTCTCCTTTTGGGTGCCATCTCCAGAATTTTTCCTGATAAGAAGAAAAAAGGTCCATTTGGGTACCGAGCTCAATATGTCCGGCAGGCGGCTTTTTCTTAGATTTTCCACGAAAATGATCTTTTAACTCTTGAACACTAAAGAAAGCCGTCCCCCAGATGCGCACTGTCTGGTCACTTTGCTGCGTGGCGTCGTATAAACGAAAAGCTTTGATTTCATCCACATTGGAAAGATAGGGTCCCGGGCAAGGATCGACAAACCCTGCCATTTGAAATATTTCAATGAGCATTCCACTATGTTCCACAGCCATTTGCGCTCTATTGGGCTGCTTGTGGTGCCGTAAAAACTCCCCTGCATTTGCAGGCATCATTTCTAAAAGATCAATAGAGGTGCCGCTTTTTACAAGCGCGCGCATCTTCTCTTCAATAAGAGCAATAAATTCTTTTTGAAAGACAAAGGGGAAACTAAAATCGTAGTAGAAACCGCCTTGATGATCTCTACCATCAATAAGAAGGCTACTTGGGAAAACTTCCGTCACCGCTGCCGCTAAGACGCGGGAAGCAGTTCGTCTTAATGCATTAAGTTCTAAACTCACCGTAAAACAAAAATTGGTGGGATATAGCTGACTCGAACAGCTGACCTCCACGATGTCAACGTGGCGCTCTAACCAACTGAGCTAATATCCCAATTAAAAGCGGGTATACGATAATATGCTTTGTTTTATGAGTCAATTCCCCATTTTTAATTCTTATCAAGATCTTAGCCACTCCTACTGGCAAAAAATTCTTAAAGTGGGCGATTGGGCCATCGATGCTACCTGCGGTAACGGAAAAGATTCTTTAAAATTGGCTCAAATGGTCCAAGGAGGCGGCGGGGTCATCAGTTTGGATATCCAAGAAAAAGCCCTTGAAAATGCAACTCTTTTATTTAACCAATATCCTGAAGATCACCTCAAAATTCACCTTTTCAAGGCTTCACATGAACAGTTTCCTGAGATTGTTCTCTCCAAACCGATTCGCCTTATCGTTTACAATCTGGGCTATTTGCCAGGCGGCGATAAGACAATTACGACCAAAGCGGAAACGACACTCGAAAGTTTAAAGAAATCTTTTACCATTTTGAAAACTGGGGGGCTGATCTCAATCACCTGCTACCCTGGCCATTTAGAAGGCGAAAGAGAGCAAGCATTGCTGCTTTCGCTTCTAGAGCAGTTAGACCCCTCTCTTTGGCATGTTTGCCATCATCTCTCCCTAAATCGTAGTAAAAGCCCTTCCCTGTTTTTAATTCAAAAAAAGAATTGATGCGTTTATCTCTTGCAAAAATCAAATAATTTTGACTGATTGTTAATAAACTGCAAAGATTGTATAATGATCTCATAAAGTTAGCGTTAATTTATAATAAAGAGGCTAATCATGAGAATAGAGGCTAATACTAATATCTTTCGCGACACGGCAATTCTTGAGAGCGTCGAGGAGACACTTCAGGAAACAGATCTTTCCCCTGATGCAATTTATGAGATCTCGGAAGCTTTGGAAAGTCTTGATAAAAAGGTAAGTGATTTTTCAAATACAGGTTTTAGAGGACGAATTCAAACCGCTAAAAAGCAACTTGTCGACCGTGAAATTTCTGTGATTCTAACGCGCGCAAGAGACCTTGAAAAGTCTGTACTTAGGAATGATTTCACAAGCCTTGCTGCGAAAGTAGATGCTTTAAAAAATTCACTTGAAGCTTTTAAAGCTAGACATGGTGAGGAAGGGTATAGCTTTATTGAAGAAGCTCAGGCATTTCTTGATTGTGCCAGTGAAATGATCGCGCATCCGGAATCAAATAATAAAGCTTTAAAAGCACAACTTGAGGCCTTATTTGAAAATCTCTCTGAAATGCTATCTGAAAGACTACGCAAAGAAATTCCTCCAGAAGAAGCAGATCTTATTTTCGAACTCTTTGAACTTGCTGAAGCACTCCACCATAAACAAGAGATTAAGAATAAATTGCAAGACTTGAAAAGTAGGTTAAAATCAAAAAGCCAAGTAGAAAAAATTGATCTTAGCCAAGGCAACGATGAAAAGTTAAAAACGGTACTTTTAGAAGTAGGCCATGAAATTGCCGGAAAGCCTTTTGAAGGCGATACTCAGGAGTGGTTTAGAGAACTCGATCAATACTCTGAAACGCCAAGCTTTGTCTTTAACAATGGTATGATTCAAGCATAATGTAAAAGCTGCCGCACACCACAATCCTTTCGTTTGGGGTGCTCGCAGCTTTTGCATTTCTAATAGCTTCACCGATTGTTTTTTCTAAAAAATAGGGAATTTCCAATTTTTTAACATGAGGTTCTAATTGATGGGTAGGAACTGTTAATCCATCCTGGGACTGCACTAAGTGAAAGGCGCTCGCATTTGCGACGATCGCTCGAAAAGAGGGCTCAATTTCTTTTGTAGGAGACATTCCAATAACAAAACGGAACTGCTCATCTGGATAATGGGTTTTAAGGGCCTGTTGCAAACGCATAAATCCATCTGGATTATGGGCGACATCAAAAATCATCCCTCCTCTGATTTCAAATCTGCAAGACGGCCGAAATTGTAACCCTTCTTTTATATTCTTTTTGGAAAGCGCAATTTTTTTTGAAAGAATAGAAAGTGCAACACCTGCTATCGCTTGATTCTCATAATCGTAAAATGAATAGGCGCCACTCACTTCATGAAGAGGACACTCTAACTCTTTAGCTTTTTTCACAATGGGTTCTAAATGTGCTTTTGGACCAATCACCGCAGGGGTATTTGGTTTTAAAATCCCTGCTTTTTCAGCTGCGATTTCATCGAGTGTCTCTCCCAAATATTGAACATGTTCACGGCTGATGGATGTAATGATCGAAACAAGAGGGCTAATGAGATTGGTTGCATCAAGCCGTCCCCCCATTCCCACTTCAATGATGGCAATCTCCACTTTTTCTTCTCTAAAATAATCAAACGCAAGAAAGGTGACCATTTCAAACAAAGTCGGGGTAAAACCCTCCTCTTCTGCGATATGAAACAGTTTCAATAACCCCGTAGCCATCTTTTCTTTGGGAATCATCTGATCATCGATTTTAATCCTTTCCTCGAAACAAAAAAGATGGGGTGAGGTAAATAGACCCGTTTTTAGTCCGGCGAGAGAGCAAGCTTTTGCAATTTTGCCAGAAACAGAACCCTT
>DATIJP010000009.1:0-60459 GCA_035478495.1 Rhabdochlamydiaceae bacterium
TTTTGGGGATTTTCTTAATCAAGGATCACTTGTGAATTATGTTCCAGGTTTTTCAACCAATTCCGGAGGAGTAGCTTTAGGAGCTGATTATCTATTCGGATCAGACTTTTTAGTCGGTGGAAGTCTTGCCTACAGTTATTCAGCATTAAATATACATAATGGCGGAGCAGGATCAGGATTTGGCCATACAAATAGCGGCTATGCACTCTTTTATTCCTCATATAGCATAGAACATTTCTTTACCGACCTTGTTCTTTTAGGGGCCTATAATGGGTTTAATGGGACACGTCATGTTAAATTTGGAAGCTCTTTTGCTTCCCTTAATCTAAAACCACATCACACCAATTCAGGCATTGAGGGAGCGGTCCATCTTGCTATGGGAGTCCCCTTAGGCCCAAAAGGAGAAATGTGTGATGCATGGTTCACTCCCTATGCGATGGTGGATTATATTTTCATTCATGAGACCGACTATAAAGAGCACAAAGGCGATTGCATTGATCTAAAAGTAAAATCACGAAATTCTGATTATCTCCGCGCAGAAGAGGGTTTTCGTCTTTCAGCGTATAAAGTATTTACCTGCGTAACTGTTGTTCCAGAAGTCAGACTTGCAGTTGCTGAAGAGTGGAGATTTCATGGAAAAAAAACAACGGCTAGGTTTCAAGAAGGGGACATTTTTTTCACTGTTAACGGAATATTCCCAAATCGCGTTCTATTTGTGCCGGGTGCTGCTGTCTCCACTTATTTTTTCAACAATCAATCTATTCTCAATGTGAGGCTAGATGCTGAGATTGCCCGCCATTATTGGGATGTAAAAATGCAAGTAGAATATTCTTATCGTTTTTAAAACAAAGAAAGATCTTCCAATTTTAAAAAACATGCCGTTAAAATAGCACCTATTTTAACTTTCAGGAGTACAAACTACTATGAAGCAAGTAATTTTATCTGCAAATGACACTATTGAAGTTGAGCAGGAATTGAAAGATGTTGTGACAGAGCTATACGAAATCGGAGCGATTCAATTTGGCTCCTTTAAATTGAAAAGCGGTGCTGAATCTTCTTATTACATCGATTTACGCAGGGCTATCTCTTATCCTCAATTGTTAGCGCGGATGAGTGATTTAATGCGGGCAAAAGCAAACTCTCTTTCATTTAATGTCATTTGTGGAGTTCCTTATGCTGCTCTGGCATTATGTTCAGGAATTTCTTTGCGTCACAATCTTCCCATGATCATGGTACGAGATAAGGTAAAAGAGCATGGAACAAAACAGCTTGTCGAAGGGGTTTACAAAGAAAATGACCAAGCTCTCATTATAGAAGATGTCATCACTTCAGGTGAAAGCATTGCCACAACGGCGCAAACTATGCGTTCCAAAGGACTTATAGTCAAAGACGCTCTTGTTTTTATAGATCGTGAGCAGAAGGGTAGTCAGCGGCTGGAATCAATTGATATTGAAGTGCATCCAGTACTCACTATTTCTCAAGTCTTTTCTATCCTAAAGTCTGCAGGCAATCTCACGGCTAACGTTTCTAAGGCAGATCAAAATAAAAAAACTGAAACTCAAAGCTATGCAAAGCGTGCAGAGATTGCAAGCCATCCTATCTCTTGCGCACTTTTCCGACTCATGGAAGAGAAACAAACCAATTTAGCTGCTTCTGCTGATCTTCCCAATAAAAAAGAGCTACTGGCCTTTGCCGATGCAGTGGGGCCTTCTATTTGTGTCCTCAAAACGCATGCAGACATTATTGAAGAATTTGATGATGCCTTTATTCAAGATTTGCAAGCCCTTGCTGAAAAACATCATTTTTTGATTTTTGAAGATCGAAAATTTGCAGACATTGGGAATACTGTCCAGATGCAATACCGAGGAGGGGTTCATAAAATTTCTTCCTGGGCCCATTTAATCAATGCACATGGTTTGCCAGGCCCTGGGCTCATTCAAGCTCTTCAAAAAGCTACCGATAATAATAGGACCGGACTGTTGCTCATTTCACAAATGAGTTCGGCGGGTTCACTGACAGACGATTTTTACGCGCAAAAAACATTACAATTTGCTCAAAACCATAGCTCATTTGTGATCGGGTTTATTACTCAACATCAATTGACTCAGGATCCCCAATTCATTCACTTTGTTCCAGGAGTAAATCTTGCGACCCAAGGAGATCAACTAGGGCAACAATACATTACCCCTCATCAAGCAATTATTCAGCGGGGTGCAGATGTGATGATTGTAGGCAGGGGATTATATGGGGCAAAAGATCCGGGGGCCATGGCTGAAAAATATCGCACGGTTGGCTGGGATGCTTATAAAGAGCGCCTTGAAAGCTGAACTTAAATTAAAAAGGGAAGTCAAAATGAAAGGTCGAATTGCAGATAAAATAGCTCTAATCACAGGTGCTGCTCAAGGGATTGGTGAAGCGTGCGCTAGACTTTTTATTCGTGAAGGCGCTACTGTTTTTTTGACCGATATTCAAGATGATTTAGGAAAAGATACTGCAAAAGAATTGGGCCCAAAGGCCCATTATCTCCATCTAGACGTTCAAAAAGAAGAAAATTGGGAAAAAGTGATCAGCGCTATCATTAAACAAAAAGATCGGCTCGATATTCTCGTGAATAATGCAGGGATTACAGGCTTTCAAAAAGGATTTGGGCCCCAAGATCCTGAACATGCTTCATTAGAGAGCTGGCGAAAGATCCATGCAATCAACTCAGAAGGGACTTTTTTAGGGTGTAAACATGCCATTCAAGTCATGAAGAAAGGCAAGGGTTCAATCATCAATATTTCCTCGCGCTCCGGTCTTGTTGGAATTCCAGGCGCAGCCGCCTATGCGGCAAGTAAAGCAGAGGTGCGCAATCATACCAAAAGCGTAGCTCTTTATTGCTGTCAGAATGGATATGATATCCGCTGCAACTCTGTGCATCCTGCTGCCATTATGACGCCGATGTGGGAAGAGATGCTTGGACCAAAAGAAGGAAGAAAAGAGCGTATTGCTCATCTTGTCAAAGATATCCCGATGCAAAAATTCGGCGATCCAGAAGATGTTGCTTTTGCAGTTTTATTTCTTGCTTCAGAGGAATCCAAGTACATGACAGGAAGCGAACTTACAATCGATGGAGGGATTTTAGCGGGAAGCTCAGCTTCTCCTAAGAAGGATTAGGAATTAGGATAAAACTTTTTTAAAGAGAGGATAGTCTGCTAAATCTAACTCTGGATTACTCTTTAAATGTTTTATTGCTAAAGAGGCAGCTTCCTTTCCCAATGCGTCATCACGTAATCCCAACTCCTTATTTTCAAGGTCGAATGCAATGTATTTATCTAGTGCTTTTAAACGGTTGTGAGCGGAGACCGCTTTGGAAAACTTTTTTGCGATCTTTATATTTTTAACTATTCCAATCCCGAGACTTAGAGCTAATTTTGTCTTTTTCATATTTAGACTTATTGCAACTGCAAGACGAGAGGCTAATTTTGCATTTACATAAACGCAATTACCTATCTTTTGGTCTTTTTTTGGTGATAAATCTCGTTCTACGAAAGAACAAAAACGATCAGTCGCAGGTGCCATGACGTAGTCTCGCAGGAGGAAGTTTCGAAGGATTAACTCGAACTTTCCTTCAAAGTCCCTACGAGTACCTAGAACTACAATTTGTAAAATTTCCTGTAAATCTGATAAAGAGAAACGCGATGTATCAATTTTGTAACTTTGCAACATTTTTGTTGAATCTGGTCTATCTCCACGATTACAAATGAAAAGATAACCTAAGCCAAACACAAGATAAAATTCATGCCCTTTGAATCCAGCTGGAACAAGAACTAGCTTACCTTGTCGAATATCATCAACTGTTTTCTGATTGGCTGTTAAAATAGACAGAGTAGATGCATTTTTAAAGGCTTCTATTGTCATTTTTAAACACTCTTCGGGAATCATTTTTCTGATATTTTCAGGTAAATTGCCCAAAGTTTCGGAAAATTGTTTTGCCCCGCTGCGTAATGCATCAGCTTCTATATTTTTTGAGCTCTTAATTCCATTATAAGTGCAAATCGCATGTCTTAAATCGTATTCTTCAATATACTTTTTCGCATCTTCTTTTTGCTCTTCTGCCGCCACAAGTTTTGAAGGGACAGCGACTGGTGCTTTGATTGCATCAAGCGCCGATTGGATATGCAGGGCTTCTGCTTGTTGATTTGTCGGTACACCTGAACTAATAGGAATTGTCGGGTCTTTATTTAAAGTTATGCTCATAAATAAACTAATATAATTGATTTAATAGGAATTATATCAAATAATTATTTTAATGTCAATGTATATTTTGTTTATAATCTATTGAAAATCAAAGCTTTAAACAATTCGTTAAACAATAAATAAACAATTAAGTATAATCTAATGCGAATAATATTATTAACTTTAAATAAGGTGAAAAAATGAGTGGAACAAATCCAATAAACCCAAATCAGCCTCCAGCAGCACCTGCACAGCCCCAACAACCCCAACAGCATGCACATTTTGTACATCCTGATGCTATTCGTTTTCCTTTTCAAGAGCCTCTTAGACCGTTTAGGGGTCTACGCTTCACTGTACTACTTTCAGAACGTCCCGTATTTATGGATACGACGGATGAAAAAGGCCTGCCATTATAAAAGCAACGTTATAAATCGTTGACTTTTTCTATTGGAAAACAGCATTCTTAGCGCGTCGTAACGAAAAGGAGGTTCTATGTTTGTAAAAGACGTAAAAGGTGTAGCTCATCATTTTAAGGCCTTCGTTAGAGAAATATCGACACAACCACGAACTACTTTGCCTAACAAAGTTTGGAGAAGTCCAGTAGCTGGGGTCACAACAACTCAGAGGGTGTTTTCTAAGCAATTTTCTGAAACTGCGCAAAAAGTTATCGGGGGTATTTCTGGAGCTGTGGGAATTATTATGCTTTGCGCTCTTAATGAAAGACAGAGTCAAGAAAAACTTCAGTACCTTGCAAAAATGAATGGAGCGATCCTTCGTGATATTGATGGAGGCAGGGCAAGCCGAGGAGATGTATAAAAATGCAATCACTTATTGACCTCGAATGACTTTGTTTCTATATAAAGTCATAAATGGCTTTATCTAAGGCGAGACAATTTCAGGTGATTTCTGCCGTTACCATTGGAGGGATTCTCGAATGGTACGAGTTTTTTTTATATATCTACTGGTCGCCCATCATTGCCGAGCTCTTTTTTCAAACCGGTTCGGAAATTGTTGCTTTAATTAATACCCTTTTCATCTTTTTTATTGGATTTCTTGCGAGGCCCATAGGAGGACTTTTTTTTGGTTATTTGGGGGACCGCTTCGGCCGAAAATTTTCTTTTATGATGACCATTACTTTGATGGTCGCACCGAGTATGTTGACCGCTTTTGTTCCAACTTACGCCCAAATTGGAGTGGCCGCTCCGATCCTTTTAGGGGTACTTAGATTTTTACAAGGGGTTCCTGTCGGAGGTGAGCTTCCAGGAGCCATGTGCTATTTGTATGAAAGTTCCTATGTAAAAGAGAGAAAATTCACAACGAGTTTTACTTTTTTTGGCCCGCAAATTGGTGTGATCATCAGCCTTTTAGAATGCTTTTTTCTAGAACGGTATCTTTCCCATGAAAATCTTCTTGAATGGGGATGGCGCTTATCATTTTTAGCCAGTGGGATCTTTGGCTTATTTGGATTTTTTCTCCGGTTAAAATTAAAAGAGACTCCTCCTTTTAAACTTTTGGAAGAAGAAAAAAAGGTGCTTAGTAATCCCGTTGCAGAAGCTCTAAAAATCCATAAAAAGAATATTTTTTTAGGCTTTACTGCATCGACTTTAGAAGCGGCGGGTTTTTATATCTTTTCTGTTTTTACAGGGATCTATTTTATTCGATTGGGGATCATCAGCAAACTAGACAACTTGATCATCACAATTTCCATTTTATCGATCTCTTCGCTCTTGATCTTATTCTTTGGCAAACTAGGAGATAAGATAAAAATTAAACGGCTATTCATTTGGAGTACTCTTGCGCTCTCTTTGATCTCCCTTACTCTTTACTTTTTTAATTCCCATCCAACCAAGATCAATATCATTATCTTTGAATTGCTATTCATGTGCATTTTGAGCATTCAAACAGCTCTTTTGCCCTCGTTATTTTGTGAGCTGTTTCCCAATAGAGTACGCTATTCCTGCATCGGGCTTAGTTTTAACCTCTGCGATAGCATCGTGGGAGGCTTGACGCCGATTGTTTCTCTTTATTTTGTGCAAGCATCAGATAACATCACCTCATTCATGCTTGTGATAGTAGTTGCAGCACTTGTTTCTCTAACCTCATTTTGCCTGATTAAGTACAAAGAGACATAAATCATTCTATTCCGCCAAATGGACAATGCCTTCCTTGTCAATACGGAACTCTTGGCTGAGTAACTGGGGAGACGTTTTTGCAACTCCTGCCATATTGTTGAAATTAAGAGGAATATTGGGATCGATCTCACCATTAGCTAATAGTTCTTTGTGCTTCTCCAAAACTCTGGTGATGAAAGGTAGGCCGGCTATAATTGCTTTAGATAACCTTTCTTCTTTGGATCCGCCCAGCTGCGGATTATTAGAGAGATTAACGAGTACTGCAGGCATATAAGTAGGAGTGCGGCCAGGTTGATCTTGCTCTTGAACATCAAGTTGTGCTGCAATTCTGCTTTGAACGTTTGAATCGAGTTCTAGCATAGCCTTTTTCAAGACGACCCCTTCTTGAACAGTGAATAATCTAAGCATTGCCCCAATGCGCGCTAAAACACGGTCGGATCGATCTTCTGCACTTAATCCTAGCCAAGCGGCACGCACTTCTAAATAAGCATTATAGGCATCCCACTCTGTCTTGTCAGGATTTGAAAGAACTTTTACTGCATCTGACATGGATTTCATAGCGCGATATGTCGATTCAATCCCAACAAGAGAAGATTGATTGTTTACATGGCCTAAAGCGCCATAAACATCGCAAGTATGAACGAATAGATCGAAAGCAAGAGCGGTGGGGTCTAAAGAGGGCACTCTGCTTTCTTTAAGTTTACTAAACATTCCAGCTCCTCCTTCCAAATGAGTGATATGGCCATAATGAGCTAAGCCCGCGATCTTGACGAGAAGCTTCTGAGCAGAGTATGGAAGTTTGGCAAATGAAGGGCAAAGCTCAGGATATTTCATGATTATTGGCATTGCCTCTCCATAAAAATCATCATGATCTGGAACGGTAATGTCAAAGGGCTTGAATAGCTCTCGTGCTTTTCCACTCTTTCCAATATCGCCAAGCACTAGAGCTGTTTCCATGGCTTGTGCTATTTGCAATTCAGACAGACCCTTCCACTTAGATTTTAATAATTCTTGCCCTTGCAAGTGTAGAGCCTGAAAGCTTTCACGTGAGAGCTTAGCATCATTTGGCTGTGCTGCAGTAAATGTAAGATAAGCTTTATCGCTGCCATCTAAAATTAGTCTTAAGCAATGGACTGTCATGATGGTCCGGTCAAATTCAATATACTTTTGACCAAATAACTGTTCGGAATAAGTGCCTTGAAGAGTTGCTTGTCCTTCTTCCGTTTTACGCACATTCGTATCAGCGAGCCATAAGATCTCAGGATGCTGCTCCACACATTTTTCTACCCATTGTTTGCCCTCAATTGAAGAAAATATGACAGGTTTTGTAGAAGTTAGAGAAGAGGGTTTATCGTCGTCAAGATAGGTAAGAGAACTTAATAGGGATCCTCCGAGTAATAGATACAATCCAAGTTTTCCGGTTTTTTTCATTGTATCACCTTCTGGGGTAGAGAATGTAGATTGAGAGAAAGATCTTTCAGGAGAAGTAAAATTTGTATGGAATTTTAAGGGCTTTCTCAATGTTGAAAAGGGTCTAGTATGCATGGGAAGAGTGTGAGAGAGGGGGCGCGCAAATCGGGTACACGATGAGATCGGCCTAAAATACATCTGTTTTCTCCTAAAAATCTCGCTACTCTACCAACTTTCTTTAAAAAAGACAGCTATTTGTTGACCTTTTTCTTCCCAAACCTTCTTCGATTAAATAATGTAAAAAATAATAACTCTTACAATTAAAAAATATTAAGTGCTATTATGATAAAAACATAAAAATAAGGGGTTTGTTGTGTCTTTTAAAGTTGTAAACAAAGGTAATGAATTGAGTCGATGGGGATCTATTCCTCACACTAAAAACGAAATGAATGAAAAGCTCCACGAAATGAACAGAACCATCGAACAGATTACAAATAAGATTGGACTTTACGCCGATTTAATTTATGGGCTTGTTCCATCCCGTTTCCACCCACTCAAAGATATCGAAAGCGCATTAGCAATCTATGTGGCCAATATTGATGATCCAGAGGATCTCGAATTGGCAAACTCTTATGCCTCTGAATCGATGAGGTTAGACAAATTAAAAAAACAACGTACCATACTTATGGCTGAAATTGATGCCATCAAAGCATTGGAATGTTTTTGTAAAATTAACTCTCAAGAATTGAATTTTTCACGAAAATATGTCTTTACATTCTATTCAAAAAGTTGTTGAGATTTTGTTCATTTTTTGATTCCCAAATGCGCTTTTGCAATTTTGGGTTAGCTGTGATCAAAGCCTTCATCGGCTCATCATGAGGTAATTGCGCTTCTAGGTAGTGCTGCATTGCCAATTCAATCCATTCAAGATCTTTTATTTTTGGAGCGGATGCGTTTACAAATTTTCGTATCCACCCCCCACCCTCTGAAAGGTTTTCAACTATTGCGTCACTTAATGATTCTACAAAGGGATGGACCCAATTCTCTACGGCTACATTTAATAATGTCGTTTTGCTTTTGTTATAGTGGGAATCTAACGGGGCAAGGGTGACAATAGGAATTTTATGGAATTTAGCCCACATCATCTCAGCTCCTACGCCTAAGCCTCGACGGTCTCGCGCATCCACAAAAACAACGTCGCTGCAAAAGACCTGCGTCATATCACGGCCAAATACAGAGCGTTGATCCGAGAGGTCATCTGATCGAAAAGCTGGGTTAAGAAAGGAAATTTCGTATTCTGATAAGTTTTTTCTTAACAAAAGCATATCAGCATCTGTCCAAAATGACTCATCACTTCGTTCGTGCCCTTTCTTAATACTTCCAGCCAGGTAAATAGAAATTTTAAAGTCCATAATTCTCCCCCATGAAGTCAAAAAGGTACAAAACAAAAGCATTTTGCTCAATTATTAAAAGCAGGTATTCTGCTCAGATCTATGAGAATTCACGCCTTTGCCTTATTATTATCCTTGCAACCATTTTTTGTTCATGGATGGGATTGGCAGCAGGACCCCAAAGAAGTAGGGGAGATGATTAATCAGCGCTGTTTGGCGAAGGAAGGAGAAAAATGCGCTGTAGCTCAAGTGGTAGATCAAGAGGTGATATGTGGAGAGAGAACAACCCCTATACGTCTCTATGTTCCTCAATCCACCCAACAATCCTTATCTGCGATTTTGCTTATTCATGGGGGCGCCTGGGTTGGAGGAAGTTTAGATACACACGACAATCTCGCTCGCTATCTATGTAACAAGGCTTCTTCCATAGTGATATCGGTTGGATATCTCAATTCTCCTGAGGGTAAATTCCCTCTTCCTCTTAAACAGTGTTACGATGCTTTACTTTGGATTCAGAATCAAAAACATATTTGGGGAATAGATACAGAGCGCATCGCTGTTGTCGGTGATAGTGCCGGGGGAAACATGGCTGCGGCATTATGTTTGATGGTTCGAGATCGGAAAGGGCCGCCAATTTCTTTGCAAATTTTGATTAATCCTGCTCCAGATCTTACAGGAAAAGGCTCACTTCAGCCGCAAGGTGATGCATGGGATGTGATGCGGTGGCAGGCTTTATGTTATGTAAACGATCCCATAGAGGTATATCATCCCTATGTTTCTCCTGCAGTGGCCAAGGATCTTACTCAGCTTCCGCCTGCGCTTATTCTTTTGGCAGAAAAGGACTTTTTGTTTGAAGATGGTAAAAGATATTACGAGCGTCTTAAGGAAGCCGGTGTTGCCTCCGAATTCTATATTCAAGATGGCATTGGTCATCTTGGATGTGATGGAGCGGCTGCGACAAAAAATGCCCAGGAATCACTAGATCAGGCTGTCGCGGCATTACGTGCCAAATTTTGGCATAGAGAGTAAAAGCGGAAAATTATGATCTCAGATAGTCATTTCGAACTCTATTGTCGCTACTTAAATAGCCTCTGCAACATCCCCTCTGTTACCTTACATCCGCAAAATGTTCTTCAATTGATTTTGTTTTGCAAAAAGATTTTCGAAGAGTCTCTAGATCACTATACGATTTTTATCGATGAAAAGAACAACTTGGTTTGCCTCCCAGAGTCAATCAATCCCAATCGCAACCTGATCTACTTAAGCGCCCATGCCGATACAGTAGATGCCGTTGCATCTGAATGGACGGATCCCTATCACCCTTTCCAGGCCTATGAAGATGCGCATGAAATCGTTGCCCGCGGAGTAAGCGATTGTAAAGCGGGAGTTGCGTTTCAGCTCTTAGTTGCTCTTCTTCTCAAAGAGAATGCCAAACTAGAGAATATCATTTTCACCATCACCTTTAAGGAGGAGGGAAGCGGAGAAAAAACAGCTCGTGCCATAGGGAAAAAGATCGGCCGCGATTATCCCTTAAGCACGAAAAGAAATTATCTCCTAGTTTTGGAAAACACAGTCAGTTTAAGCAATCCGAAACCCATTCTTGGTTACTATACAAGAGAAAAAAGCAATTATGTTGTCCAGATCGAAGGGTCTCTGGAGCAACTAAAACAAAGACTTCTACATCTTCAAGATTGGAATCCGATTGCCATCTCGCCACTTAACCAATCTGCTAAAACAACAACTCTCAAAACATTATCCCAGAAAGGGGGGCACGTTTGCACATTAGGACGAGAGCAAAATCTTCTGACAAAAGCGATTCTCGAATCAAGCAGCAAACAAACAATCACGGCAGGAGGTGCGAATCAAATTGGCGTTGCTCCAACTTCAATTCAAGTCGAAACTTGTGAAGAGGAAATCCCTCACGTGCTCATCCTTGGAAATCGCTGTTTTATGAGCAGCGATCAGATCCGAAAACAATTAGAGGAAATCCCTCACATTCCAGTGACAGATTTCCATCTTGGGTCTGGAATGGACATTAAAGAGCTTTTTCATTCTGATCCAATTTCTACGCTATTAAAGAACTTGGGTAATCAATTTCTGTGTCTAGAAGAGGATTCCAATCCAGGTCAATCAGACGCCTCTATCATTTATCAAGCGATCGATCTTCCTTTTCGACATCAGCTATTGCCAATTGTGATTGGACCAGGCACTCGTTCGCAAAAACAAGCCATTCCTCCGCGCCTTACTCATGGCGTCAATGAAACATTCGATAAAACTGCCGGCAAGCAAGCGGTACAAACTCTCGTTGAACTGTTAAAGCGGGTCGTCAAAGGGGATTAAAGCGCTTTTAAGCTGCAAGCTTAATCGCCGCAAATAATCCCTAAAGCAATTTGACTAACAAGGGCGGTGCTAGCTATCGCTAGTGATTTTATTTAAAATAAATTATATTAATAACAACCAAATTTAATTCTTCTAAATAATATAATTAAACATTATAATATATAAATACATTTAATAGTTTAAAAATGAGGTCAATTATCTTTTTTCCAATTGTAACTGAGGCTAATATTCCCTTATCCAGTTTAAACTTTGCTTCTAATGCAGTAGGGCCAAGCGAGGCAAAAGTATCAAAGTTGTGGATTAATAGGATGAGACGAAAAAATCCTCATCTAACTTCTGTTATTCCTTTCCGCACTTCAAGCATTAAACAACAAATGGATGCAGAGCTTAATAGAATGAACAGAGAGATCGAAGAGTTAAGAGCTCAGGTTCAAAGTTGCTACCAAACTATTTGGTTTTTTCTGCCAAATCCCCACGAATCATTAAATTTGAAAGAGGTCTTAGCACTCTTTGATAAACATAATGACTCTGAAAGCGATCGTGCATTTCGAAGGAATTTTGACAATGATCGTCTATCTTTAGCAAAATTAGAAAAAGAACAATCCAAGCTTAAGGAGGAGATTGATGCCATCGAAGCATTAGAGTCCTTTTGTATGATTAAATCTCAAAATTTGGAGTAGGGATCCTCAAAGGGTCAACTCGCTTTATTTAAAATAAATTTTATTAATAAAAGCCAGATTCTTTTTTTTGCTTAAAAGATTAGTTTCTAGGGAGTAAAAATAAATATACTATTTATTCGCAAATTTTTTGCATGCTTTTAAATAATTTTACTTTATAATATATAAGATAACATTATTTAAATAATGTAATAAATTAAACTTTTTAAAAAATAATTTAATAGTTAAAACAAGGAGTTAGTTATGAGTTTTCAAGTTGAAAGAGAAGGTAATAAAATTTTCTTGCCATCCAATCTTGATATTTCTTGATATTAAAAAACAAGAAATGGTTGCAGAGCTTAATCAAATGAACAAAACCATCGAAAAGTTAACAACTAAAGTTCAATCTGACTACAACTGGATGAGTGTATTTGTTGAGCCATCAAACACCAGCTTTGTTAATAGAAAAAGTATTGAAGAAATAGTTGATCTCTTTGCTGCCAATAATGACTCGACTGATGATCGGGCTTTAGTAAGGTCTTTTACCCGTGTTGGTTTTGACTCTGCTGGTTTTGAGTCTGGTTGCGAACAGTTAAGAAATTTAAAAGAACAACAATCTAAGCTTCAAACGGAAATTAGTGACGTTCAGGCTATCATCCGACGTAAATCTTTGACTAAGTTTGTGGGTTTTGTATCTTTGGGTCTTGCAGCTAATTGGTTTTTCTATTCGCAAGGATCCAATGGTATGAATTAATCGAAGAAAATTCCTATCTGCAGGCAGAAACCGGAGATTGGAGTGCCACTAGAACCAACAGTGTGTGAATCATGGAATATGCCTCGAGGATTACCTCGGGGCCTTTCGCTTTTAACAATTTATCGCGCCTACTCTTTTGGCAGAAGCAACTTTTGAGCATCAGACTCTGAAATCCAACGTCGCTCTTCTACTAACAATTTCAATTGATAAGCAGCGACAGTTTCATTAAATGAAAGCACACTTTTTTTACCTGCTGTAAAATGGAATGCAATACAGGAAATTCCCGCTTCCTTGCAAAATTCATCTACACTTTGGATTTGTTCGAGCCGGTCGTCGACAAAAATGATTTTTTTGGGGTGAGAACTGAAATGCCCTATTAACTCTTTCAAAACGGGGCCTTTAAGTGGGGCCTCAGTTTCAATGACACCATCATTGTCATAGTGATACAAGTTGCCTGAATCGAATCCTTTAAGTTCATTTTTGAGCAAAATGCCGTGATCTTTTAAATTTCTAGAACGAACTCCTTCCAATGAAGGATCAACTACAGTTTTTGTGAAAGCCACAACTTTAATTTCTTTACTTTGAGCTTTTTTTATTAAGGATGGCCAGAGGGGATCTACAAGCTTCCAATTTTCGCTAGCGTTTTCTACAATGCCCACGAGAGCGACATAATCTGCGCGGCTTAAGGGAGGGTAATGCTCTTTAAACCAGGCTCTTTTCCATTCATCATTCTTTTTGTCCATCACAGCATCTTTGTGTTGTAGCAAAGTATCGCCAATATCGAGGAGAGCTAAAGTCTCGCTCCCACAAATATTGAGTTCTTTTTCGATGGGGTCTAGGGAATCGGCTGTTCGTATTTCTGTAAATGCTTGAATGGTAAGTCCTAGAATTATGGTTAAAAAAATTGCTTTAATATTTCTCATTAATTCCTATCCGCAAAGAGAATTTTATGAGGAAAGCCAATTATTTTCGATAAAATTAGAATGTTGGGGCAAGTAAGAATTGAACTTACGACCGACGGGTTATGAGGGAGGGAGAATTCTACTCTTTTCAGCACTATCCATCCTCTATGAGAATCATAGTAAAAGGCGAGGGGATTGGATGCAACCGGATTTTACGGGTAAGGGTTGGTGCAAAGGGCGGTGGATTGCACCGTTATCGCACCGTAATTTTAATGTTCTCGAGGGCTAATACAATCTTTCGTTATGTATTCCGCGGTATGGGTAATTGATTTCGGTAAACCCGGGCCCGAGATTATTTGGCCATTTATCTCATTTGTATGTAGTTGCTTGTTAAGCTCCAATAAAAATTTTAAAGGGTTGTTTTTATCAATTAAACCATAAACTTCGTATACAGCTTCATCTAATTCTTCCTGTGCTTCACGCAAAAGGTTATTTCCAGGTAAATCAAGCAAATTATATAAATCCCTTAAACTTTTTTTATGTTTATTCATGAGTAAGGATCTTACTTTACGTAAATTAACTGCTTTTTCAGCAACTTTTTTTATGCGTTTTTCATGAGGCCTTTGAGGCCATGGAAAAGTATCAAAAACAGTATTTGATGTGTACCTTGGCGTTTTTCCTAAGGTCGAACATTTATTTATGAACCATAACCAATGTAATTTAGATTGTAGAATTCCAAAGGAAAAGTCGTCTTCAAGCGCAAAGACTTGCAATGATGCATTAGGATGGATTTTTGAGCTTATAAATTCAAAAATTGGGTGTTTTGTGACGCAAGAACACGCGATGTATCGGTTTAATTTTGATAATTTACTCATTAATTCAGGACGTGAATATGAAAGCTGCCACCAATGCTCTAGAAAATTTCTATGATGCCAGTTCGCTTTTGTTTTGTTATTTGATGTAATCTTTTGATTCCTATCCATTTCTTTTTTCGCGGCTTTTTCCCGCTCTGGTAATACAAGGGTTTTAATATGGTGAAAAGGTTCTTTATATGAACTGGCAGAAATAAGATCATGTGATTGAAAATCAATAACATATCTTTTTGGGTATGGTGGTAGAGTGCTGAGCAACTCATCCCCAGTGAAATAGAGATATAATATTTGTTCATTTGATTGCTTCTTTAGATGGAATTGGGAGGGCGCAAATTTATCAATACGATGAAAAGGGAAGATTAAATCATTTTTTTCCTTGCGGTTTTGTGAAAGGTGAGGTTTTAGCTAATGATCAGACTACATTTGAATATTACATGACCGAAGCAATGGAATATGAATATGATCCTGAAATTAGCACGGTGAGTGCAATCAAAAAAGGAAATGAACTTCTAAAAAGGATATTGTATGACTCAGAAGGACGAATAGCCGAAGTGTCAGATGCACATGGATACAAAGTAGAAAGAAGCTATGATGAGCGGTCCAGATTAAAGACTTGTCGAGATTCGGATGGAGGATTTGAATATGATTATAATGAGCGAGATCAAGTCATTAAAGTCTCAAGTCCTGTAGGTTATGTGAGTTATGAATACGATGAAGTTGGAAATTTAATTCGAATGAAAGATGGAAATGGGAATGAAACTTGTCTAGATTATGATGAAAACTATAACCTCATTGCCGTCATAGATGCCGAAGGAGGCGTTACTCGATATGGTTATAATAATCTCCATTGCCTTACACACATGATACTTCCAAATGGGTCCTTAAAAGAAATTATGTATGACAATCTAAACCGTCCTATTCGCGAAATTATTGGTAGATGAAATTAAAATTTATTGCCTTTTTTTTGAGTCTTTCTTTTGTCTGTTTTTCTCAGCAGGTCAAAAAGGATTTTAAACGTCAATTTTTGGAAGAAAAAATTGAGTTTTTTTATATAGAACCGACACCGGCTGCTGCCAAACAAATTATCAAGGAAGCAAAAGAGTTAAATTGCATGGAGGACCTTCTCGGTATCTTTGCAGCATTTGCTAAGTATTACCCTAAAGAGATTGTCAATTGGATGAAGGAGAATGAAATATGCCTTGAACATTGTCCACGTTTGATAGAAGCTCTGTACATGGGAGGACTTCAGGGGGAATCTATTGATCTTGCTGTCAACGCCAACTGGCCTGCGCATAAAATCATGTCCCTTGGAAATAAAGTGCAATCTTTTCTCACGATTCCTCTCAATTTTGTAGGATCCGTTCAATATATGTGCAGCTATTTCTATGTCTCAGGTGATGTGAGATATGGAAAAAGGATCATTGATGTTTTGGAATTGACGCCGGAACAAATGAAAAAAAACGAAGAATTGGACGAGTTAAAAAGAGTAGCTAAAACAGTATTGAAAGAGCTTATCTTCAAGCATGATAAAATTTATCGACTTTGTCTTGAAGAGGTCAAATTAAGAAAGGGTTATTCCCGAACTGTTTTAACTGAACTTTTAGATGAGCAATATGAGGCACAAAAGAAAGCATTTCCTCATCAAAATGGAATGTTAAGTGGGATGATTATTACAACCGACGATACAAGCTTTGAGGAACAATGGGAGAATTTGCCCGTAATGGAAGGCCCTTTTTTTAAATTAGTTTCCTCTGTTTCCTACCCTGATACTCCGGACAAGAATAAAACAATAAGGATTTTTATTGTGTTCAATGGGTATGAACTGGATGAAGATCTAAATGCTTTTTTAACTTATGATCTAGAAATTTTAGATCCCAAGGGGACTAAAGTTGTAGATTTTCACGCTCTTCCTGCCTTGAAAAGGAAAATGCCAAGCCGGCTTTTGTCTCAACTTGCAGATCAACCTACGTACTTTGCAATTGAATGTGGAGAGACGGATGACGGGATTGATTCCTCTGGAATTTTCCTTATAAACGCGACGCTGAAAGACCACGTTGCTCATAAAGATTTAAAATTAACAGCAAAAATTGAACTTTTGCAGCCAGAGAAAAAAAGACCGTTTCAGTAGCATATTAGCTATTTTTTCATCAGGTGGTAGGAATAATTTTTAATAAACGTTGGCTAAACGAATTAGCTGATTTAATCGGTTTTTTTAACCAACATGTTTTAGAGTTTTAAGATCTATTTTTCGATTTGATTTTCTAGTCGTTTACGTGCATGTTCAATGGCTTTTTGTAATTTCTCTTGCAAGATTTCTTTAGAAGGTAGAGCTGTGAGGTATTCTGCAACATGGATGCCAGCTTGATCGAGTTCAAGAAGTTCAATTTGCTCTTTTTGTTTTCCGCTGCAAAGAATGAGTCCCAGAGGAGCATGTTCTTCTGGCTGACGTTCGTGCTTGTCAAGCCAGCGAAGATAGAGTTCCATTTGCCCTTTATGCTCAGGTTTGAAATCTCCAAGTTTAAGCTCGATAGCAACTAATCGTTTGAGTTTTCTATGGAAAAAGAGAAGGTCTAAGTGGAAGTCTTTGCTATCTATAATAATTCTTTTTTGACGAGCAACGAAACAGAAGCCGATGCCCAATTCAAGTAGAAACTGTTCTAGTTCTCGCATGATTGCATCCTCGAGATCCTTTTCAATATAGCGATCGTTGAGGTTCAAGAATTCAAGAAAGTAAGGATCGCGGAATACGAGGTCTGGGGTGAGGAGATCTTCTTTACGCAATGCTTCTAATTCAAGTTGAGCTAATGATTCCGGGCGTTTTGAAAGGGCCGTGCGCTCGTAAAGCATCGAATCGATTTTGTTTTCTAAGGTCCGTACATTCCACTTTTCTATCCGACATACCTCGGTGTAAAAATCCCGCTTAATCGTTTCTTTCAGGGGTAATAGGACTGTAAAATGAGTCCAAGTCAATTGTCGCGCCAGCGGTGCGACAATTTGCTCATCGGGGAAAACTTCCCCAAATTGGATCATCCGACGTAAACTCTTTTCTGAAAATCCTTTGCCGTAATATTGGGTCAATTGTCGCGCCACTGCTGCGACAATTTCCTTTCCATATTCAGCACGTTCATCTTTTAAAATTTCTTTTTTAATTCTATTTCCGAGGTGCCAATAAAGCATTGTTAGTCTGGCATTCACTGTCGAGGCAATAGCTCCCCTGGCTTGATCGATCATATTTCGTAGATCTGTAAGAAGTTCGTCTGGTAAGGGGAATTGAATAGAAGATTTATGTTTTGAGGGGAGTGTTTTATTACTCATGAGGGTTCTCCTTTCATGATTTGACTTGAGATTTGATTACTAAATTTTTTTGTGACTCGGACATCTAAGTGGGTGTACTTTTGGAGCATTTCCAAAGTGCGGTGGCCCATGGCAGTAGCCAATTCTAGGTTGGAGGCCCCTTGGCTGGCGGCGAGGGTTGCGAAAGTGTGGCGGAGTCCATGGGCGACAAATCCGGTAATTTGAGCTCTTTTGAGTGCTTCCTTCCAGGCCTTCTTGATATCAATCTTGCCGAAAGCGGTCCGGCTGGCAAACACTAGTGTTTTTTGAGGTTGTCTTGTTTGAAATAGCTTTTCTAGCTCGGTAATGACCAAATCGGAAAGGAAAATGCTCCTGGGCTTTCCGTTTTTGGTCTCTTTTAGAAACGCCAGCTTATTCTTAAAGTCGATGTGGCTCCACTCCAAGTTCAAGATTTCTCCCTGCCGCGCACCGGTCGTCACGGCTATCAACACAATGCAATAAAGGTAAGGGGACTTGCTTTCTTTACAAGCATCTAGCAGCCGAAAGAGTTCTTCCTCCGTCAACACTCGGTCCCTTCCGGGATTTTCTTTTAATTTGACCAAACTGAAACAGGGGTTCTCGCTCATCCATTTCAATTGCTTGACTGCATAGCTCAAGCTCGAGGATAAGCTCGACATGTACCGATTCACAGTGGCCCCTGTCCTCTTTTTCCCCTTTGCGGTGGGAGTCTCAATCAGTACTTGCCGCTCCTTACTGATAAAATCGGTGGTCAGGTGGACCAGTCCATAACCGCCCAACCTTTGTTTCCAATAGTCTAAATGCCTGGCAGTGTCCTCTTTTGACCGGTGATGGTCTAACATCCCATCCCTTCCAAATCTTTCCACCACCTCGGCAAAGGTATAAGTCTTCCCGTGTTGATCAAACTTAAACTCGCCGCGCTTGATCTCACGTTCAATGCCTTTAGCCCAATCTTCAGCCTCTTGTTTTCGGTCAAAATGATCGCAGACAGTAGGATGCCCTTTAACGCGCACTACTGCGCGCCAAACAGTGGTCCCATTCTGATTTTTTCTTTTGTATATAGATGCCATAGTCCAACCTTTGGTTTTTGTTTTGCTTATCTGGTTGGATAGTGCCGGGTGAAGTGTCAACTGGTTGCACCGCCTGTGCACCGCCGACGTGGAATTTAAACTTGAACTTGATATTGAATCAAGCTCAAACTTACTCATCCCTCTGGAAAATAACCTGTTATGAAATTGGGGCAACCTGGACTTGAACCAGGGACCTACGGGTTATGAGTCCGCTGCTCTAACCACTGAGCTATTGCCCCAAAGATAGGTAACCAGCCAATTCTAAATAGACCCCTATCCTAAATCAAGCTTTTTTACTCTATTGCTTACGGCCCCTTTGCGCTAAATTCTATTCCTGATATAGAAGATTTTTAATGGGACGTTTTATTGTACTAATGGCTTCACTATGCTGCTTTACGCTGCTTGCTGAAGAATGTGCCCTGTCCGAAAGTGATCCTGAAAATGAAAATCAGGTTGCTGCAGCTGAAGAAGAACAGCTTGTCGCTGATGGGGTTTTTCTCATGAGCAGGGGAGAAAGTATCCCCGATGGTCACTTGGATGATCCAACAGATCATTATCAAGAGGGCTATATCCAAGCCCTCGTGGATATGAATTTCTACGAATATCAAGTGATGATCACTGTCAAAGACCACAAAGTCTATATCTCAAATCTCCCTGAAAATGCCTTCATTGCCAATAGCATTCTTGCATTTGTCAGGGATATCCCGGGCGTCTGCTGTGTCGAGGTGACATGTGAGCCACCCACTTGCGAGGAACAGAGAGCAAAAAAATATGTAGAAAAGCCCTGCATTTCTGGGCTCTGGTTCCCACAAGCAACTGTTCTCTTCCCGCCTTTTGTGGCCGATCCACGTCAGGTGGATTATTCTGTCGCCTACCGGTATGGCGATAGGGTGATTGGAAAACAGGTGGCTGCTGTCTCCATCGGTGATGAATTCCCTGTTTATCGCTGGCGCGGTATCATGCGATGGAAAGGGGATTTACAAATTGGGATTGAGGCCTGCATCTGGGCGGTCTTCAATTTTGAAGATGTTCCTCATAAACATGGTCAAGTTTCTGAGCTTGTCAATACGGACTACTATTTAGGAATTCCTCTTGATTATGCCTTTGACCGCTGGTCATTCCGCCTGAGGATTTATCATATTTCAAGCCATTTGGGAGATGAATTCTTAGTTGATCATCCTAGCTTCCTAGCAAAACGAAAAAATCCAAGTTTTGAGGCCGTGGACTTTTATACGAGCTACCAGGCCTCAAAGTATTTGCGCATTTATTGGGGTCCAGGCGTGATCCTGCATAGCGATAAAACATTCCCAATGAAGTGGGGCTATATTGAATATGGCGCGGAATATCGCTTCATGGAAACAAAACTCGATTATCATCGTCTCTATGGTACGCCATTTGTTGCGGTCCATATCGAAAATTGGGCAGTACGCAACTGGAACTTTGATTTTTCATTTAGAGTAGGCTATGAGTTTAGCAAATTTGCCGGCGTCGGCCGCAAGATGCGTGTCTATGCCGATTATCACCACGGCTACTCCTATGAAGGGCAATTCTTCAAGAGAAAGACAGACTACGGAGAAGTGGGCTTTTCTTGGGGCTTCTAATCTAGCTTAGTTGCTCATGTTACGCAGCCGCTAAACGCGTCGGCATAACATGAGTTAACATAATCGAAAAACAAGATATACAAGATTGCAACAAGATGGGCAGGGAAATTTGCAAAGGAATGTATTGAAAAGATTGGAGTGAGACTAAGAAAAAAGAAAATTAGCAGGATGGCAGGATGAACAGGATAGATGAATAGGATTAAGAAAAGAGAAAAGTAGCAGGATAGCAGGATGATTAGGATAGAAGATTTAAAAAATATCATTAACTCTTCATCTTGTCCATCCTGCCATCCTGCTATGCTCTTGATCTTGTCGATCCTGTTGCTTTTGGAAAACAATAAATTTACTCATGTTACGAAAGCCGCATTCAGCGGCTTTCGTAACATGAGTTAGTTGTAAAAAATGTCACGCGACACATATATTTCTTCAAAAATCGGAGTGTCGACCATGCTAAAAAAAATTCTTTTTTTGTTTGCTATTTTTTTCGCTTTTGGGCTGTCTGCAGAAACTAAAAAAAAGACAATCTGTTTGAATATGATCGTCAAAAATGAAAGCGAGGTCATCGAAAGATGTTTGGCCTCTGTCAAGCAAGTGATCGACTATTGGGTGATTTTCGATACGGGATCCACAGATGGCACTCAAGAGATTATAAAAAAGTATTTAAAAGGTATTCCAGGAGAGCTCCATCAAAGTAAATGGGTTGATTTTGCCCATAACCGCAATGAGGCGCTGAATGCTGCTAAGGGGAAAGGAGATTATCTGTTACTCATTGATGCGGATGAGATCTGGCAATATTGCGATGATTTTGCCCTGCCTAGCTTAACTGAAGATTACTATCACGTCACAGTGCGCCAGCTTGGCGCAGCGGATATTAAACGCATTGGTCTTATAAAAAATGAGCTGAGTTGGAAGTGGAAAGGAGTATTGCATGAGGTCCTAGAATGCAGCGAAGCGAAAAGTATTGGACATCTTAAAGGAGTGATGAATATCTGCAATGCTGCAGTAGGGGCGCGCTCTAAAGATCCAAAAAAATATCTCAACGATGCTCTTATTTTAGAAAAAGCTCTAAAAAAGGAGCCAAAAAATAGTCGCTATGCTTTTTACATGGCACAGAGCTATTTAAATGCGGAGAAATATGAAGAGGCGATCAAAGGTTTTGAGAAAAGAATCGCCATGGAAAGCAGTGATGTCCAAGAGACTTATTTAGCAATATACAATAAAGGCATGACGCATGAGAAATTGAATGATTTTGAATCTGCTTTGCGCTGCTATTTCAAAGCTTATGAGTTTCGCCCCACAAGGGCCGAGCCTCTTTTTAGAATTGCTGTCATCTATCGCAAGCAAGGGAATTATTTACTAGGATATCTCTTATCAAAATATGCCCTTTCTATTCCTTGCCCAGTAGAGGATTTGTGTGTGGAATATTTGACCTATGACCATCAACTGCTGATTGAGTATGCCAATTGTACATTGCTATCGGGAAGATTTCAGGAAGGATTGCAAGCCTGCCTACAACTGCTCTCCAATCCAAATCTCCCTCCAGATATAAAGCCCCATGTCCTTGCCAATTGCGAACTAGCAACAAACCATCTGTACGGCAAAAAAGAGGCTGCGCCCGTGACTAATTGACCACAGAGACACGGAGAAACAGAGTTCGGAGGAGTTTTTTTATTTTTTTCGGGAGCGAACCGAAAAAAATAGAAGTCCATTTTTTTGCTTCGCGCGCAAAAAAATGAACTCTTCTTCTCTCTGTGCCCTCTATGCCTCTGTGGTAAATCTTTTAATTAACGACGCAAAAGCCTTCTTTATAGACAGGACCCTGCTTGCCTATTTTTAGCCTGCCTGTGAAAAATTGGTGGTAGACTTTAAGTCCTTGACTTGCTGTTTGCACGCAATAGAAACAGTTGCTGACCCATTCAGAACCTGAAATGGTCCCGCTAGCAAGATTGACTTGAAAGCGGGATGTCACTTTTTGTCGCCAATAGTCGGGGCTGCCGAAAAGCAGAACAGGTGTTGCCATTGAAACAACTCCAACTTTGCGCCGCACTTCTTCAAGCGAATATTCAAAATCAGTGCCAATTCCACCAGCAAGAAAAATGGGAAAGTCTAAGTTGAATTCTGCTTGCCGTTCCACAAGGCGATCTAAACGATAGGTCATTTTGGCATCGATGTAGGGATTTTGTTTTTGTTCATTCACAACCCCACCTGCTCGGCTTCTAAAATCAATCACATTAGCACAAGAAAGTACTTTCACTGCGCGTGCCACGCGATTGCCCACTTCCATAACTCCGGGACCGCCACCTGTGATCAAGGCAATCGGGGTATCTTTATTGAGAAGGTAGTGGCTTGTCTCTTCACGCATTTTTTTTAACCCTTCCATGAGATGCGTGAGTTCTTTTTCAAAATTGCCTTCGATGAGATTGGAACCGTAAAGTCCGAAGGATGTGGCTTTGATAAAGTCACCTACATAGGCAAGCGGGACAAACATCCCAGCATCTTTGTCAGGTTTCGGAACAAATTGGAGCACTTTGCCAGAGGTTTTATCAGCCCAGTAAACGGGAATCGCAAATTTGGCAAGATCAATCAAAAAAGAGCGGTCTTCATGCGAGAAAAAATCCCCATAAGATTGTGAAGGATATTGAAAATAGAGGCGTTTGATTTTGGATTGAACAAAATCCCCAAGCAACATTTTTTTCATGACTGGCGAGGGAAAATATTTAACAAAAAGAGCGCCCTCGCTTGTGATCACATCATTTTCGATCGCCTTTAAAAAAGGATAACAGGGCTGTTGTTCGATGTAACGCTCTACCATCTGTGCTTGCCGAGCAGGATGTTGGATAAGTCCTGGATATTCGCTAGAAAACACTTCGCGCACGATCCAATCTTTTGAAGTGATATTCAAGAGCTGCTCACCTTTGACAAGGAATGAGGCGGCGCGCAAATTGCGCTCATGGGGAGCGGTCTCAAATGCGTTAAAAATGGTCCGGGGATCTTCGAGAGCTGCTTGTAATTGATCGCGGTCTGAAAAAAAGACATATTCTCGCGTAGGCTCAAGGGTATAGAATTCAATCGGAATATGATGCAATTCTTGTTTTGAAGATCCAAAAAGTTCATAGATATCGCCAGAGGCCTTTGTTTCAGGCTCTAATACGGAAGCAGTGGTATGGTAGACGCCTTCTGGAAGTAGTTCATCGACCACCTTTCCAAAAACCGTGCGCACGTGGAGAGGAAGTGTCTTCACAAGAAGCAGCTGATTTTCAGTGACCTTTTTTTCTTTCTCAGGGTTCCAGATTTGATGGAGCCGTAGCATCTGCCTTGTTTTGAGCTCAGGGAATTTTAGGGTCATTGCTAAGGTGGGAAGAAAGCCTTTAATCGAATGATCATATTCCATGACGCCATCTTGAAGGGTCAAATAGGCGACTGTGTGACCATCTACTTTTTCTAAAATAAGATCTTTGTTGCCTTCAAGTCCGCCCAGAGAAAGAAGAGGCAATCCTTTACGGTCTGTACGACCAAACATTCTGAACAGATATTCAGGATCACGCACACGCCTTCTTGGATCCGCAGCAAAGAGCTTGCCGATGAAATCTCCTTCACAAAGCAGACCGAGCATCAATCTTCCAAGCTCTCCGATGCAGCTTAAAAAAACGCGGATATCTGCGCGATTGATTTTGGCATCAAAATAATATTCTTGACCAACTCCATTGATGCCGAGTTGCGCAAGAGTACTTTTGATATTAAAAAATACATCTGAAGGGTCGATGCGATAACCTACAAAAACAGGAGAAATATTTTGAATCGTGACAGAGGCTTCGGCGGTGGTTTCACTCAAATGGGTCAGCTTCGAGATAAAGCCATCAGGCGTTGTAAGGTCGTAGTGGTCTGGATAAAGGTAACTCATATTTCTAGAGCCACCTTACTAAATTTTTATGGTTTTGTATACCCTATTTCATTTAGACTTAATGCAAAAAATGATTTCGCGAAGTTTTGGCACACATGACGGCTCTTTCCATGCTGATGAAGTGACAGCATGCGCGCTCCTGCTCGTCTTTAATCTTATCGACCGCTCTAAAATCATCCGTACCCGCGATCCTGAAAAGTTAGCAGAGTGCGAATATGTGTGCGATGTGGGGGGTGAATATGAGCCTAAAAAGAAAAGATTTGACCATCACCAAGTAGAATATCAAGGCGATCTAAGCAGCGCCGGAATGATATGGCTTGATCTATTGCGCCGTGGCATCATTGATGAGCAGGCTTATAATTATGTGAACCGTTCCATGATGATGGGAATTGATGCCCATGACAATGGAAGGGCAGTTTTGCAAGAGGGAGTGGCCACCTTTTCCCATATCATCGCAAATTTTGTGCCGCCCGCCTACGACTCTCCTCCGGAAGTGACCACAGCAGCTTTTATGTCTGCCGTTGATTTTGTCACAGGACATCTCCAGCGCCTTTTAGAGCGCTATGAATATATTAAATGCTGCCGAGAAAAAGTGGCGGCGGAAATGGCATCTAAAAAAAAATATCTTCTCTTCGAGGAAGCAATGCCTTGGCAAGAGAATTTTTTTGAGCTTGGGGGAGAGTCCCATCCGGCCCTTTTCGTGATCATGCCCTCGCAAAATCAATGGAAATTGCGCGGGATTCCGCCTGATCTGGAACACCGGATGCAGGTGCGTCTTCCTCTTCCTGAAGCATGGGCAGGCTTAAGGGATGAAAAGCTGCAAGAGGTCTCTGGGATCAAAGGGGCTGTCTTTTGCCACAAGGGAAGGTTTATTTCAGTTTGGAAAACAAAAGAAGATGTTTTTAAAGCATTGGAGAAAATTTTAGAATGACCACAATTTTTGCAAAAATCATCAAAGGCGAGCTTCCTTCTGAAAAGGTGTATGAAGATGAAGAGATCCTTGCAATTAAAGATATTTATCCTGTTGCACCTGTCCATATTCTTATCATGCCAAAAAAAGAGATCCCCAGTTTGCAGCAGATGCAGCCTGAGGACTACTATTTGCTCGAAAAGATTGTGCGCGTTGCGCAAAAACTAGCAGAAGAGTATGACTTGATTGAGGGGTATCGACTGCTGACCAATAGTGGCCCAGAGTCTGGGCAGATTATTTTCCATTTGCATTTTCATCTGATTGGCGGCAGACGGCTTGACCGTTTAGCATGATAAAAAAATTGACCGCTTTTGTCGTTTTGACGCGTCTATTGCTTGCTGGCAATGACGAAGAAAATGCTGCCAAGCGGATCCATTCACATCTTCTGATTAACGATCCTTTGTCGGCCCTAGAGGATGCTAGAGGATTACTGCCTCTTTTCCCCACATCAAAATTATTGAGACTCGCTTTTATGCGCGCGCTATGTGAAAAAGGCGATGAAATGGAGGCATTAAGGGAGTGGAAAGTGCTCTCGGAGCAGCACCCTGAACTTTTAACCGATCGCAATTGTTTGGAGATGCTGGCGTGGGGAGTGATTTCAAAGGCGGAAACATCGAACCAGCTAGTAATACGGCTAAATTCTTTAATTGGCGCCGCAATGACACGTGACGCAAAGGCGATTCCACTCATTTTAGACCAGATTCGAGGCAGTAATGGACTATTGCGCACGGTCGCGATTCAAATCGCAGCTGAATTAGGGGATATGCCCCTTCAAAACGAGATCAGCAGGTTGCTAAAAGAAGAAAAAATCTGGTATGCACGCCTTGAAGTGATCAAGGCTATTGGAAAGCTGCGGCTTACAAAACATCGCCAAGATCTCATTGAGATCATTGGAAATCCTAAAACTCTTGTAGAAGAAAAAGCAGCAGCAATTGTCTCTTTTTTAAGCATGTATGAGAATATAGAGGACAAAGAATTAAGAAATTTGATTAAAAGCAACCGTGCCGGTCTGCGCGAACTCTCTTGTGAAATCATCGCGCATCTTGACCTCTATGATAAAGCGCATGAAATCATTCCACTGTTGAAAGATGCGCATCCAGGCGTAAGAATTGGCGCGCTCAATACCTTTAGCTTGCTAGGACTCAAACAAGTTGGCGATAAGCCTCTTTTAGAGCTCATTGAACCTTTGATTAATGACCCATCAGTAGAGGTGGCAATTACAGCGGCATGGCTTGCCTATATCCATGGAGAAAAAAAAGTCGAAGAGAAGTTTACAAATTGGATCTTAAGTTCGGAGGCAAAAGTGCGGCGGCTCTCTTCCAGCGCCTTAGCTGCTTGTGGAAATGCGGGAGCTAAACTTTGCAAAAAAATGCTCAAAAAAACAGAGGATCCCTATGTGAAGGTAAATCTCGCACTTGGGCTTATTGGGCAGCGTAAACAGATTGATCTGGCCTCAGATGCTCTCTATGGAGTATTGATGAGCGGAAAGCAGACTCTTTGGATGTGGGAAAAAGAAAGCAATCCGCTTTTTCGCTCTTTAGGACCTAGCGAAATCAAACATACTGAACAGATCCCTAATTATCCTTTGGTTGTAGATCAGATGACCAAGCTTGAGCTGCTTTCAGTGCTTAGCGTGTTGCGTTACCCAAAAGCAATCGACGCAGTAAAAGGATTTTTGCAAAACCAGACTTGGGGCGCAAGCGGGGCTGCTGCGATGACACTTTTGAAAGAAGGGGATGATGAGGCCATGGAGCTTGTCAGCAAACTGCTAGAGGATCCGGATGAAAAATTGCGCATTCAGGCTGCTCTCATTTTAGCTCTATTTGGAAGTGATAAAGCAGCTGTAAAAGTATTAAAAGAGGCTTATCCTTCTTCTTCTAGAGAAATGAAAGTTCACATATTAGAAGCTCTAGGAAAGATCGGCGATCAAGAATGCATTCCATTTTTGCTTGAGATCTTTAGCGAACCGTTCCAAGTGCTGCGCGTGGTCGCCGCAACGGCGCTGATCCAATGCCTCTACCACTAAATTATCCTAGAAATCGAAATGGAAGCGTACAGTAAGGCCGCCAAAAATCAGATCGCCTTGACTTTCTGTATAGGACAGCGTCATATTTTCAGTTGAGCCTCCACCGCCAATCCCTGCCACTTGTACAGCACTATTTTGTTTTACCTTATTGATGAAATTAAGCCAGACATGGTGCTCCCACCCAATGTCTAGTGCCGTGCGGAAGCGATCGCATGCCCAAGTTGTGTCCCATCGGAATCCGACCATGAGATCAATAATCGCTTGCATTTTAGAGAAATTATTTTTAAAACCCCGATGGTAATCAACAGCTGGCGCCAGAAATCTGGTAAAGTAATCCGATTTTTTCTTGTCTCTAAATCTTCCCCAAATTAGAGAAGCATCGAAATTGGAAATGATGGCAAAACTCGGAGTATAATACCATTCTGGTTGAAATCCAAGTTCCATTCCAACTCCCCAATAACGGTCTTTAAAGCGATCTTTAAAAGTTGCAATGAGATTGGGGGAAGAAGTGTTATTGCGAATCGAAGTTGTCATAAAATCTCTGCGCACCCAAGCTCCACGAAGTGCAGCAAAAGGCCGCAGTGCAAATGATTTACTGAGCCTAAATTTCCAACCTAACTCAAAATCAATATCATTCAAGGTAAGTTGCCATAAAGCAGTAACAAAATTAAATAGATAAGGGCGTCCATTAGATTGCAGTGATGGATTTATCCAAGGGTTAAGAAGTGATTGTTGTCCGAGCAAAGGGGTAAAGGGTAAAGGAGCTGTGCCAAAATTATCCACAGAGACGCGGCTTTTGTTTCTGTTGTGATACCTGGTGTAATTTAAATAAAAATCCCAGCCAGTGCACTGCGTTTCCATCCCAATCCCAACACGGAAACCAGGTGCCCAGTTTGTACTCAAACGCTTTACATTGTCGAAGGAAAGTATGACAGCTGTGAGGGGAGAACCAGGGCTTAAGGACATTGCTGTTTGCTTGACTGCATAAGAAAGATTTGTCTCTCTTCCATACCAATAGAGAAAATCAGCGGTAAAAAAGAGCCCAAAATCGCAACCATTAGATTCATAAAATGCTGGCGTATAGCATTCACAATCGATACATTTTTTTGGCGTAGGGACACAGCAGCATGCATTGCAGCAACAATTGGGAGTAATATAGGAAGGTTGGGATGGTTGTTGCTGGAGAGGTTTTTTCGCATTATCAGCTAGCAGACCTAATGCTGGATTAACTTCACTCTCTGCCATGAGGCTGGTAGCTGAGAGTAGCAATAACCCAAATAACTTTTTCATGAAAAACTCCGCTATTACACTTTTTCATAATGAAAAAATAAATTAACTACAAGAGGGATTAGAAATCAAAACGGAAGCGGATAGTAAGGCCGCCAAAAATTAGATCTCCTTGACTTTCCTCATAGGATAGAGTCATGTTTTCAGTTGAGCCTACACCGCCAACCCCAGGCGATGCAATAAATTGCGTATTAGTCTTTACCATGTTGCTGAAATTAAACCAAACGTGGTGCTCCCAGCCGATATCTAGTGCGCTGCGGAATCGATCGCAGGCCCAGGTAGCATCCCATCGGAATCCGACCATGAGATCAATAATCGTTTGCATTTTAGAGAAACTATTTTTAAAACCTCGATGGTAATCAACGGCTGGCGCAAGAAATTGAGAAAAGTAATCCGATTTTTTCTTGTCTCTAAATTTTCCCCAAATTAAAGAGGCATCGAAATTGGAAATGATGGCAAAGTTAGGGGTAAAATACCATTCGGGTTGCAATCCGAGCTCCATTCCAACTCCCCAATAACGATCTTTAAACCGATCTTTAAAAGTAGCAATGAGACCATCGGAAAGAGTGTTATTGCGAATCGAAGTTGTCATGAAATCTCTGCGCACCCAAGCCGCGCGAAATGCAGCAAAAGGGCGCATTGTAAAAGATTGACTTAGCCAAAATTTCCACCCTAATTCAAAATCAATATCTTGTAAGGTAAGTTGCCATAAAGCAGAAACCAAATTGAATCGATAGGGGCGACCACCTCCAAAAATTGATGGATTTATCCAAGGGCTAAGAAGCGTCTCTTGTCCTAGCAAAGGAGTAAAGGGTAAAGCAGCTGTGCCAAAATTAGGCACAAAGGTACGGTTTTTACTTCTGTTATGATACCAAGTGTAATTTAAATAATAATCCCAGCCACCGCACTCGGTTTCTCTCCCAACGCCAACGCGGAAACCGGGCGCCCACTTTGTATCCAAATGCTTCATATTGTTATAGGAAAGAACAACAGTTGTGAGGGGGGTGCCAGGGTTTAGGGAAGCTGCTATTTCTTTGGCTGCATACGAAAGATTTGTTTCTCTTCCATACCAATAGAGAAAATCAGCGGTAAAAAAAAGTCCATAATCGCAACCATTCGGTTCATAAAATGACGGCGTATAGCATTCGCAATCAATACATTTTTTTGGCCTAGGGACGCAGCATGGTTTACAGCAAGAGTTAGGAGGAGTGTAGGCAGGTCGCGGCGGTTGTTGCTGGAGAGGTTTTTTCACATTGTCAGCAAGCAAACTTGCCTCATTATCGAACGCTGGATCAGCGCCATTATCTGCCAAAAGACTTGCAGCTGAGAGCAGCGATAATGCAAATAGTTTTTTCATGAAATCCTCCGGTAATATATTTTTTCATAATGAAAAAATAGATTTACTTCAAGAGGGATTTTTAGCTGATGGTTAGCGCGAGCTGATCAATAGTTTGTTGCTGCGCTTGATGATGCTGGGGAATAAGATTGAAGTCCTGAGGACTCATTTTTTCATAAGGATTAGAAATGAGATAATGGATCCTATTCAACTCTTTAGACCAGATTTTGAGGTTTTCTTTCAAGATGATGAAATCTGAGATTAATTGGCGTTTTGTTTTAATGTCTGCGCTGGCAAATTCGGATTGAATGGCTCGAGCGCTCTCTAAGTACTCACTAATTCCAGCCTGTATGGTAATATAGCGGGCCAAGATCATTTGAATATTGTGCGTCGTCAAATTATTGTTTGCAATGGTTGCAAGATCGATTCCTGTAACCTGCCTAAGGTTTTCAACATTGATCGTGCTCACCGTTTCTTTTATTTTGGCTAAAAATTTGCTTGCGCCGCTATGTGCTTCATAGTTTTCATTCAATTTATTATAGGTAATCGAAGTAAAGACAGCGATAGGGTAAATGTAGATGACCGCATCAATGGTCAGAGTAAAAAGAAAAAACGATGCACCTAAAATAGCGACTACAGAAGCAATTGCCAAAAATTTCCAAGCTACGGCATAGACATCATGATTCAATTTTTCTTTGCCTAAATTAACTGTGTAATAAGTATGTAATTTTTGATGGACAGTTAAATCAATTCTGGAATCAATAGCTAGTGGAGCTTGTGTTGCCATATACCTTGAGTTTGTTTGAGGCTGACATTATAACTTATGAGCGGATTGATCGATATTGACTAAAAATTTTAATGCGTCTTGTTTCATGCGCAAATAAAGACTTGAAAGCCCATTAGATCTTCCTGGAGTCAAACTAGCATGAATCCCTAACTCCTCTAGGAAGAGTGGAGGACATTTTAAAATTGTTTCAGGGGTTTCTCCATCATAAATTTTAATTAAAAGCATCGCAAGGCCTGAAGAAATAAGCGCGAGTGAGAAAGCTGAAAACTTTAATTTCCCATCGTCGAGTTTTGAGCTTAAATAAACAATACTTTGACAGCCTTTAATCAGATTTTCTGGGACTTTTTCTTCTTCTGCAAAAGGCGGGAGCACACGCCCTAATTCAATGATTTTTTCATACTTTGCTTCTCTAGACAAGCAGGAAGCGAATTCCCTCTTTAGGGCCTCTTGCTTTTCTAAGCAGGTATAAAAAAATTGATTGTTCTTGTCTTCCATATTTTTCGCGTAAAGTATAGAATCTCTAGAATTGTCAAAAAAGAAAAAAAATTGATTTATGCCTAAAGAAGATACTATAAAGCTAGAAGGAAAAATTGAAGAGCTTCTCCCAAATATGACCTTCCGGGTCCTACTTGAAAACGGGATGCAGGTCGTAGCCCATCTATGCGGAAAAATGCGCATGCGCAATATCCGGGTCCTAGCTGGGGACAATGTGACCGTCGAGATGTCCCCCTATGATTTGACCAAAGCCCGAATTATTTATCGTTCAAAATAGAAACTTGTTGATTTTAATTTAACTAAATCAATAAACTTGGTTGCTATTCGGCTAAAATAGGAGGGCACGCAAGCAAAGCATTCGTGTTGTTTGCATGAAACGCCCAGGTAGCTCAGTGGTAGAGCACTTGCATGGTAAGCAAGCGGTCGTAGGTTCGATTCCTATTTTGGGCATAGAAAATTAATACTGGACCCTAACGGAGGATATAATGGCAAAAGAGACATTTCAGAGAACCAAACCACACGTTAACGTCGGCACAATCGGTCACGTTGATCATGGCAAAACTTCTCTAACTGCAGCGATCACGAAGGTTCTTGCCTCTCGTGGAAAAGCAAAATATCGCGATTACGCATCAATCGACAACTCTCCTGAAGAAAAAGCGCGTGGAATCACGATTAACTCTTCTCACGTTGAATATGAGACAGAAAAACGCCACTATGCGCACGTAGACTGCCCAGGACACGCTGACTATGTCAAAAACATGATCACTGGAGCTGCTCAAATGGACGGTGCCATTCTCGTGGTTTCCGCAACAGACGGCGCAATGCCTCAAACACGTGAGCACATTCTCTTAGCTCGCCAAGTAGGCGTTCCTGCGATCGTTGTCTTCTTGAACAAGATGGACATGATTGGCAAAGGGGATGAAGAGCTTGTTGATTTAGTTGAAATGGAACTTGTCGAACTTCTGGAAAAACAAGGTTACAAAAATGTGCCTATTATCCGCGGTTCAGCTCTAAAAGCGCTTGAAGGGGATGAATCTTATGGCAATGCCATCATGGAACTCTTAAATACAGTGGATGAGAAAATTCCTACTCCAACGCGAGAAGTTGACAAACCTTTCTTAATGCCAGTTGAAGACGTCTTCTCAATCTCTGGACGTGGAACTGTAGCAACAGGAAGAGTCGAAAGAGGCGTGGTAAAAGTGAACGACAAACTTGAGCTTGTCGGGATTAAAGCTACACGCGAAACAGTGGCAACAGGCCTTGAGATGTTTAACAAAATTTTGGAAGAAGCAAGAGCTGGTGAAAACGTGGGAATTCTCTTACGCGGTATTGAGAAAAACGATATCGAAAGGGGAATGGTCCTATGCGCTCCGCATAGCTGTAAGCCGCACACTAAATTTAAAGGGACAGTTTACGTATTGACTAAAGAAGAAGGTGGTCGCCATAAACCTTTCTTTGCTGGCTATCGTCCACAGTTCTACTTTAGAACAACTGACGTTACTGGAACTGTAACACTCCCTGAAGGTGTAGAGATGGTGATGCCTGGAGATAACGTAGAAATCTCGGCAGAATTGATTAGTCCAATTGCGATGGAAGAGGGAATGCGTTTTGCGATCCGTGAGGGCGGCAAAACAATTGGAGCAGGAACTGTTTCTAAGATTTTGGCGTAAGGTGAGAAAAGGCGGCAGCCTTTGGGTGCGTAGCTCAGCTGGTAGAGCAGCGATCTCCAAAGTCGCATGTCGGGGGTTCGATCCCCTCCGCACTCGTTGGTTTCTCTTGGGTAGTGAGAGAAGATAAAAATATAAATATTGGGGCTTTAAAATTAATGAGTCAGTTGATGGAAGCCAAGTTAAAGATTAATCCTCCCTCTTCCGTGGAAGGGAAAAAGAAAAAAACTTTTTCTTTTATCAAGGATATGAAAGAGGAATTAAGAAAGGTCACTTGGACAACAAGAGCTGAGTTGCTGATGTGCACAAAAATTGTTGTCTGGTCGACAATCATTTTTGGCCTTGGCATCTATGTGATGGACCTATTAATTAAGAATGCCCTTGAACTCATCAAAATGACCATTCACTTCATCTTTGGATAGAATAAAATATGACGCAAAAATGGTACGTTGTCCAGGTTGTTTCGGGTCAAGAAAAGAAAGTCAAGAAGACGCTCGAAGAGAATCGCGAGTCAAAAGGAATGCAAGAATTAATCACTGAAATTCTTGTTCCAACAGAAAATGTGGCAGAGGTCAAACGCGGCCAGCAACGGGTGACTGAAAAACGGCTGTGGCCCGGTTATTTGATGGTCAAGATGAACTTGACAGACGATGCTTGGATGTACATCAAAGATACCACCGGCGTGCTCGGTTTTTTAGGTGGGGGCAAACCCACTCCGCTTTCTGATGCCGAAGTGAAAGAGATTCTAGATGAATTGGAATCGAAGAAGGCTAGCGTCGTACAGAAACATAAGATTGCTCCGGGAGATAGAGTCAAGATTACAGATGGCGTATTCGTGAATTTCATTGGAAATGTGATTGAAGTGTTCCACGATAAGGGCCGCTTGAGTGTAATGGTCTCTATTTTTGGAAGAGAAACACGTGTCGATGATCTTGAGTTCTGGCAAGTGGAACAGGTCCCTGAAGGAATGGAAGTAGGATAGACAAGGAAGAAAAAGAATGGCAAAGAAATTAATAAAAACAATTAAGTTACAAATTCCAGCAGGAAAAGCAAATCCTGCTCCGCCTATTGGTCCTGCGCTTGGCGCAGCTCAAGTGAATATCATGGCTTTTTGCAAAGAATTTAATGCAAAAACGCAGAATCAAGCAGGGGATATTCTACCTGTCATTATCTCTGTGTTTTCAGATAAAACATTTACCTTTATCACCAAACAGCCGCCCGTGTCGCAGATGATTTTGAAAGCGATTGGAAAAGAATCAGGATCAGGCGTTCCCAACCGTGATAAAGTGGGAAAAATGACCAAATCTCAAGTGGAAAGTATCGCGAAGCTAAAATACCCTGATTTGCGCGTGGGTTCAATGGATGCAGCAATGCGTCTTGTCATGGGAACTGCGCGTTCGATGGGCGTAGATATTGAAGGATAAGCCAATGAAGACAATGAAAAAGCATAGAAGTAAAAGATTAAGTGAAATTGGAAAAGTAGTGGAGGCCCATAAGCTTTATACCCTCGAAGAGGCGATAGAGTTGCTCAAAAAATGTCCTCCAACGAAATTTGACCAATCGGTAGATGTCTCTTTGAGATCTGGGATTGATATCCGAAAGTCGGACCAGCAAGTGCGCGGCACAGTTTCTTTGCCCAATGGTGTAGGAAAAAAAGTGATCGTTCTAGTTTTGGCGCGCGGCGATAAGATCAAAGAAGCTCTAGATGCTGGCGCTGATTATGCCGGCAGTGATGAGCTCATTGAAAAAATCAAAGGCGGGTGGGTCGATTTTGATGCCATGATTTCAACTCCCGATATGATGCGGGAAGTGGGAAAGTTAGGTAAAGTATTAGGCCCTCGTGGACTCATGCCTACGCCAAAAGCTGGGACTGTCACGAATGATATCGGTAGGACCGTTATTGAAGTGAAAGCTGGTAAAGTGGAATTCAAATCAGATAAAAATGGCGTGATCAACAATCTGATTGGAAAACTCTCTTTTGAGAAAAAGAAGCTGGTTGAAAATGTCCAGGCATTTATCAGTGCAGTGATAAAAGCGCGTCCTGCAACAGCAAAGGGTGAATTTGTCCGTGCTTTAGTCCTTTCTTCAACGATGGGGCCGGGCTTAAAAATTGATGTCAGTAAAATTACAGAGACTTCTACTTGAGGTGAGAGATGATAGCGGAAAAGCAGTTATTACTAGATGAAATTAAAGATAAGATCAAACAATCGAAAGGGTTTGTTTTGACAAGATATCAGAACATGGATCCTAACTTGTCTTCTGAATTGCGACTCAAAATGACAAGCACAGGCGGGACATATTTTGTGTTAGGAAAGAGAATGCTGATCAAAGCAGCCGCAGCGGAAGGTATTCCCTTTGAGCGCAAAGATCTTGAGGGACATATCGGCGTTGTTTTTCTGAATGCTGAAGACCCTGTACAAACAACCAAGTCGATTTTTCAATTTAGCAAAGAACACGAAGCAGTAATTGAAGTTCTTGGCGGAAGATTCGAAGGACAATTATATAGCAGTAAAGATGTTAAGGCGCTTTCAGAGCTGCCTTCTAAAGATGAAATGAGAGCGCAATTCTTAGGATTACTAGAAGCGCCGCTATCACAAACACTTTCTACAATGGAAGCACTGCTGACAAGTATCTTATACTGCTTAGAAAACAAAAAAAGTTAATTTTAAACCATATTGAGAGGTAAAGACGTGAGTACCCAACAAAATTTAGATCAATTAGTCGACCAATTGAGCCAGCTTAGCGTATTGGATATGTCTAAGTTAAAAGCGCTACTTGAAGAGAAGTGGGGAGTCAAAGCAGCAGCTGCGCCTATGATGATGGCAGCAGGACCTGCGGCAGCACCTGCAGCGGCAGCTGCGGCAGCAGAAGCTACAGACTTCAAAGTCACATTGGAAGCATCTCCGGCCGACAAGAAAATTGGCATTATTAAAGTCGTTCGTGAAATCACAGGTCTTGGCTTGAAAGAAGCGAAAGATCTAGTTGAAGGAGCTCCTAAAGTTCTAAAAGAGAGCTCTCCTAAAGCCGAAGCTAATGAAATCTCTAAAAAGATTGCAGAAGCTGGCGGTAAGGTAACTTTGGCTGGTCTTTAAGATCATTCACAAGAGTTTGATGAAAATATGAGCAGAGGCCCTTTGGCCTTCTGCTCATCATATTTGAGGAAATGTGCTACAAAAGTCAAAAAACTTTCAGAAGCTGTCCAAGAAAAACGTGATACTTTTTTTTATTAAAGAATTTACCCCAGGAGCAGACTAAATGCTAAGAAAAGCCCCACATCGGGTGAGTTTTAAGGAAAGGGAAGAAATTATTGATCTTCCAAGTTTGATAGAGGTTCAGATTAAATCTTTCCGCCAATTCCTTCAAGCGGATAAGTTGCCTCACGAAAGAGAGAATGTCGGACTTGAAGAGGTGTTTCGAGAAATTTTCCCCATTAAATCTTACGATGAAAAAACTGTTCTGGAATACCTCTCCTACAATTTAGGAGTTCCTAAGTACACCCCTGAAGAATGCATTAAGCGCGGCATTACGTTCAACGTGACTTTAAAAGTCAAATTCCGTCTCACCGACGAGACCGGTATCAAGGAAGAAGAAGTCTATATGGGAACAATTCCTGTCATGACTGAGATGGGAACATTTGTGATCAATGGCGCCGAGCGCGTCATTGTTTCCCAGTTGCATCGTTCACCGGGTATTTCCTTCGAACAAGAGCGCCACCCTAAAGGAAACATCATCTACTCTTTCCGCATTATTCCTTATCGTGGAAGCTGGCTTGAAGGCGCCTTCGATATCAACGATTTGATCTACATTTACGTCGATCGCAAAAAACGCCGTCGAAAAGTTCTCGCGACGGCATTTATCCGTACTTTGGGCTATTCGACCGATTCGGACATTCTTGAAGAGTTTTTCAGCACTGTTAGAGTTAAAATTAAATCAGACAAAGATTTTACTAAATTGGTTGGAAAAATCCTTGCTGAAGATGTGGTGGATGAAGAGTCTGGCGTTGTTTTTGGAAAAGCTTCAGAGAAACTCACAACAGCCATGTTGAAGAGAATGTTAGATGCTCAAATACCGGCTGTAAAAGTGACCGAAGATGCCGACGAGACAAGCCCGATCATCAAAATGCTTTCAAAAGATCCGACAGATTCTTACGAATCTGCTTTAAAGGATTTTTATCGCAAAATCCGTCCTGGCGAGCCTGCAACGCTCTCTAATGCGCGTTCTGCGATCATGCGTCTTTTCTTCGATCCGAAACGTTATAACTTGGGACGCGTTGGCCGCTATAAGCTGAACCGCAAATTGGGCCTAGAGACCTCGGATGAAGAATTGAACATGGTGACGCTAAAGAAAGAAGATGTCATCAATGCGATTAAATACCTGATTAAACTTCGGAAAGGTGAAGAGGGCGCTTCTGTAGATGATATTGATCACCTTGGCAACCGTAGAGTAAGGTCCGTTGGCGAATTGATCCAAAATCAATGCCGCATTGGTCTTTCTCGCATGGAAAAAATCATTAAAGAAAGAATCAATCTATTTGATTTTGCTTCAGATACATTAACACCTGGAAAAATTATTTCTGCAAAAGGACTTGCTGGAGTGTTGAAAGACTTTTTTGGAAGATCTCAGCTTTCCCAGTTCATGGATCAAACCAATCCGATCGCAGAACTCACACATAAAAGAAGACTTTCATCACTTGGGCCAGGCGGGCTTAACCGCGAACGCGCCGGTTTCGAAGTGCGCGACGTTCATCCTAGCCATTATGGTCGTATCTGTCCGATTGAGACTCCAGAGGGTCCCAATATCGGTCTGATCACTTCCTTGGCTTCTTTTGCGAAAATTAACGAATTTGGCTTTATTGAAACTCCTTATCGCATCGTAAGAGAGGGTGTTGTCACCGATGAGATTGAGTATATGACTGCAGATCAAGAAGAAAATTGCGTCATTGCTCAGGCATCCGCTCCACTGGATGAGTTCAATATGTTTAAAGAGCCTACTTGCTGGGCGCGCTTCCACGAAGATTCCCTGAAAGTCGAGACTGAAAAAGTCACACATATGGATGTTTCTTCTAAACAGCTCGTTTCGGTTGTAGCTGGACTCATTCCCTTTTTAGAGCATGATGATGCTAACCGGGCTTTGATGGGTTCGAACATGCAACGCCAAGGGGTGCCGCTTCTTAAAACAGAGGCTCCCATTGTAGGAACTGGACTTGAAGAGCGCGTTGCCATGGACTCAGGTGCCGTGATCATTGCGGAAGAAGATGGCACAGTGGAATTTGTCGATGGATTTAAAATTGTCGTTGCATCGAAGGCCAATCCTCTGAACAAAAAAACCTATCACTTGAAAAAATTCATGCGCACAAACGCAGGCACATGTTTAAATCAGACGCCGCTTTGCAGCATCGGAGATCAAGTGCATTTAGGAGATGTTCTTGCAGATGGCCCTGCGACAGATAAGGGTGAAATCGCTCTTGGCAAAAACGTTCTTGTTGCATTCATGCCTTGGTGTGGATACAACTACGAGGATGCCATCATCATCTCTGAAAAGTTAGTCAAGGAAGATGCCTACACTTCAATCTATCTCGAAGAGTTCGAAGTGACAGCACGTGATACAAAACTTGGTAAGGAAGAGATCACACGCGATATTCCCAATGTTTCTGAAGAGGCTTTGGCCAATTTAGGCGAAGATGGGATCATCCGTATCGGTGCTGAGGTTAAAGCAGGCGATATTTTAGTCGGAAAAATCACTCCTAAATCTGAGACGGAATTAGCTCCAGAAGAACGACTTTTGCGCGCAATTTTCGGTGAAAAAGCTGCTGATGTTAAGGACGCATCACTCACAGTTCCTCCAGGAACTGAAGGCGTTGTGATGGACGTGAAAATGTTCAGCCGCAGAGACCGTATGTCTAAAACCGATGATGAGCTTGTAGAAGAAGCTACGCGGATTAAAGACATTCACCAAGAATACAAGACTAAAGAAGCTGAAATTCTCTTAGAGTTCCATGAGAAACTAGGAGCGCTTCTCTTAAATGAGACAGCTCCAGGTCCGATCATGCATCGCAAAACAGGCGATATCATCATTAAAGAAGGTGATGTGATCAATCAAGATATGATTGAAGGACTAGAGACTGAAAAAGCTGAAGATCTTTTGATGTCGGAACATGAGATTTATGGAGCGCTTAAAACACTGCTCTTAGAATTTGACCAAAAGATGGGAGAATTACAGTCCAAACACAAACTTGAGGTGGAATTCACACGTAAAGGGGATGTTGAACTAGATCCTGGTGTAATTCGTCAAGTGAAAGTTTATATCGCATCTAAAAGAAAACTCGAAGCGGGCGATAAAATGGCCGGCCGCCATGGTAACAAAGGGGTCGTGTCCAATATTGTTCCAGAAGCAGATATGCCTTATATGGCTGACGGGTCAACCATTGAGATCATTTTAAATCCGCTCGGTGTGCCCTCTCGTATGAATATGGGACAGCTGCTTGAAACCCATCTTGGATTTGCAGCTAGAAAAGCAGGCATTTATGTGAAGTCGCCAGTGTTCGAAGGCTTCCCAGAATCGCGCATTTGGAAGATGATGGGCGAGCTTGGCTATCCAACAGATGGCAAAATGCATCTTTATGATGGTAGAACCGGCGAGCGTTTCGACAACCGAGTCGTTGTCGGCTATATCTATATGTTAAAATTGGGCCACCTTGTAGCCGATAAAATCCATGCGCGCTCTATTGGTCCTTACTCTCTTGTTACGCAGCAGCCACTTGGTGGTAAAGCGCAAATGGGAGGTCAGCGGTTCGGGGAGATGGAAGTGTGGGCGCTTGAAGCTTATGGCGCAGCACATCTTCTCCAAGAGATGCTCACAGTTAAATCAGACGACGTTGCGGGCCGTACCCGTATTTATGAATCCATTGTCAAGGGAGATAACACTCTCGTGCCTGGAACGCCTGAATCATTCAATGTTCTTGTAAAAGAGATGCAAGGGCTTTGTCTTGATGTGCGTTCAGAGCATACTGAAGAATAAATTTTTGGGGTAATTTCATGGCAGATGAAGAAAAATTAGGTTCTAGATTCGATAAATTGACTATTAAAATTGCATCCGATGATGTCATTCGCAATGAATGGTCAAGAGGCGAAGTCAAAAAACCAGAAACGATCAACTACCGTACTTTCAAACCTGAGAAAGGGGGTCTTTTCTGCGAGAAAATTTTTGGACCTACCCGCGATTGGGAGTGTACTTGCGGCAAATATAAAAAGATCAAACACAAAGGAATTGTGTGCGATCGTTGCGGCGTTGAAGTCACAATGTCCAAAGTGCGTAGAGAGCGTATGGCCCACATTGAGCTTGCAGTTCCTGTTGTCCATATCTGGTTTTTCAAAACCATGCCATCGCGCATTGGGAATATTCTGGGAATGTCGGCCAATGATTTAGAAAGAGTCATTTACTACGAAGAATATGTAGTGATTGATCCGGGTCGAACAACTTTAGAGCCTAAACAGCTTTTAAATGATATCCAATATCGCGAATCGCAAGAAAAATGGGGTAGTGATAGCTTTGTTGCCAAAATGGGTGGCGAAGCGATTCAAGAGCTTCTTGAAAAAGAAGAACTGAAAAACCTTGTTGTTGAACTGAAAGAAAAATTACGCAAGACCAAGTCGATGCAAGCTCGGATGAAGATTGCAAAACGGCTTAAGATTGTTGAAAGCTTTACATCTTCGCCCAATCGTGCTGACTGGATGGTCATGCGCGCAGTGCCGATTATTCCTCCTGATTTAAGACCTTTAGTTCCCCTAGATGGAGGCCGCTTTGCAACCTCTGACTTAAATGATCTTTATCGTCGCGTGATCAACCGTAATAATCGTCTGAAATCGATCCTGAAATTGAAAACACCAGATGTGATCATCCGCAATGAAAAAAGGATGCTTCAAGAAGCCGTCGACGCCCTCTTTGATAATGGCCGCCATGGACATCCGGTCATGGGCGCTGGTAACCGTCCTCTTAAAGCTCTCTCTGAGATGCTCAAAGGAAAAACGGGGCGTTTCCGTCAGAACTTACTTGGAAAAAGGGTAGACTACTCTGGACGCTCTGTCATTATCGTTGGTCCAGAATTGCGCTTTAACCAATGCGGTCTGCCAAAACAGATGGCATTAGAACTTTTTGAACCATTTATTGTGAAACGGCTCAAAGATCTTGGACATGTCTACACCATCCGTTCTGCGAAAAAGATGATTCAAAAACAATCCGCAGAAGTGTGGGACGTTTTAGAAGAGATCATTAAAGGCCACCCAGTACTGCTTAACCGTGCGCCTACGTTGCACCGTTTAGGTATCCAGGCATTTGAGCCCGTGCTGATTGAGGGAAGAGCGATCCGCGTCCATCCACTTGTTTGTACAGCGTTCAACGCTGACTTCGACGGTGACCAGATGGCGGTGCATATTCCGCTTTCAATTGAAGCACAATTAGAGGCTAAATTGCTCATGATGGCACCAGATAATATCTTCTTGCCATCTTCTGGAAAACCATCGGCAGTACCGACTCAAGATATGATCTTGGGCCTTTACTATCTCATGCATGACCCTCTATTTTCACCAGAAGAACACCACAAGAAAACCAAAGTTTTCGGAAGCAGCAATGAAGTCCTCATGGCACTTTCTGCAGGTGGAAGTTACAACTGGTTTGAAGAGGGTGGAAATAAAGAGAATGCACGCCGTGATGAATTGGGAAGAGGGATTTATATTCATGAAAAAGTAAAACTCAAACTCCCATCTGGCATCATCGAAACCACACCTGGTCGTGTGATTTTTAATACGATTGTACCTAAAGAACTAGGCTTCCAAAACTATGCGCTCAAAAAGAAAAAAATGAGCGAACTTGTTCTTGAGACTTACAAAAAAGTAGGGCTTGAAAGAACAGTGAAGTTTTTAGACGACCTTAAAGACCTTGGATTTGCTCAAGCAACAAAAGCGGCCCTTTCAATGGGGATTTGTGACGTGCGCATCCCAAGCAACAAACAAAAAGTGCTTGATGAGGCCTATAAACGTATTGCAGTCGTTCAAAAGCAGTACGAAGAAGGGATCATCACCGATGGAGAAAGAAAATCCAAAACGATCAGTATTTGGACTGAAGTTTCAGATACGCTTTCAGATGAACTCTTTAAGCTGATCAGCAAACCTGAACATCTCGAACTCAACCCACTCTTCTTGATGATGGAATCTGGAGCGCGCGGTAATAAATCTCAGGCGAAACAGTTAGGAGCGCTTAGAGGTCTAATGGCGAAACCATCTGGGGAGATCATTGAATCTCCGATCACTGCCAACTTCCGTGAGGGATTAAGCGTTCTTGAGTACTCGATTTCTACGCACGGTGCGCGCAAAGGTCTTGCCGATACAGCGCTTAAAACCGCTGACTCTGGTTATCTCACAAGACGTCTTGTGGATGTGGCGCAAGATGTGATCATTACAGAAGAAGATTGCGAGACTTTAAATGGCATCGAAGTGGCTGCGATTAAACAAGGCCAAGAAGAGCTCCTGCCTCTTAAAGACCGTATTTTCGGACGCTGTGTATGTGATGATATTTATCAGCCTGGGGACCGCACTAAGATCCTTGCAAAAATGGGAACGATTCTAAATCGCGCTCAAGCTGAAGCGATCGACGATGCGGGGATTGAATCGGTACGCATCCGCTCTGCTCTGACTTGTGAATCAAGACGCGGTGTTTGCTCCAAATGTTATGGCATTAACCTTGCCAATGGAAATGTGGTTGGACTTGGAGAAGCAGTCGGTATTATAGCAGCCCAGTCGATCGGTGAACCTGGAACACAGCTCACCATGAGAACCTTCCACTTGGGAGGTATTGCGGCCGCCTCATTGAGTCCAGAACTTGTTGTGGACAAAGAGGGCGTGCTCGTCTACATGGATTTGCGTACAGTACAAACAGACGAAGGAATCTGGCTTGCTCTGAATAAAAATGGGACTTTAAATATTGTCCGCAATGAAGGGCGCTCTTTGGAAGAGTATAAAAAACTCTTAAGCACAAAGTCGATTGAGCCGCTTCAAACATTTCCAGTGGAACTCGGAACCCGTATTCTTTTAGCAGATGGCTCAGTTGTGAAAAAAGGCGTCAAAATCGCTGTTTGGGAACAACATAATATCCCGATCATTTGCGAGCGTCCAGGCTATGTGAAATATGAGGACTTAGTTGAAGGGATCTCGACACAGCGCGAAGTCAATAAACAGACAGGCCAAACTGAACTCATTGTCAAACAGCATAGAGGAGAATTGCACCCGCAAATTGCCATTTATGCTGACCCTGAAGGCACTGAATTGATTGGTACCTATGCCATTCCGTCTGGCGCCTATGTTTCAGTTAGCGAAGGACAGCGCGTTGAAGCTGGTATGTTGCTCGCTCGTCTTCCACGCGGTGCAATTAAAACAAAGGATATCACCGGCGGTCTGCCGCGCGTTGCTGAACTTTTTGAAGCGCGAAAACCAAAAGATTCTGCTGAAATCGCAAAAATCGATGGTATTGTCGACTTTAGAGGCGTTCAGAAAAATAAACGCATTGTGATTGTTCGCGATGAAGAATCGGGCATGGAAGAGGAACATTTAATTCCTCTTACAAAGCACTTGATTATCCAACGCGGCGATCATGTGATCAAAGGCCAGCAGCTCACAGATGGACTTGTCGTTCCACATGAAATTTTAGAAATTTGCGGATCACGCGAACTCCAAAAATATCTCGTGAACCAAGTACAAGAGGTTTACCGCTTGCAGGGTGTGGACATCAATGATAAACATATTGAGATCATCGTTCGTCAGATGCTCCAAAAAGTCCGCGTCACCGATCCAGGCGATACAACATTCCTATATGGGGAAGATGTGGACAAGAAGGCATTCCACCGTCAAAACCGTAAGGTCATTGATGAGAGCGGAAGGCCGGCACAAGCAGCTCCCGTCTTATTGGGGATCACAAAGGCCTCTCTTGGAACAGAATCATGGATTTCAGCTGCATCATTCCAAGAAACCACACGTGTCTTAACTGATGCGGCTTGCGAAGGCAAGACAGATTACCTGCTTGACTTCAAGGCCAACTTGATTATGGGACATATGATCCCTGGCGGTATCGGATTCTTTGAATATCGCAGCCGTGTAAAAAAATATCTGGATTTAGAAGGCGAAGAAGAACTTTTATTCGCATTCACTTTCTAATTTTTGATCATAAGGGTGCAAGAATTATTGCACCCTTTATTTGTGCCGTTTAATTTCGATTATTTAACTTTTTAATTATAAATTATTATGAGTATTTTAGAAACATTATATCGTTCAAATCATCCTTCCGCAGCTGCTCCAAATGTTAGCATGCACAGCGAAGCAGAAAACAGAGTTGTTCCAGATCCAAAAGTAGGCGCAGTTAGTCGCAAAAGTTATTTTACACCGCCCAAAGTGATTATATCAGTTGCTGAAAAATATGAGGTATGTTGCCTCTGTTTACTAAACTTCAGTAAACTAATTGAACGTTGCCAAAATGAAATTGAGACGGTTTATGCACAAAAAAGAGCGCGTGGAGAAAAAGTCACACTACGCGATCTAATTTCTGCGATTAACACAATCTATTTTAATGATGACACAGATTTAGAAATAGATCTTGAACTGGTTAACGAGACAGTGTTTGCAACAGAGTGTTTTAAAAGAATCATAAGGCGATGTGAACCTATTCAAGGTGATGAATATCCTGCCTTTAATAATCTGCTTTTAAAATTACAGTCTTCATCTTAAAAGTCTTTTGACTATGAGCCTATCCGCAAATTCCTATGAAAAATCCCGGACTCCAATCGATTCTTTTCGAATAAAAAATCGAGTCCATATCATCGTCCCGATATTGAACTCGATTTTTTATTCAAAAATAATTCGATCGTAGCCTCGGGCTTTTCGCAGAGTACTTTGCGGATAGGCTCATAAGAGTGCAATCGCACCCTTTTTCGTGCCATTTTAATATCAATCGTCCTATACTCCAATTGTTAGTATTTAACTTTAAATTATGTTGAGTATTCCTTCCTCCTTGAGTTTTTCTTCAGAAGGTGGTTTCCGCATTGTAGTGCATAAACCCAAATTACCCTTTTCAATACTCTCTATCGCAGTGGAACTCTGTCTAGATACCAAAGGTCAATTTATAGAGCCGAAAAGGGTTAGAATAGTTGCAAATGCATTTGGAATATTGTACCCCTGGCTACTAGACCGTATTCGCCTCATTGAACGTTGCCGAAATGAAGTAGAGTGGACCTGTATGACAAAAATAAAGAGAGGAGAAAAAATCACGACCTTCGATGTAGATTCTGCGATCAACAAAATCTATTCTGATGACAAAGAAGATGTCCTAAGTCTTAAAAAAGTGAGACATTTATTATTTACATTAGAGGATTTCAGAAAATGCTTAAGATTATGTATGCCTAGCAAGGACGAAATTCCAGCGATAAATAGAATGCTTTTAAAATTAGAACAAATTGATTCTAAAAATAGATATTCTGAAAATCAACCAGCTTAAATATTATAACTGAAAATTTTACTCGCTATCCCAAAATTGGTTTCTCCATTATACTGAGCTTTTGCCGGTTTCAAAAAAATATATGCCTTCAACTCCAGTTTTATCAGTCCGTAACTTAAAGAAAGTTTTCCCTGGAAAGCACAAAAGCTTCACTCCGGTGGATGGGATCTCGTTTGATCTTGAGCCTGGAGAAATATTAGGCTTACTTGGGCCAAACGGCGCTGGTAAAACAACGACGATCCAAATGCTCATGAGCACTTTGAAGCCGACATCGGGATCGATTTTCTACTTTGGAAAAGATTTTTTTAAGCACCGCTCTGAAATTTTACGCCATGTCGTCTTTGCAAGCACTTATGTGAGTCTTCCTTGGAACCTTACCGTAGAACAAAACTTAAAAGTATTTGGCCGTTTATATGGCGTGCCCGCAAATGAAATCACAAAACGAATGGATGAACTTTTAGATCACTTTGGCATCTTAAAGAAAAAAAAGAGCATGGTCTCGCGCCTCTCTTCGGGGCAGATCACGCGCCTCATGCTTGTCAAAGCGTTTATGATGCGTCCAAAAATTGTTCTTCTTGATGAGCCAACAGCTTCGCTTGACCCAGATATTGCAAAAGATGTCTGTCAATTTGTTCTCCGTCAGCGCGATCAATATGGGATTTCGATCCTCTTTACCTCACATAATATGGCCGAGGTTGCTGATGTCTGCGATCGCGTGCTTTTTCTTCAGCATGGAAAGATTATCGCCAATGACATTCCTGAAAAGCTCGCCAAAAGCGTTTCCACTTCGAAAGTCACACTTCTCATCGGCGATGGTTTAAAACGCGCTGTCTCCATTGCAGAAAAATTGGGTCTTCCATGCAGTGTTGATCACCGCAGCATAGAACTTAAATTAGATGAAGGACAGATCGCCAGGATGCTCACTGCGCTGGCCCAAGCAGGAGTTAATTATACCAACATTGATATCATGCAGCCGACACTCGAAGATTATTTTCTCCATATGGCAACCCAAGCAAAAAGCGAGGATCGCCCATGAAACTCCATCGCATTTGGGCAACATTTTTAAGATACTTCTATTTTTTCGCCAAACTCGATCAACTTTACGATCTTTTCTATTGGCCTGCAGTCGATATTATTTTATGGGGAATGACCAGTCTTTGGATTCAAACAGGGGAGAGCAAAATCCCTGATATTGCCCTTGCCATTTTAACCGGGCTTGTCTTCTGGCATATTATTTGGAGAAGCAATTACGAGGTGACCGTCAACTTGCTCCAGGAATTCTGGAATCGCAATATGGTCAATATCTTTTCCACCCCACTAAAGCTCTCCGAATGGATGGCTGCGACCATGCTCATTGGCGTTCTTAAAGCCTTTATCAGCCTCATCTTTGGTGGGCTCGTGGTCTGGTTCTTCTATACACTGAATATTTTTTCAATGGGATGGGCATTTTTACCCTTCTGCGCCTCGCTGACCCTTTCAGGCTGGTTCATCGGCTTTTTAAGCGCATCGATTATGGTCTATTATGGACAACGCGTGCAGATGATTGCCTGGATCACACCGTACGTCTTTGCTCCTTTCTGCGCAGTCTTTTATCCCGTCTCCGTTCTTCCAGTCTGGGCAAAATCCATTGCCTATTGCTTGCCAATGACCTATATCTTCGAGGGAATGCGCAAAGTTCTTTTTGAAAATGTATTCTCTTATAAGATGCTTTTCATCAGCATCGGAATGAATTTAGTCTTCCTAGTTCTTTCTATGGCTCTATTTAAATTCATGTTTGAGAAAAGCCGCAGCAAGGGCCTCGCGCGTCTAGAGTAAATCCTTCCTATTGGGCATAACTAATAGAAATGACAATTGAAGAAAAAATATGACAGGATACGCGCTTCGCGCTGCAGGATCGCTGCTAATGCAGCGGCAGGATAGGAAATGCGATAAGATTTTTTGGCATTTTTCATTGATCCTGCTGCGACAGAATGGAGCGATCCTGCCAGCGAAGCGGATCCTGTTAAAAAAATTTAAGCAAGGGCCTCGCGCGTTAGAGTAGTTATTATGAAAGTTGTTACAGTTTTCCTACAAAATGTACACAACAAATTGTTGTGATGAAACAACAAAACGTTGTGAATAGATGAATCCTTTTTTAAAGCTTTTTGCTAACCCGAGTCTTGTTGAAGTTCTCAATTACAATAATTAACTGGGCAAAGGCAAGGGCAGGGGTTATTAGAGCAAGCCCTCTAGGACCTTTTCAAGTTTAACGATGTCTTTGGCGAAGTTGCGGATGCCTTCATGGAGTTTTTCAACCGCCATCGCATCCTCGCAAAGCATCAAGCGGAATGTTTTCTCATCAATGGTAATCTTTTTAATATCGAGAGTTTTGGCTTTGGCAGGGTCCAATTTGCGCTCGACGGGTCCTTCTGCTTTTTGAAGCTGCTCAAGAAGCTCTGGAGCAATGGTCAAAAGATCGCAGCCTGCAAGTTCTAAAATCTCATCGATATTGCGGAAGCTGGCTCCCATGATCTGGGTCTTATAGCCCATTTTTTTGTAGTAGTTGTAAATTTCAGTGACCGACTTCACGCCTGGATCTTCTTGCGGCAAATAGCTTGTTTTTCCCTCTGCTTTTTTATACCAGTCTAAAATCCTTCCGACAAAAGGAGAGATCAGCGTAGCTTTCGCTTCCGCACAGGGAATTGCCTGTGCCAAACTAAAGAGCAGAGTCATATTGCAATGGATGCCCTCTTTTTCTAGCTCTTTTGCAGCTATTGCCCCTTCCCAAGTAGAAGCAAGTTTGATCAAGATGCGATTGCGCATTAAACCTGCAGATTCATAAAGAGCAACTAAAGCACGTGCTTTTTTGATACTGCCCTCGACATCAAAAGAAAGCCTAGCATCCACTTCAGTAGAAACGCGCCCGGGGATAATTTTAAGAATTTCAATGCCAAAGTTTACAAATACTTTGTCCAGTGCATGCTCTAATTGATCTTTATGCGTCTGTCCTTTTTTCTTTCCATAAACGATCGCATCCTGGATCAAAAACTGATATGCCGGCATGGATGACGCTTTGAAAATCAAAGAGGGATTCGTCGTGGCATCAGTGGGATGATATTTTTTGATTTCTTCAAATTCGCCACTATCCGAAACAATAGTTGTAAGTTTTTTAAGTTGGTCTAGTTTAGACATATGAACCTAGTATATTAAAAAGGTAAATGAAAGGGAATAGAATAGCTGCCGCTTTCGAATTTTTTCTTGAAGTTTCCTGGCTCTATTTTTTCTTTATAACCGGCTATTTTCACTATAAAACTTTTTCCATCATTCAAAAGCCCAATCATCAGTTCTTGCATCTTATCCGGCACGTTGAATCTTTGGCCTCCGCGATGTCTTTCCACTGCAAAAACATGCTCCTTGTCATCTACAATGATCTTTGCTTTTTCGACGTCAAGGATTCCTGAAGGAATTTGCAAATAAGTGGTCAAGCGCTCATTTGTTTTAAGCATCTCTAAATTGATTCCACCTACTTTATCTTCGCTGTGATAGCAGAGGCGCGAAGTTGTCTCAATGTGTTTGACCGACCAATGATCTGGTTTCGCACAACCACAGAGGCAAAAAGAGAGAAAAAGGATGATCCCTCTTTTCATCAATGATGCTTATGGTGGTTTTTTGCGACCAAAACGCATGTCGCAATTCCAATGGCTACAACAGCCCCGGCAATGACCCAATTGCGAATACGCGCATTCCGCGCTGCATTTGCAGCATCCATCGATGCCCTACCAACCCATTTACTCGGAGGAAGAGCGGGCATTTCAGCATCATCGGCATCATTTTCTTCTTGAGCAGACAAAGGCGCAAAACAGACCAGTGAGCCAGAGATCAATAAAGAGAGAATTTTTTTCATCTATTTGAACTTCTTTTGAACAAATTGGAGCATGAGAAGTTGCCAGCAGCCCCCCATTTCTGAAAACTCCTCTAAGACTTTCTTTTGAAAGGGGAGGAAATGGTGCTTTTGGAAATCCTCATCAGCATTGTTTGCCTCAGATTCTAAGCTGGACTCTCTTTTTTGCCAAGCAACCAGTAGCTCTTCGTACTCTTTTTTTAGAGCCTCTCTCTGCTCTTTTTTTTCAATACATTCAAAAAGATTCTCTTTGATAGAGAAAGACTGGAATGCTTTTTGAAACTCTTTCATATGTTCTGCGAATTCTTCTTTTAGGGCAGAAGCTGTCATCACGTACGCTACCTTGTTTTCTACAAAGATGAATTGGAGTAGACGCGCGGTACCAAGCGACGTTTTTGATTCGATTTCTATTAATCTGCCATCGCCGACTTGCGTGGTAAATTTTCCAAGGTCGCGCCAGTGGCTGTTTTTATCATGGCTATGGGCCTCTTTCACAGCTTTCATGTAGCCATCTAAAGAAAGGGCCACTTTTTCCGATGCCAGATTTAATGAGGGGCAATATTCCCTTTTTCCTTTGGTTAAAAAGCTCGCTTTTACGCGTGGCGATAATTGGGCGGGATCAGCCGCAAGCCAGCCTTTTGGAGGAATGAAATAGGCTTCAGAATAAAGGGCGCCAAAAGCGGACAGGAGAAAGATAAAAAAATTAATGTGCACTAGATGTACTTTGATGAAGTAGGCCAGTCAGTAAGGCAATGCCGACAGCAAGGCCCAGTCCCCATCCAAACATTGAAGTGCTAACTGCAGTAAAAGCACTATCTTCAGTGCAAGGGCTAGGGCGATGGAGGTCATTCATCTCTTCAACAACATCGTCAATCGTCTGGTTTGTCGCAAACAAAGCTGGGGATGAAGAAAATGCCAATAAACAGGATAAAAGTGTAATAAAAAACTTCTTATTCATACCCTTATTGTAAACTGCAATGGGTATTTTAATTCAAGTTCTGGTTGAAAAATAATTGGATTTAGATGATAAAGAATAGCCAGGGGTGAGAAGAGATGGAAACTTTAGAGACAGGTAAAGATCGGGTAAAGAAGATTTGCGAGGTCTTAAAACGGGAAACATTAGAACCTGCGATTAGAGAAGCAGAAGAAATTGTCATCAATGCGCGTGCAGAAGCTGAAAAGATTTTAGAAAAGGCCAAGAAGAAATCTGCCAAAATGATCGAGGAGGCCCAAAAAGAGATCGACCGCAGGCAAAATGTATTCCAGGCCTCTCTTTCTCAAGCTTGTAGGCAAGCGATCGACATGCTCAAAGAACAAATTGATGAAAAGCTTTTCAATCCTAAACTTTCAGAAATCATTACCCAGCCCATGAAAGATCCTAAGGTGATCGCACAGCTCATCACAACCATCATCAAATCCATTGAAAAAGAGGGGATTGAATCAGATCTCAGTGTGGTGATTCCTGCTGCAATTCCAGCAAGAGAAATCAATGAACTTTTGGGAAAAGAGATTTTAGAGAAACTTAAAGAAAAAAGTGTTGTCTTAGGACCTATCAAGGGAGGGATAGAGGTAAAATTACATCGCGATAAAATCACTATCGATATGACTGATAAAGCTTTAAAAGAGCTTGTTGCTGGCTATATCCGTAAAGATTTCCGCGATTTTTTCTATGAAACTGCCCTAGAATAAAATCCCCGGAAATTCCTATAATTTCAGGCAAAATTACAAAATTATGCGCAATTACTACTTTATTGCAGCCTCCTTACCCGAGTTAAAGCTTGGGGAAAAGCCTGAAATTTCTTTTGAAGAGCTGGTCTATAGACTATCTCTCAATCTTTCCAAAGATGATTTGGAAAAAACTGTGGTCTTAAGACGCTACATTGATATTCTTAATATCCGTGCCCTTCTTCTTGAAGAGCCGCTTGATAGTCGAGGAAATTTAAATGAAAAAGAACTAGATGAGGCGCTCCTTCTCGAAAGTTTTTTTCCTCCTTATGTTTTTGACTATCTGAATCAATATGAAGATAAGAAAGACCAGATCCGTAATTTTTCATCCCTTTTAATCCACTATTTCTCTGAAGAGGTCAAAGGGCAAGAGGGGTTTTTAAAAAAATATCTCATTTTTGAGCGAGAATGGCGTCTTGTTGTCGCTGCACTGCGCGCTAAAAAACTCAAGTGGGACATTACGCGAGAGTTGCAGTTTGAAGACTTTACAGAGCCTGTGGTGGCCGATATTCTGGCCCAAAAAGATGTTGAGCAGTATGAACCTCCTGCAGAATTTCAAGATTTAAAAGAGCTTATTCATGCCTGTGGTGATGATCCCTGGGCTCTTTTCAAAGCAATTTCTGAATACAGATTTCAAAAAATTGAAGAAATGTCTGGCTATCCTCTTTTTTCTATGGATTGGATTTTGGGATATATGGCTAGATTAATACTAGTGGAGCAATGGGTAGAATTGGATGAAGAGAAGGGAAAAAACATTCTTGAGAATTTCAAAACTGGGTAGTCCGCAATGCAAAAGTTAGCGACAGGAAAAGTAGTTAAAGCTTTAGGGAACCTTATCCACGTAGAATTTGAAGGAGATATCCGCCAAGGCGAAGTGGTCATGGTCAATCTTGGCAAAATTGCATTAAAAGCAGAAGTCATCGAAATTTCTGATCGAGAAGCCAAAATTCAAGTTTTTGAAGACACGCGCGATATTAAACTGGGCACTCCCGTTGAATTTACATCCATGCTTCTAGATGCTGAACTTGGGCCCGGCCTGATGGGCTCGATCCTAGATGGATTGCAGAACCCTTTAGAAAAAGTGGCGGACACGACAGGACTTTTTCTTTTGCGAGGAACCTATTTGCCCCCTCTTGATCGCACACGACGCTGGGATTACCATCCAACGGCGCAAGAGGGAGATGTTTTAGAAAGAGGAGATGCGCTTGGCCATACGATGGAAGGGCGGTTCCACCATCAAATCATGGTTCCCTTCTCGCTTCATGGAAAATATACCTTAAGCTGGGTGATCAAGCCCGGTTCTTACAATATTGAGACAGTTGTTGCCAAAGGGGTCGATGCAGAAGGAAATGTGCATGAATTTAAAATGATCCAGAAGTGGCCAGTAAAAATGGCCCTCTTCGCAGGCGAAAAGATCAAACCTGAAAGAATGATGGACACCGGCTGTCGCATCATTGATACGCAATTTCCCGTAATCAAAGGCGGCACTTTTTGCGCCCCTGGACCTTTCGGCGCAGGCAAAACAGTCTTGCAGCACCATTTATCCAAATATTCTTCGGTGGACATTGTCGTCGTTGTGGCATGTGGCGAGCGTGCAGGAGAGGTTGTAGAGGTATTGCGTACCTTTCCTCATTTGACCGATCCGCATACCAACGAACCGCTCATGAACCGCACGGTCATTATCTGCAATACCTCCTCAATGCCTGTCAGCGCACGCGAAGCTTCCATCTACATGGGCGTGACCATTGCAGAATATTACCGGCAAATGGGTTTAGATATTCTGTTACTTGCCGATTCTACTTCCAGGTGGGCGCAAGCCATGAGAGAAATGTCCGGAAGATTAGAAGAAATCCCTGGTGAAGAAGCCTTTCCTGCTTATTTAGGATCGCGCATTAGTGCTTTCTACGAACGTAGCGGCATGATGCGACTTAAAAATGGCAAAATAGGTTCTCTGACCATTGGAGGGACTGTCTCACCGGCCGGCGGTAATTTTGAAGAGCCAGTCACCCAATCGACTTTAGCTGTTGTGGGCGCTTTCCACGGGCTTTCCAAAGCGCGCTCCGATGCACGGCGCTATCCCGCAATCGATCCGCTGATTTCTTGGAGCAAATACATCGATGATGTGGCAAAGGAAATGGAGTCCCGTTTAAGAGGATGGGGCGAGATTGTAAAAAAGGCATTCCGCATTTTGAAAGAGGGTGATGAGATCGGCAAGCGGATGGAGGTTGTCGGTGAAGAGGGCATTTCGATGCATGACATGGTGATCTTTTTGAAATCGGACCTCTATGAGTTTTGCTATCTGCAACAAAATGCGTTCGACAAAGAAGATGCTTATTGTCCCTTAGAGCGGCAAATTCCTCTCTTGCGCTTAGTAAATCAGATTTTTGAAACAGAATTTGTGTTTGAGACACATGATGAAGCCCGCTCTTTTTTCTTAGAACTGCAAAATGAGATGAAGAATATGAATTATATGCCCTTTAACTCAGAGAGATATCATAGGGCCTTTGAACATGTACAAGAACGGATTTCAACCCATCAGTTGGCGCGCGTATGAACCTATCTCATCACTGCAAAAATATGCTTTTTGAATCTTTTTCCGCATCTTTTAGCTTCGCTTCTTGCCCTACTTATCAAAGTATGTGCTGCGAAGCGAATCTAAAACCTGCGAAAAAATCTCACAAAAATCAAAATTTTGGAGTACTGAGATAGATTCATGAAAAAAGTATACGACAGAATTGTAGATATGAAAGGCAATCTCATCACTGTGATTGCACGCGGAGTGGGACTTGGCGAATTGGCGCGTATTCATAAAAGATCAGGACAGATCACTTATGGTTCTGTGCTTAGCTTTGATGGAGAAAATGTGGTCCTTCAATGCTTTGAGAATACAAGAGGGATTTACACCAATGACCGTGTCACTTTTTTAGGCAGGCAGATGCAAATGGTCTTTAGCGAGGCCTTGCTTGGGCGTCGCTTTAACGGATCAGGGGTGCCTATTGACAATGGGCCTGAGGTCGTGGGAGAAAATATTGAGATTAATACCCCTTCTTTCAATCCTGTGCGCAGGATCATCCCTAGAGAGCTTGTTAGGACCAATATCCCGATGATCGATGTCTTTAATTGTCTTGTGAAATCACAGAAAGTGCCCATTTTTTCCATTCCAGGCGAACCTTACAATGCACTCTTAATGAGAATTGCGAATCAAACAGATGCCGATGTCGTGATCATTGGCGGCATGGGATTGCGTTTTGATGATTACCAAGCTTTCATTGAGAATGCAGAAAAATCAGGGTCCATGGAAAAAACAGTGATGTTTATCCATCAAGCAACCGATCCTGTTGTAGAGTGTCTTTTGGTTCCCGATATGGCCCTCTCCGTCGCAGAAAAATTTGCAACTTCCGATAAAACAGTCTTAGTGCTGCTGACAGATATGAGCGCCTTTGCTGATGCCATTAAAGAGATTCAAATCACGATGGACCAAGTCCCTTCAAATCGGGGTTATCCAGGTTCTCTTTATTCAGATCTTGCCGCACGCTATGAAAAAGCTGTCGATATTGAAGGCAGTGGATCGATCACAATCATTTCAGTGACGACAATGCCAGGCGGCGATGTGACCCATCCGATTCCTGATAACACAGGCTATATCACAGAAGGACAGTTCTATTTGCATGGTGGAAGGATTGACCCCTTTGGTTCCCTTTCTCGTTTAAAACAGCAGGTGATTGGCAAAGTGACACCTGAGGACCATGGAGATCTTGCCAATGCTCTAATCCGTCTCTATGCCGATTCCAAAAAAGCAAAAGAGAGACAGAGCATGGGCTTCAAACTGTCAAGATGGGATGAAAAACTGATCCATTATGCAAGACTTTTTGAAGAGCGAATGATGAATTTAGAGGTGAACTATACTCTTGAAGAGGCCTTAGCTTTAGGTTGGAAAACCTTAGCAGAATGTTTTGAGATGCATGAAGTAGGAATAAAGGAATATTTATTGGATAAATATTGGCCGAAAACACATGGCAGACATTAAGTATACAAAAACAGAATTGCGTACCCAGCAAACACGCCATTCGATGCTGCTCAAATATCTTCCAACATTGCAGCTCAAAAAAGCGTTGCTGCAGCTAGAGGTCAATCAAAGCGATATTGAGCTAGAGCATCTGATGATCCAATTTAAAACCTTCGAAAAAAAGATCCAACACTATGCAGCCCTCTTTTCTGACAAAGAGGCCTATGAGCTCTTTCCTGCTTCTAAAATTGCTGAGGTCAAAAAAAAGCATGAGAATATTGCTGGAGTAGACATTCCTATTTTTGAGCAGGTTGTCTTTGAGAAGCCCACTTACTCTCTTTTAGATACGCCAATATGGCTGGAATCAGCAATCCAAGGTGTGCATGGATTTATCATCATCCGGGAAAAGAAGAAGGTGATCCGAGAAAAGAAAGCGCTGCTCATGAAGGAGCTTAAAGAAGTGTCGATCCGTGTGAATCTTTTTGAAAAAATTCTCATTCCAAAAACTGAGTCTAATATTAAGAGGATTCGCATTTTTTTAGGCGATATGCAGCTTGCGGCAGTTTCGCAAGCCAAAGTATCCAAACGAAAAATTTTGCAACGCAAACGCGCACATAAGAAAAAAGAAGAAGAAAATGAAGAATAACCACAGAGGCGCAGAGAGCACAGAGTTCGGAGAAGAGGTCATTTTTTTGCGAGCGAAGCAAAAAAATGGACTTCTATTTTTTTCGCTTCGCTCGCGAAAAAAATAAAAAAGCCCACTCTGTGTTCTCTGTGTCTCTGTGGTTTAAAAAAAAGAAAATAAATGATCATTGATTTGAAAAAGTATCTTTTTATCGGAGCGAAAGAGGACCTAAGAGAGTTCTTTTTAAGGGCACAAGAAAAAGGCTTTATCGAATTTATCTCTTCTAAAGGCAAAAAAGTTGCCGAACTTCCAAAAGAAATTAAAAACCTCATCGATGCGGTAAAAATCCTGCGCAAACAGCCTGTTAAAACTCCCTATGTCGGCGGCGGCGACCTCTCATTTGCCCATGAAATTGTACAACGCATTTTAGGACTGAAAGCAGAAATTGATAAACTCTCCGAAGAAAAAAGGTTTTTAGAAGCCGAAATTTCTAGAGTAGCGCCCTTTGGCGATTTCTCTTTTGATGACATTGTATTTATCGAAAATGCAGGACACCGAAAAATCCAATTTTTCTGCATGAAAACCGCCAAAAGACACAAAGTCAAGCTGCCGGAAGAATTCATCTATATCGGCACCGATTATGATCTGGATTACTTCATCGCGATCAATAAAGAGCCAAAGACCTATCCCGATATGATCGAAATGCGTTTTGAGCAGTCACTAAGCGAGCTCAAAAACTACTTTGCTTTTGTCAGCGAATCCCTCCATCAAATTGAGGCCGAGCTTAAAGGTTTTGCCGGCTACATTCCTTTCTTAAAAGAATCCCTTCTAGAACATTTAGATTCCCATTTTCTTTCTTCGACTAAAAAAGAGGTCGAATTCCCCATTGAAGGCTCTCTTTTTTCTATTGAAGGATGGGTCCCCGAAAATAAAATCGATCAGCTTTTCCCTTTAGTTGATAGTCTAGCTGTCCATGTAGAACCGATCAGCGTAGAAGCTAAAGATCGCGTACCGACCCACATGCAAAATAAAGGCTCTGCTCGATTAGGCGAAGATCTTGTAAAAATATATGATATCCCGTCCCCTGAAGATAAAGACCCATCGCCTTGGGTTTTTTGGGCTTTTGCCCTTTTCTTTGCCATGATTATCGCAGATGCAGGTTATGGACTGCTCTATCTTGGAATCGCAGCTTTTATAAAATATAAATTTCCCGATATGAGTGGAAAAGCCAAACGGGTTTTTAAGATTTTCGTCTCCTTGTCGATCGGTTGCATCATCTGGGGGATTCTGACAACTTCATTTTTTGGAATTGCATTCAAACCCGATAATCCAATTTCAAAAGTCTCTCTGATCCATTACCTAGCCGAAAAAAAAGCAGACTATCTTTTTAGAGAAAAAGATGAGGTCTATGAAGAATGGGCAAAAAGGTATCCCAAAATTCATGATGCGAGAAGCGGCAAAGAGATGCTTGATGTAGCCGTGGATACTAAAGAAGGAAAAATCTCTTATAAAATGCTCGATGAGTTTGATGACAATATTTTGCTTGAGATTTCTCTTTTAGTGGGCGTGCTCCATATTGCCATTTCTCTCTTTCGGTATTTGGGGAGAAATTGGGCGAATTTTGGCTGGGTTGTTTTTCTTATAGGGGGCTATCTCTACTTTCCTCGCGTTTTGAACACCACTTCATTCACTCAATTTATTTTTTCTGTTTCCAAAGAATCTGCTAGCACCTATGGGATCCAATTGATCTATATTGGCATTGCACTCGCCGTTATTTTGGCAATCATACAAAAAGGATTGAAGGGGATTTCCGAGGTTACCAATCTCATTCGTGTCACAGCTGATGTCCTTTCTTATTTGCGGCTTTATGCTTTGGCCCTTGCGGGGACCATTATGGCGAGGACTTTTAATACGCTTGGAGTAGAAATTGGTCTTGTCATTGGAATTCTTGTGATTCTTTTTGGGCATATTATTAATATTCAAATTGGTACAATGGCAGGCGTGATACATGGACTTCGTCTTAATTTCATAGAATGGTATCATTATTGTTTTGATGGGGGAGGCAAATTGTTCAACCCTTTAAGGAAATTGAAAATCCATGCAAAGGAGTAGGAGAGTATGGACTTTAATATGATTGGGCCCGCGCTCGTATTGGCGCTTGGCTGCATTGGAAGCTCAATTGGGTGCGGGATTGCAGGGATGGCCTCTCATGCTGTGATGAGCCGAGTTGAAGAGAATCATGGAATCTTTATTGGACTTTCAGCTAGCCCCTCTTCACAGGCTATTTTTGGACTAGTACTCATGATCTTAATGAAAAATAGCATTACTGCTGGAACACTTGCGCCTCTTTCAGCTTTAGGCATTGGACTTGCAGTGGGACTTGCTCTCATGATTTCTTCGATTTATCAAGGCATGTGCGCTGCCTCTGGAATCCAGGCCTCGGCAAAACAACCCGCCATTAGCGGAAAATGCTTTGTGGCGATTGGAATTGTAGAGTCATTTTCAATCTTTGCGTTTGTCTTTGCTTTATTATTGATTACTTAGAGTCTGTCGTTGAACAGGCGGCTCGGGCGCAATCTCGCTCCTTCAGGGGCGAGTCAGTCGAGCTATATTATAATGGAGCGCGAAGCAGCGACCCATTAACCGAGGAGAATCTCCTCCGTTCTGACGGAGGAGTTCTTCAAATGCGAGTGATCGCTTTTCGTGCCTTTTCTTGATAAATTTAAGACCGATTCTTGATCTAGTTAATTAAACTATGCTCTGCGAATCGGTTTTAAATTTATCAAGAAAATACATCAAAAATCGATTTACTCAATTTCAACGACAGACTCTAGAGTTCTTGCATCTGTATTTCTATCTCTGGATTTACTTGAGTTGCTTCTGCCTCTCTTCTTTCGTTGATACACTGTTCTGCGGCTTTATATACACCATAAAAAAGTGAGAGCAAATAAAGAAGTAGAATCAGGGGAAGTGCTAGAGCGAATAAAAGAAGAAGGATGGGACTTACTAATGCGATTCGCCCCCAAGGGATTGGTCTGACCTTTATACCATTAATTGAGTCAATTTCTGCACGGCAAAGAGGGCAGCGTGGATTATAATCGGCATACTTTTTTATACAGTTGGAATGGAAGATATGGGCAACCTTTTCATTTATTTTATGGGCCGAGCCTTCTTCGCCCTCATTTACATCACATTGACACATAGCACATAGTGGTGATTGTCCTGGTTCTGGTTTCCATGAAATAAAAGAAACTGTCATAAATATTTTCTTATTAATTTACATTAATTATAATAAAAAATTTAATTTAGATCAAACTAAACCTGCTTTTACCCGCATACTATTCCTAATTAGCGTGTTATGTAACTATATAATTCCCAATGATTTACATTTTATTTTTTTATAAAAACTTCTTGAATTAAAATATATATTATTATATAGTTGTTTTTTAAGAAACAAATAACAGGAGAAAAAACAATGTCAAAGCCTTTAAATTTACTTCCTTTATCAGATACGTCATTTTATCAAGATGTAACTAGAATGCAATCTGAATTAGATACAGTATTAACAAAATTGGAAAAGTCGGAGGGTTGTTCAGGCAGCATATTCAGCATATTTTTAAAATGCCACAATGATAGCTTAGCTCAAAGAATGGTAGATATTCGCAAGCACGTCAATAGTTGTTCCGTTATTCCAGGTAAAGATCGCACTGTTACTCAAAAGGAAAAAGATAAGATACTAGCTAAATACCGCGAACAGATGGATACATTTACTGCATGGAATCTACAGGCATATAGTGACAGAAAAGGTCCTTTTTTTAGGATATCAAGTTGGGAACCAAAGACACAAACAGAGTTTAGGAATGCTTTGAAGTCCTTCGAAGAGGGATTTAAGAGACTAAGAACAGTATAATCCATTCTTGGGCAAACGCTTGGAAGGGGTCTAAAAGCCCCCGCCAACCACTCTAATTCCTGGTCCTTTTTGCCTAACTTCATTGCAAATTAAAGATTTAAAATTTTAATTTCAAATTAATACATATATTGATAAAATCTTTATGATTTTATTAACTTTAATAGGAGTTTTTTATGAATTTAATACAAACATCAGCACCTAAAACAACTACCCCAATGACTCAATTACTTCCTGTGAGTCTGTATCCACCGCTTTTACCTCTTTATATAAATTTTTCTCAGATATCAACCGATACACCTCTCCTCAGCGTAGCACAGATAGCAAAAATACAAGAAGAAATGTACAAAAAGAACGAAGAGCTAAGACAACTTGATGAAATCAACAAAAAGGTAGATCAACTGAAACGTGAAATAGAAATTACAATGTCAATGTCACAACCAATAACTCCTGTGAGTCCTTATTTGGGTGAGATAGAAATTACAAAACAGTAAATGTCAAATAATTTAGAGGGATGAACCTATCCCAATATTCTTAATATTTGATTTTTGATGCATTTTTTAGTCAGATTTTGAGGCCGGTTCGCAGGACATACTTAAATTAAGTAGGCCAAGAACCGGGCTCGAAATCTGAAAAAAAAGGCGCGAAAAGCGAA
>DATIJP010000010.1:0-95083 GCA_035478495.1 Rhabdochlamydiaceae bacterium
ACTGAAATTCAAGATGCCATCCAAAGGCTGCTGCAAAATTCTTTGAATTCTCAAAAAGAAATTAACACTGCTCCAGTTGCGGTCAATATGCTTCCATACAACATAGGGCCATCTTCTCAAATCACAAGCGGCGTCTCTGTGCAAGCGATACAAATTGCAGAACTTTTCAAAGAGATGGTAAGTTGTATTACGCATTGTATGGACACTGGGATTCAACAAACCACTTTTGCGCTAGATTCTCCCGAATTTTCTAAATCGCTTTTCTTCGGAGCAAAAATCACTATTACGGAATACAGCACCGCTCCCAAAATTTATAATATTGAACTTGCCGCTTCTCCAGAGGCTTTAGAAGTTTTTCAAGCCAGCGCCTCTGAACTAATGGCCGCATTTCAAAAAGGAAAATTTGATTTCGAAATCAACCGTATCGAAACAAATGTTTCGGAAAAACCCTTCTTTCAAAAAGGAAAGATTGTCCCTCCAATCGACAAAGAAAAAGGCCGCAATTTATGACTCAAGTTGCCTATCCCTGGATCCGCAAAGTCGAAGAAACCTTGCAACAGGCCAAAATCATCCCCATGTGGGGAGGTTTTCCGCCCTTTCCATGGAAAGAAGCATCCAGTCAGCTTGCCACGCTTTTTCAAGTCAAAAATTTTAAACTTTCTGCCCAGCAGACTGCGTGGCAAGAAAAAGACAAACTGCTCACGGGCATGGGAGATCATCCTTTCGTTACGCCATTTATTCTCACTCCTCTTACAGGATCTGGCTATCTGATCATGCCGCAAGAAGACATGGCAAAACTAAGCAGCTATCTTTTAACTAAAGACCACTCGTTCAAAGGCTTTTCTGATCGCAGCTTAAAAGAGGGATTCTACATTTTTGTCCTTTTGAGAGTTCTTCAAACATTAGATGCATTGCACCCTTTTGGCGACTTATCTCCAAAGCTCCTGGAATTTTCCTCGCTCCCTAAAGAAGGTGCATTCTGCATCGACCTTTCTATTGCGATTAATAGTTTAAAACTTTGGGCAAGATTGCTTTGTCCAAAAGAGTTGCATCAGGCTTTCTTAAGCTATTTTGCGCAGACAAAACCTTCTTTGCTCACCGAGGAACTTGCAAAACAAATCGAAGTGCCTCTACGCTTAGAAGTTGGGAATAGTGTTTTGAAACTCTCAGAATGGGAAAATGCAAAAGAGGGCGATTTTATCGTTCTTGACCGGTGCACTTTTGACCCGGCGGCAGGAAAAGGAAGTGGAAATTTGACCTTAGAAACAACCCCCCTTTTCCAAGTCAGAATTAAGGGAGAAGAAGTTAAAATTATCGATTATGCTTTTTATCAAGAGGAAAAAACGGCGATGGAATCTACGGGCGAAGAAGCGTTTGTTGATGAAGATTTCGAAGAAGAAAGTGCAGAGCAAGAGCCTCTTTGGAAACAAGAGAAGAGTTCTGAGTCGATCATTTCTTCTAAAGAAATTCCGATTCATCTTACGATTGAAGTGGGCAGGCTGGTGATGAGCGTAGAAAAACTGCTGCAATTAAAAGCCGGCAATGTACTTGAACTTCCTATTAAGCCTGAAGAAGGTGTGGATGTGACAGTGGGCGGAAAAAAGATAGCAAAAGGCGAATTGCTTAAACTTGGGGAAGTCTTAGGAGTGCGCATCTTGCAGATTAACGATCATGGATGAATTTTATAAGCAGAATACGCTTCCCACATTCATCGACAAACATACGATGCCTCCCCTCCCCGAAAAAATTGGCCCTTATAAAATTGAAGCGCTGCTTAACAAAGGGGGGATGAGCCTTCTTTATCTCGGAGTTCATCCAGAAACAAAAAGACCGCTCGCCATTAAGGTGCTTTCTCCAGAATATGTGACCCATCCTGAGATGATGGACCATTTTCTTTGGGAGTCGAAAATCATTGGACTTACCGATCATCCAAATATTGTGAAACTCTATGGGCAAGGACAATGGGAAGGCGGGCTTTACATTGCCATGGAGTTTATTCAGGGCGTCTCCTTAAGCCAGTTTCTGATGCAACAATCTTTTTCATTGAAACGCTCGCTTGAAATCATTTTGCAAGTTGCCTATGCCCTTTGCCATCTTCACTCTCATGGTGTGATCCACCGAGATTTAAAACCTGAAAATATTTTGATTGCTGAAGATGGAGAGGTGAAGGTCATTGATTTTGGGATTGCACAATTGCATGACGATTTTGATTCCCTAAAAACAGCGGGGAAAAAAATCATGGGCACCCCGAGCTACATGAGCCCTGAGCAAAAAGAAGATCCCATGAATGTGACTTTTGCCTCAGATATCTTTTCTTTAGGGATCATTGCTTATGAGCTGATTGTGGGAAAACTCAGCTATGGAGTGATTAATCTTTCTCTGCTCCCTCCTAACCTACAAAAAATTGTAGGGAAAGCGCTCGCTGTATCAGTCAAAGAGCGCTATTATGATATTGTCGATTTTATTACAGACATTTCTCAGTATTTAAAATCGTCAGAGATTGAAAAAGAACAGACAGGCAGCGACCAGGTCAAAGAGTTCTTAGAAACCTTTCAGCGTGCAGGAATCAATCTATCGCCGCAAGAGATCCCTGTGTGGACGCGCGCTGAAATTGGCATCTGCAAACACCGTGTCCTCGGCGAGGTAGGGATTTATTACGACTTTTTTAAATTCCCTAATAATCTTTTTGGGATCCTGATTGCAAAAACAGACGATGTTGGCATGGCCTCTTCTCTTGCAATGGCGAATTTGCGCGGGGTTGTGAAAGCGCTCACCGATGAATATCTCACGGATGAAAAAAAGCTTTTTCATGGTGTTAAATTTGTTCAGACTTTAAACCGCTTACTTTGCCTTGATCCTATCGATGAAAAATTCCATTTAGGACTGCTCATGCTGGACCCTTTCCATGACAGCCTCTCATTTATTTCTTGCGGCCTGGGGCCTTTGCTCCATATTCCGGGGGGAAGCAATACAATACGCAAACTACAGACTGACAATCCACTCATTGGAATGGACTTAAGCGCAGAGTTTTCTGCTTCAGGCGATAATTGGAATGATGGCGATATTCTTATTTTTCATTCTTTGGAAATGGAACCAAATTCTGAATTTGAGTCCACGCTACTCAATGTGGTTACAGAAAATCTCTTGCTTTCTCCTTCGCGTGCCACAGAAGCTATCATGAAGAAGATCGTCCTAAACCCAGCTTTTGATCAAAAGCATCCTGAGATTGTCATGATGCTCTCCCGCATTTCCTAAAGTAACTTCGAAAATTGGTTTGAAAGAGAAATAGCAGGATGGCAGGATGGACAGGATGAGAAAAGAGTTTTTTTCTGAATCTTCTATCCTGTTTATCCTGCCATCCTGCTATTTTTTTTCTTTTTTTAATCCGTCCCACCTCTCTTGTCATTCTCTTCTACATATTTTCCTTTTGGGAAAATCGAGAATCTAATAACTTTTTATCGACATATATTAGGGTCGCTAATCATCTTTTTTATGAAAGAAATTTTTTGGAGACGCCGCGAATTTTTGTCTTGTTTGGTGTGCCTCTCCTGTTTTTACATCGGAGCTGTGCACGCTGATGACCCTGCCTTGCAAGATCTCGCAGGGTCTTTTGAGGATAATGAGCTTGTCGCCAAAAAAGATGACTCAAAACATTGGACGCTGCTGCGCACCGGTGATTCCGCAGACGATCGCTATCTGATCAATTTCAACAATGTCTCTATCATCGAGTACATCCGCTTTATCAGTAAAATCACAGGCACGAATTTCATTTTTGAAGAAAATGAGCTCCAGTTCAATGTGACAATCGTTTCTGAAGATCCGATCACACTAAAAAATATCATGTCTGCGCTCATTCAATCTTTGCGCATCCATAATTTAAATCTTTTAGAACAAGACAATAATTTCATCATCACCACGAGTAAATCGGTCAATCAATTCCCTGCGATCGTATCTCAAGACATTTCAGATGAAGCTTCAGTTCCGCCCCTGATTACGCGCGTTTTCCGCGTAAAAAATGCAAATCTTGCTGCAGTTGCCGGCATCATTAAACCGATGATGTCCGCAGCAGCCATTGTGGATGTCTACAACGAAACAAGACAGCTTATTGTGACAGATATCTCAACCAATGTAGAAAAAGTAGCGACTCTTTTGACGACGCTCGACACAACCAAATCCCCTCTAGAAATTGAGGCGTATAAAGCCAAGTACCTTCCATCAGATACCCTCATTGAGGCTGCAAAACAGATCATCACTCCTATCGCTGGATCCAATCCTTTGATCTTTGTTCCTCAAAAAGAGACCAATACAATTTTTATCGTGTCCACCCCTAATCTGAATGAACGCGCGCTAGAAGTGATCGAAGATCTGGATGTCGAAGTAAAAGATATCACAAAAGCGCAGCTCAGCAATGAAAAGGTCTATCTCTACAAAGTTTTGAATAAAGCTCCTGAAGAAGTGATTTCAGAACTCGGCCAAATCTCAAAAGATCTTGAATCGGCCTCTTCCCCTTCTTTTCGTTTGATCCGCGCGTTAAAAAAAGTAAAGTCCTTAAGAGATTCCAACTCTCTTTTATTTATTACCGATCCTGATACTTACGCAAAAATTGAGGATATTTTAAAAACGCTCGATACATCGCCTACAACAAAAAGCAATTTTTTTATCTATAAAATCCAGCAAGCTTCTCAAGCGCAAATTGAACACGCCTTAGATGATCTATCAAAAACTTTAAAAAAGAGCTCTAGCGATAAAGCCCTTGTTGATGCGATCAAGAGCATGAAATATATCAAAGAGACCGATTCTTTCATTTTTACCGGCACGGATGAAGCGCTAAAGAAAATTGCTGATCTTTTGCCCACATTTGACGCAGCTGCCTTTCCTTCTTCTCACTACTGGCTTTATACGCCTCAATTCATGACAGGGAAAGAATTAGAATCTTCGATGATGGACATCCGAAAAAATTTAGAATCTTCTGGGCTTTCAGATCAGGCGCTTTTAACAACGATTCGCTCGATGAAATGGGTTCCGGCAACAAATTCTCTCATCTTTACAGGAGATCCGAAATCTCTAGACCACATTCAATCCATCATCAAGCTGATCGATGTGGATTCCACGGCGACCTCTTCCAAAATTTTTCTCTATAGTCCGCAAAATCTTACCCGCAATGAAATTGAAGATGCTCTTGATGAGCTGACAGAAAAATTAGATCATAAAAATATTGCCGATCGCAATCTTGCAGCTGCTATCGACCACATGACTTGGATCCCAGAGAGCCAATCACTCCTTTTTAAATCGGATGCAGCCACAATTGAAAAACTACAAAATTATCTTAAGTCGATTGACAATAAGCCAAAAAGCACTGAAGGTGCATTTTTTGTCTATAATTTGAAATATGCTAATGGCGAGCATATTATTAGCAGCTTAGAAAAAGTTGCCCTTGATATGCCTAAAAAAGATCCTAAGCAAAAAGCCATTATCAAAGTGATCGATGAGGCTTCCTATCTCAAAGAAACAAATTCTATCCTTTTGAAAGGGACACAAGAAGCCATTGATGAAGTGAAACTTCTCATTGAACAGTTTGATACTCTCAAAGCAAAGCCAGCTTCCTTTGATAAGACCGACTTTTTTATCTACAAAGCGCAGCATCTTTCGCCCAATGTACTGGAATCAGCGCTCAAAGAAACTGCAAGGGACCTTCAAAGTTCAGGCCTTGTTGACCAAAATCTTCTTCAATCCATCGAAACGATGCGCTTTGTGGATGCCACAAATTCTTTTGTCTTTACCGGAACAAAAGAATCCCTCGATAAGACCAAAGAAATCCTTCAAATTGTGGATGTCCCCACTGTAGAAGAAGGCCAATTGGCACAGCTTGCTGGTCAAACTTTCCTGATCTATAAAGTCAAAGCCGTTTCCATCGCCCATCTTTTGACACTTCTTAAAGATGTCAGCGCTAATCTTGCAAAAACAGATGTAAAATCCAATCGAGATCTCATCCGTGCAATTGACAATGCAAAGTCGATTTCAGAAACACATTCCCTTCTGTTTGTTGGCACACCCGAAACCCTCGAAAGAATTACCGCTTTATTAAAACAGTTGGATGCTTCTGGAGCTTGCAGCGCTGTCTCGAAAGGACCTCCAAGTTATGTGATTTATAAGCCTGACTATGTGGGTGGACTAGAGCTTATTTCTTTGCTCCAGGACTTTGAGCAAAATCTTTCACAATCGGGTGTGCAAGATTCCTGCCTATTTGATGTTCTTAACAATCTCAAATACATTGAAAAAACCGGCTATATTTTAATTGCCGGAGATCAACCATCCATCGATAAAGTCCAAGAGCTCATTAAAAAATTTGACCAGCCTGGCATTGAAACAGGTGTGACCAGTCTTTCAAAATTAAAAACAAGTTTCCTTGTTTATAAACTCCGCTATCATCAAGGGACAGATATTCAAACAGCGCTCAAACAAGTGGCGCAAAACCTCAATGGGACAGAAGGGCTTGATAAAAACATTGTCACTGCAATTAACTCTCTTCAATGGCTAAAAATCACCAATTCTATGCTTGCAACGGGCACCCCTGAGGTGCTTGCACAGCTGAGAGAACTGATCCAGAATGTGGATATTCCTTTAAGACAGGTATTCATTGAAGTTTTGATCATTGAGACATCGATTGCAGATAACCTCACCTTTGGTTTGCAATGGGGTGGCAAAATGCAATATCTGAATAAATTTGCTGCAAATACTGGAAATTTCCCAGGCGGCAATCCATTAACCCCTACGATTACTCCATCGTTTCCTCTGTCTGCACCTCTTAATGCCGTCAATGCGACGACTTTTCCGACTACAGGACCTACTGGCATCAGTGAGCCCTCTTCAGCCAGTGGGGGATTCGATTTAGGTGTGATTGGCGATATCATTATGCATAAAGGACGCTCCTTTATTTCACTGGGATCTTTAGTCCAAGCGCTCCAGGCGGATGGCGATCAGGTCATCGTGATGAACCCAAAGATCATTGCTCAAGACAATCAGCAGTCCAATATTTTTGTGGGACAAAATATTCCGTTTGCAGGTTCTGCCTTCCAATTACAGGGAGCTAACGCTGTGAGTTCATCTAATATTGAGTATCGCGATGTCGGCGTGAACATGAGCATCACTCCAATATTAAGCACGGATGATATCATCACATTAGATATCTCCAATGATATTTCTCAGCAGGTTTTGAACACACAATCGAACGTGGGCGGGATACAAGGTCTCCAAACAACGCATACGACGTTAAGCGCGCGTGTTTCTGTTCCCAATAACCATTTTGTTGCTTTAAGCGGCATGATCCAAGATATAAAATCTCATGCAAAGACGGGGATTCCCTGTTTAGGCGGCCTGCCAGTGATAGGGGCCATGTTTAGTGTAAGTACAAGTTCTATGGCGAAAAACAATGTCATTTTCTTTATCCGTCCGACAATCATCGAAACCGTTGAACAGTACAAAAGGCTAACCGAACTCCAAGAATGTCAGTATAAAGAGCAAGCCGTCATGCAAACTGTAAAAGAAGAAATTGATGCCGCCATTGATTCAGTCAAACAACCTGAAGATGAAGACTAAACTGCCGTTTATCTCTCTTCTTTTAGCTCTTTTTTTATTGTCCGGCTGTTTTCGTGCTAGTAGAGAGTGTCTTGAACCTAAAATTAATTTTGCCTTTCAGGAGCGCTATCTAAGACAGCTCCCTCAGCCCTTTTCCCCCCTAACCTTTGAAGAAAGAAAAGAAGATTGGGGCAGAGAATACTTAATCGGCATGCGTTTTGCTAAAGAACTCGACCTTTATCAAGCGATGACCGCTTTCCGCCGTGCTGAAATTTTAGCTCCTGACAATGTGGAAAGCCGCAAATTAGAAATGGAGTATGCTGTCCTCTTAAGTTACTACTTTGGTAAGCGCTATGAGGAGGTCGCAAATGCCTTTGCAACTAGCAAACTTTCAAATGTAAACGATAGCTTTCCTGCATTTCATGATTTGCTCATTATCCTCTACGATACTTACCAGCAACTGGGCGATGAAGCAAAAGCCTATCAGATTTTACAACTCATCCAATACTATTACCCTGCCGACTATGAAAAACTAACCATTTCCAGTGCCATGGTGTCAGCGAGCTTAGCGCAATTGCGTACAATTGCTTCTGAAAGTTCTGAGGCCCCCTATTTAAATCAACTTCTCTGCAATTATGACAGCGGGAAAAAATCAGTGGGCAAAGCGCAACTATTCAATGCACTTCTCCCGGGTGGTGGCTACCTCTATCTCGGACAAAAACAGACCGCATTGACCGCATTTCTAGTGAATAGCCTATTCATTGCAGCAACAGTAACTTTCTTCCAAAAAGGCGAAATTGCAGCTGGGATCATTACCGCGAGCTTTGAAGCCGGCTGGTATTTTGGAGGAATTTATGGTGCAGCCCAAGAGGCAAAGTTTTATAATGAGCGGCTTTATGAGAGAAACGCTACTCCCATGATGAATCAGTGCCGGCTCTTTCCCGCCCTCATGTTGAATTATGGTTTTTAAAATTTTTCTTTTTCTTTTATTGCCTTTGTTCTGCTTTGCTGAAGTGGGTTACGTAGAACCTTGGGGCAAAAACGCAGGACTTAAGTATATTAAAGAAGAAAAACCAAAAGCCGCCAGCAGACTTTCTCCTATGGGGTGGCTGGCAACGCAGGCAATTTTGTTCCATCAAAATGTGATCACTCAGATCGATGGACCCAGAAGCCATTTTCGCCCTTCTTCTTCCCAATACATGAAACTGGCCATCCAGAAATATGGTTTTTTAAAAGGGTTTATCATGGGTTGCGATCGATTACTGCGCGAGAACGAGGACCCTTGGATCTATCGCACCACCCTCTCCGATGGCAAATTATTCAAATGGGATGAACCATAGAATTTAGGTATGTTTAAGTATGCTTGGACAGATCTCATGTTTTGGATCCCACCAGAGTAACCATAAAATATTATTTTCCTTAATCCCCCAAATTCGTTTTGTTCCTGTAAGCCTTAAAGAATAAAGTTCATCTAAATCATCTTTTTGAAGATTTATTAGGCGTTTCCGAGCATTAGAAATTATATCCCTTACTTTGATGAGATGAGATCCTCGCTGGTACAATTGTTGCCAAGTCAGTTTCTGTGAATCAAAAAGTTTGTGAAGAAGTGCTTGCATATGCATCGGATCAAAATTCTGCCATCCCCATGTCCCTATCATATCCATCTGGTCAGCTCTAAATTCTGGGATGCAATCCTCTCTTGGAGTCGCAGTAGCTTTTGGCATTTTACTTTGCGCAGGTGTAGTAAAGGCTCTTGGTATTTTTTGATCGGAATGACGATGATTTTTAGACATTTCTCTAGAAGATATGAACTTACTTGATTTCGTTATTTGCTTCTATGCTGCTGTAATATTCATGCATGGTAGATAACATGATCACGACATTTCCACGTTCCCCAGGTTTTAGACCCTCTCTAGCTTTAATCCAAGGATCTTCCATATGAGTGAGATCACTCAACCATTGAGCTGTCTTATCTCCATAAGCATTCAAAACGTTATCGATTGTTCTTTTTTGTATTGAAGAAAGATTAGAGATACTACCCTTTCCGAGTTTTTTAACAAAAAACAGCCCTTTAAGTAAGCTATAAAGTTCCTTAACAACAGGACCATTTGCCCACGCAATAATTTTCTCTTTAAATAAAGGTTGCTCTTCCCATACAAGCGACCAGGCTTGGCAATAATAGACGAGTTTTTGTAATTTCCAGGCAGTTATTGGATGTGACTTTGGCTGTTTGCTTAGAATGTAAGCGGCTACATCAAAAACTGAACTTTGTTTGCTTTTTTCCATACGACGCTTCCTAGTTTTCGCCATATTCTACCATTTGTAAATTAAAATTACAATTTTTAGATACATTTTCATCTCTTTTTATATTTCAAAATTTATTTTATATTCAATCCTGTTCAAAATAGCAATGAAAAAACTAATACGAAAAGGCCCGTATAAGGACGGCTAGTGCGAAAACCAATCCAGTGGTATAGATCCAACATTTTAATTTTCTATCCTTTCTTACTTTTATTCCCATCCCATCCAAAAGCTCGAGAAGACCATTCATTATAGCCCAACCTAAAATCGGACATATAAGAACATAAAGCAGCAGAGATGAAAATGTTTGCTTCAGCAAGTCTAACATAAGCAAATTTCTATTTCGTTGCTTCCACTTCCAAACGATCTACAATAAAGCTCACTCTGCCTTGCTCATCAACAGGAAGAATCTTCAAATAGTGATCGAGGAGTTCAGTAAGAAATGCATCCTTCAATTCAGCAGGAATGGGACGCAAATAGGGAAACCATTGTTTTAGAAAGTTTTGAAATACAGCCCTGGATGGAAAATGTTCATGTTTGGTGACAACATCTAATCGAGTGGGTGTAAAATGCGCATTCATTAAAAGCGTTCGATACTCCTCTGCCCCATAAAAGCGCCAAGGAGCAGAAAATTGAGTGAAATAATTTTTCCAACGGTCACTTGAAATTGTTTTTTCAAGAGCCTGCTTCATTGCCGTTGGAAGCCCTGTGGGCATTTGTATCCATAATTTTCCGCCAGGTTTAAGCGCTTTTTCAAAACATTGGAGTGCCTGGGCTTGCTCTAGAACCCATTGCATCACCGTAAAAGATGTGACGACATCAAATTTTTTATCAAAATTAAGCTTAGCGGCATCCTGGACTAGAAAGTTGAGGTTGTTGCGATTAACAAACGCATTTTTTGCAGTTTGGACCATCGATGGAGAAATATCAACACCGGTCACTGATCCTTGAGGAACTGCTTTTGCCATTGCTGCAGTGATTTTTCCATCTCCGCATCCAACGTCAAGGATAGCTTCTGTTCCTTTGAACTCTATTCCTTGGATAAAATCTTCAGCAGATGATTTTTGAGACTGGGAATTTTTTGCATACTCATCACCCTTCCATGGATCTGGACGCGTGCAAAAAAGAGGAGAAATTGCGAAAAATAAAGTAAAAATAGTGAGAAAAAGAGTTTTCATAATTCAGCTCCATATAAGTTGAAGGGCTGATTGTAGATTGGGATGCTTCTTGCTTTCAATAAAAAAATCTAATCCCGTTATTTTTAAAATAAAATTAATATTGAATCAAATTAAACAGAAAAAATAAAATCAGCGTCATTTCATAAATGGGTGACTATGAAAACATTAATTATCATTCCTACTATTTTAATTTGCAGCATTCTCCTCGCTGAAGAAACACCTCCGCTCGAGTTTCCAAGCACACCTCCAACACTCTCAATAAATCCAAACATATTTAAAGATTCAAAACCTGCACGCACCGATTATTTTTACACTGACTTGGGTGCGACTTATTTTATTCCTACTCCGGGAATTGGATGGCGGAACCAAGATAACCATTATGGAGTTGATCTCTCATTCAAAGTTCCAATACTGGTATATTTCCCAGTTGCATATAAAGGAAGTGCTTCGTTTCTTTATTATCCAAACCCAGATCCTATGAGCCAATTCTATTATGGGATTGGCATCACTGGGATGCTGCCTACCTTTAAATTCTTCAATACTACCCAACACGGATTTATTGGGCCTTGTCTGATGATTGGAAAAAGCTACATCAATGATGCCTCGTGCAGAAGGTTTTGGCAAATAGTTGCCGATGTTTATCCAAATAAAAAAAGAAGATTTGAAAAGGTTAAGCGAGGAGTTGTCCCTCTTATTTCCTTCTCATATGGCTTCTGTTATTAAAAATAATATTTTATTTTTAAATATTTAAAAGTATTTCAATTTCAGATATTATGATTATGAACCTATCCCAATATTATTGATATTTGATTTTTGATGCATTTTTTAGTCAGATTTTGAGGCCGGTTCGCAGGACATACTTAAATTAAGTAGGCCAAGAACCGGGCTCTAAATCTGAAAAAAAAGGCGCGAAAAGCGAATATTAAGAATATTGGGATAGGTTCATATGCAAAAAGATTATATCATGAGAATTATTGAACAATTTGTTCAAGCCATTCTTTCAATTTTCCGCGCCAGAGTAGCAGGCAAATATGATGAGGCCATCAATGAAATTCGCAGAGCTGGCCGCTATTATCTAAAAACAGATCTCTCTTTAATATCATATTACAGCCCGGATCAACTGCTGAATCATTTTAAAGATGAAGATGAGCGCGCTATTTTCTGCGCAGAACTCTTACATGAGCTAGCACTTGTCAATCAAGCACAGAAAAATGAAGAGGAATCCATTCGTTTGAAAATACTCTGCTTGCATTTGTACGCTGCGGTGATTCCCAAAGAGGAACAATTTCAAGTTCCAAAATATTTCGATAAAGCAGATGCTCTTGTCGAAGAATTAAAAAATGAGCAGCTTCCAGCAAGTCTTCTAACTAATTATAATGCATTAAAAAAGAGGATATCCAATGAGTAAAAAGGGGTTATTTATGGTGCTATTCGGTTTGGTTAGTTTGACATTTACAAATTTGGGCAGTGCAAGCGCTCATGCGCAGACGCACTTAGAGACAAAGAAATTTGAAGCGAAAATTGAGAATTTGGGCGATATCGATGCAGTGATAAACGACGCATTAAAATCTTTTAATGTTCCTGGTGTTGGCGTCGGCGTCGTCGTGGATGGGAAAGTGGTTCTAGCAAAAGGATATGGCCTACGTGATATTGCGCAAAATAAGCCTGTGACTGAAAATACTCTTTTCGCAATCGGTTCCTGTTCAAAAGCATTCACGACTTTAATTTTAGGGCAACTGGTGGATGAAGGAAAAATCTCCTGGGACGATCCTGTAATCAAACATATTCCAGAATTTAGACTTGCGGACGAGCATGCGACGCATCATTTGACCATTCGAGATCTAGTGACCCACCGCTCTGGCCTTCCCCGTTACGATCTGCTTTGGTATAGTTCAACACTCAGTCGAGCCGATCTGATGGCCCGTCTTCAATACTTAGAGCCTTCTCATGACCTTAGAGAAAAATTCCAATATAATAATTTGATGTATGCAGTGGCGGGAATACTGATTGAAAAAGTAAGCGGTCAAACCTGGGAAGATGCGGTCCAAACACGCGTTTTTGCACCTTTAGGGATGGACGAGTCCAATATAGCTGTAGAAGAATCACAAAAAGGGGCAGATTTTTCTTTGCCTTACACAGTGAAAGATGATCAGCTGCAAACAATCCCCTTTCGAACTATCCGCAGTGCAGCACCTGCAGGGGCTATTAACTCCTCAATTACTGATATGACCAAATGGCTCCAATCACAGCTTTTAAATGAAAAAAATCTTGTGAGAAAAGAAACTTTGCACGAATTGCAATCTATTCAAATTGCAGATGTGAGTCAGCTCCGCGCTTTTGACAATCCCGAGGATCAGATTTTTAATTTTGGCTATGGCTTGGGATGGGTCATTGGTACCTACAAGGGCCATTACCATGTGTGGCATAATGGCAGTATTGATGGGTTCTATTCAAACACAGCGCTCTTGCCACATGATAAAATAGGAATCGTGATTTTGTGCAATAGAGATTCAGATGGCGCTTTTTTAGTCTCCAGCCTTTCCTACATGATTTTAGATAAACTGCTAGGAGCAGAAAACACGGATTGGGTAAGTAAAATGGATCAGGCACGCATGGCATTTATGACCGCAGCGAAGTCTAAAAAGAAAGAGGATGAAGCTAAGCCAGCAACGACTCCTTTGCGTCCATTAAGCGATTATGTCGGGACTTATGAGCATCCAGGCTGCGGTACTATAGAAGTCAATCTTGAAAATGATGGGCTCACTGCCACATGCAATGGTTTTCCAGGAGTCCTACAGCATCAACATTACGATATTTTCAAAGTCTATTCAAAAGAGGGTGTCATTAATGGAGAAATCTCGAGCTTTTCATTCATTAATAATGTGTTGGGCGAGATCTCCGAGGTAATTGTTCCCTTAGAGATATCAGTGCCGCCGATTGTCTTTAAGAAAAAACCTTCCAATGCACTTCTTGCATTAGATTACTTGAAACAATTTGAAGGCACATTTGAAGGCCATTCAATGACCATTGAAACGCATCTCAAAGCAAATCAGCTCTTCTTGAATGCGACTGGGCAAGCTCCAGGTGAACTTGTCCCTGAAAAACCTTTTTATTTTACCATTAAAGGCGTTCAAGGATGCACTGTCCATTTTATTCCTGCAGAAGATGGTAAAATGTCAGAAATACAGGTCATTAATCCTGGCGGGATTTTTAGCTTTAAGCTTATAAATACTCAAGTCCACGGGCAGTGATTTTTTTGGGTTACCTTGTATTTTCTAAATCCGATTTAGATTTTACAAGGTGTTTTAGGCCTTGCCAATCTTTAAAATAGCTTGGTACCTTTCCTTTTTTGGATGTTTTAAACTTCCTTTAAAGAATTTTTATTTCTTATCTAACTTGCAGTCAGCCACTTACTTGTTTCTTGCAGATTTTTAGAAATTCATGTCCAATTTTCGGCGGTATGTTTCTTCTGTGTGCATTAAAATAAGGCTTTAAGCTAAGGAAATCATGAGAATGCTCTCCTCTAAGGAAATACAGGAATACTATAAAGCTCTATTAGAAAAAGATACGAATTATGATGGAGTTTTTTATGTTGGGATCAAGACAACGGGAGTTTTTTGTCGTTCTATTTGTCCTGCCCGCAAGCCAAAATTTCAGAATTGTGAATTTTTCCGGACTGCTGAAGAGGCTTTATTAGCTTCTTACCGGCCCTGTAAACGTTGTCAACCTCTCTCTTCGCCAAATCAGGTTCCCGAAGTAGTACGCAAGCTTATAGAAGCTGTAGAAGCACACCCTGATAAAAGGTGGAAAGAGCAAGATTTCGCAAAACTATCGACAAATGCTGCGCAGGCCTCCAGACTTTTCAAAAAAAGGTTTGGGATGACTTTTGTTGCGTACGCACGTGCTCGTCGGATGGGTATTGGTCTAAAAGAAATTAGAGAAAAAAGATCGATTATTGATACCCAACTACACACGGGATATGAATCAGGAAGCGGATTCCGAGATGCTTTTTCTAAAATCATGGGAGCTCCACCTGTAAAAGCGGGAAAGATTCATCTATTAAAAGCAGATTGGATAGATACTCCTCTAGGACCTATGGTTGCTATAGCCGACCAAAACGCTCTTTATCTTCTCGAGTTTGTGGATCGTCGTGGGCTTGAAAGAGAAATTGAGAAACTTCGAATTAAAACTGGTTCTGCGATTGTTCCTGGAAAAGCTGCACCGATTACCCAGATTGAAAAAGAGTTAAATTTATACTTTCATGGTGAATTTAAAGCTTTTAAAACGCCACTCCATATGATTGGTTCTACATTTCAAAAACAAGTTTGGAATGAATTGCAAAGAATACCAATAGGCAAAACCTGTTCTTATAAGGACATTGCTAGGGCAATAAAAAAGCCGCCCGCTGTGCGTGCTGTGGCAAGAGCAAATGGCGCTAATCAATTTGCGATTATTATACCTTGCCATAGAGTCATCAACACAAGCGGAGATCTCGGTGGCTATGGAGGAGGGGTCGCTAGAAAAAAATGGCTTCTCGCTCATGAAAAATCAATGAAAAAGGATGAACAATGAACACAGAAAAATTTTTTAAGGAAATGTATCGTGATATTTGGCAAAGCAAGGATTTAAGTCAATTTGAGCGCTATTATTCTAAAGATTTTGAAGAAACGATTAGTGTTTCTGATGAAAATAAAAATCCACTAGAACTACACATGAATTACCAAGACCTCTTAGAACAGGCGAAATGGCAAAAGGAAAACTATAAGGATACTACGATTGACATTAAGAAGCTTGTGGCGAGTGGAAATGACCACATATCCGTCTATTTTTATTCAACGTCAATTGAGAAACGCACAGGAGAAATAAAGCATCGCTGCGTATGTGGGATATGGCGTTTAAATAAAGAAAAGAAAATAGACCGTGTTTGGGCTGTAGTGACTCCCTACTATCCTCAATAAGTTTTTTCGAGTATTTTAAAATCCGAAGAAGAAGTCAAAACTAGATATTTACCAAGCTTTTCAGGTTTACCTCTAATCGATATGCACTTGCCGTCTCTGTGAGCATCGCAAGCAAGTTTGTATTCTTCCTTTGATACACATGAACGAATAAGAGTCAGTTTTCCATTTTCTGCTTCCCATTCAATTACTATCATTCTGTTATCATCAAAAGCATCTGTATCATCTAATTCTTCTTTTTCAATTCTATTACCTCTTAATTGCACTATCTTTCCTGTAACTAGTGTGTCTTGAGATTCCGAGCTTTGTCTAAGTGTCTTGGCCGCGCTTTCGAGAAAAGGTAAAAAAGAATCACGAGTAAAACGGACCGGTTTCAATGATTGAAGTTCTTCAGAAAGCGAATACTCTGGCGACCATGCGAATGAGAATTCCAATTGACAGTCTTGAATCGATTGCAGCACATCCGTCATGGTTTCATATAAATTAGCGTTGAATCCCTGTTTATAATCATTTGTCAAAATTGACACATCGGCCTGATGAACTGCTTTACGGATAGCTATTATGCCATGCGCAATTCGCATCATAATACGTCGCTCGAATGGTGTCGGTGCGGAAATTTCATGAGGTGGTGAAATTGGCATTTCTATTGTTATACCGAAACTCCCATAGAAGGTTTGCCCAAATCGACACCGTTCTAAAAATTGTGTCCCAATTTTCCGTCCTTTTGCAAAAAAAGGCTGCGCATCTTCTTCAAGACAAGCGGAATAATAAATTAACCCTGAAAGCTCTTTGATCACCTTTGTTGCCATTGCATAGGAAATGGAGGAACTACTCGATGTTGAAATGATACGCGGACGAAGGAAATCACTCCCAAGACTCATGATTTTTTCACCCATAGCTTTTACTGAGCAAGATTCTATCTCAGCTAATAACCTCAGCGCTTTCAATATCATAGAAGGAGCATCTTCAAATTCCTGGCTTGTTGGAAGAGCTAATTTTATTGGATGATTATTGTCATCGACAGGTCCTTCATAAATCAGAAGTTTATCATTAGGAGTTGCAACTAGCTGCCAATTTTTTAGTTTGATAAACCGTTTTAATGTGTCTAATCGAAGAGTTTCTAGTGGATCAGCAACATTTGATGTAACTTGTGCCAGCATCATACAAGCATTCCACATGAAATTTGTTCTAATAAGTCTTGCAATGCCTCAGGCGTGAGCATCTGACTTCTCGGTATTTTAACAGTAGCAGAATAAATATTGGTTGTGAATGAAGAAAAAAAAGACCAATAGCAGCAATTTCTTTGAATTAGCTCATTCTCAGACTGCTCTAGCCATTTTTCAGGTTCTGCAGGCAATGAGTAAAGAATCAAAATTGCTGGCGTTGCTTTGTTTTGTGTACTGCGATATGAAAGAAGATTTACAGTGTGCACATCTAAAGGAAAACAGATGTACTCATCTTTTGTAAAAGCAACAGTTGTAGATTTGAGCTGAAAATCAAGATTGATTCCACTTTCGATTAACTTTCCATGTAGTAGAGCAACCTGATGGAAAGTTCCATCTATGCCATAATCATGACTTCGTCCATTGATACTCACGATTAAACCAGCTTTTGCTCCCACAGCTTGAACGTAGGATCGGCCAAGGTCTTCTTTTGCATGCGCATGAGTTATCATGTGAGAAATTATAAAATGAAAATATTGATTTTTTCAAATTATTTAAACCGCATTTCAAGTCAGAGCAATGCTAGGCTTTGGAAAAACGATAAAATAAAAATGCAGCAATCATTCATTCGAAGCAAATCATTGCCTTTTCTGTTTACGGATCATTTTGCCGGCGCCGGCAAGCTGATCCTTCAGTTGGTTACATTTTGTAACCGACTTTGTGTAGGAATGACTACTATGCTATTAGGTATATCTAAATCACTAAAAATATTCTAAAACACATATTTTATTAGCCTTAGATATACCTAAATGGAATTCGAAGAGGTTATCAAATAGTGGCCCCAAAGAGCCTGATGACAATCACCCATCTGTGCTAAAGTTTTTGCAGGGCTTCAAGTCGCTTACAAAATGTAATCGACTCAATTAATAATCCAGGAGCCTCCAAGATCATCTTACCGGTGCCGGCAAAGAGATTGGCTTGCCAGCGCCGGTAACCCAATAACGGCTATGAATTCAAATCATTGCTTTTCGCTGGACAACCTACGCTCTATTCCTGTAAAAAAAATAATTACGGAAACAGGAGTGCAGCAATTAAAAAAAGTTTCAAAATTGTCTTAGCCTCGCTTATCGCACTTGCTGCACTAGGATTGTCTGTGCTCTATATTGGCACACTTAATGTGCCGGTCCTGAAGCCCGATGGGATTATCGCTGTCAAAGAACGGGATCTGATCACCACCTCTTCTTATCTCATGTTAATTGTCGTTGTTCCTGTCTATATTTTGACTCTTTTTGTCGCCTGGAAATATAGAGCAGAAAATGTGAAGGCTCGCCATGCACCCGAATGGGAACATAACTATGTTGCCGAATATTGCTGGTGGGGCATTCCGCTTGTGATTGTGCTGATTCTTTCAGCTCTCATTTGGAAATCAAGCCATGAACTCAATCCTTTTAAGCCAATAGATGGCAAAAAAGAAATGGTCATCCAAGCTGTCGCCCTAAATTGGAAATGGTTATTTATTTATCCTGAGCAGGGCATCGCAACGGTCAATTTTGTTCAGTTTCCAGAAAAAACTCCGATTAATTTTCAAATTACTGCTGATGCGCCCATGAACTCATTTTGGATTCCAGCCTTAGGCGGTCAGATCTATGCAATGCCAGCAATGAAATCGCAGCTCCATTTAATTGCAAGTAAACCTGGATCTTTTAAAGGAAACTCTGCCAATTTTAGCGGAAAAGGATTTGCAGGCATGACCTTTGTCGCAGAATCTGTTTCACAAGAGAATTTCGAAAAGTGGCTTGAAAATGGCAAAGGAGCTGGGGGCGTACTCGATGTTCAGGAATATGAACGTTTGGTCATGCCTAGTGAAAACAATCCCGTTGCAACTTATTCCCTTGGAGAGCGAGATCTTTTTAACTATATATTGGACAAATACAACGTCCCCCCAAAAAAATGAAACTATTTGGAAGACTTAACTTAGACGCTTTTAAACACGACTGGATTGAATACTTGGCCGGCGCATCCATGTTTATTGGCGCTATTGCGCTGGCGATTTTACTGACACGCACAAAAAAATGGCGCTGGCTCTGGGATGAATGGATTACAACTGTCGACCATAAAAAAATCGGCATCATGTACATCGTCGTCTCCTTTGTGATGCTTTTAAAAGGGCTTTTTGATGCGGTGATGATGCGCGGTCAGCAAATGATCGCAGTCGGCGGCAACGCAGGTTATTTAGAAGCTGAGCACTATCAGCAACTCTTTACAGCCCATGGCGTGACGATGATCTTTTTTGTCGGCATGGGTGTCATGTTCGGCATCATTAATTTAGTTGTTCCTTTACAAATAGGCGCAAGAGACGTCGCCTTTCCTTTTCTCAATAGTTTGAGCTTTTGGCTGTTTGTAATGGGCGCCATGATGATCATGTCCTCCTTAGTGGTTGGATTTTTTGCAGGCACAGGCTGGTCAAACTATACCCCGCTTGCTGGAATTAAATATAATCCTGGCGTTGGCGTTGATTATTGGCTTTGGAGCGTTCAGATTTCCGGAGCGGGAAGTTTGCTATCGGGAGTGAATTTTTTAGTCACCATTTTAAAAATGCGCTGCCCTGGAATGACTCTAATGCGCATGCCTGTTTTTGTCTGGGCAACTTTAGTGACCATGGTGCTTGTGCTTTTTGCATTTCCCATCTTGACAGCAGCAGTCGGCATGCTAACGACAGACCGTCTTTTAGACATGCATATTTTTACTGCAGAAAATGGCGGCAACCCGATGCTCTATATTAATTTGTTCTGGGCTTGGGGCCATCCGGAAGTCTATATTTTAGTCCTACCTGCCTTTGGAATCTTTTCTGAAGTTGTCCCTGTTTTTTCTCAAAAAAAATTGTTTGGCTATACCTCGATGGTCTGGGCCCTTGTGGCCATCACATTTCTTTCTTTCATCGTTTGGTTGCACCATTTCTTCACAATGGGCGCAGGGCCTGAAGTGAATGCCTTTTTCGGAATCATGACCGCTGTGATCGCAATCCCAACAGGAGTAAAAGTCTTTAACTGGATTTTTACGATGGTCAGGGGAAGAGTCAAATTTACCACTCCTATGCTCTGGTTTATAGGCTTTATTTTCACTTTTGTATTAGGCGGTGCCACTGGCGTCTTAATGTCTATTCCTGCTGCTGACTTCCAAATTCATAACAGTCTATTTTTAATAGCCCATTTCCATAATGTGATTATCGGCGGAGTGTTATTTGGATTTTTTGCAGGGTATACTTACTGGTTCCCGAAATTTACTGGATTTATACTTGATGAAAAGCTTGGCCGTTATGCATTTTGGTGCTGGCTCATCGGTTTCTTTGTCGCATTCCTTCCTCTTTATCTGCTTGGATTTATGGGAGCCACAAGGCGACTTGACCATTATGATGTTCCTGAGTGGCAACCCTTATTTATTATCTCTGCAATTGGAGCGCTGATCATTGTACTTGGCGTCGGTTTTCAAGCGTTGCAGCTCTTTCTTTCTATTAAACATCGAAACAAACATAAAGATAAGACAGGCGATCCGTGGAATGGAAGAACGTTAGAATGGTCAACCAGTTCGCCCCCACCTTTCTATAATTTTGCGCACACACCAGAGGTGCATAGCCGCGATGCCTTTTGGGTCTCAAAACAGAGCAAAACGCCCCTATTTCAGGATGCGGATTATCACGATATCCATATGCCAAAAAATAGTCCCAATGGGTTTTATATTGCCATTTTTAGTTTTATCATGGCTTTTGGACTGATCTGGTATATGTATTGGCTAGCAGTGCTTGGATTCATTGGGATGCTTGCCGCCATGATTAAACAACTCGCAGAAAAAGAGCCCGACTATGATGTGCATGCAAGTGAAATAGAGAAAATCGAATCGAAAGGAAGAGATGTCTAAAGAGCGCCATACCCCTCATCTTGAAGTCTATGCGGATCCTCACCATTCAACTTATTCTAAAAAAATATTCGGATTTTGGCTTTATTTGCTCTCCGACTTCATGTTATTTGGAACCTTTCTTGCGACCTATCTCGTTTTATCTCCCAATACTTTTGGCGGACCGCCGGCGCATCAAATTTTTGATTTTGATTTTGGTCTTGTACAAAGCCTTGTTCTTTTAGGAGCCGCTGCAACAAGCGGTCTTGGATCGGTGGCAGCGCACCGCAAAGACAAAAAAATGACCCTCATCTTCTTTAGTATAACTTTTTTCTTAGGACTGATTTTTTTAGGAACAGAACTAGTGGAGTTTAATCGACTCATTCAAAGCGGAAACAGCTGGAAAAGAAGCGCCTTTCTATCAGCTTTTTTTAACTTAGAAGGCATGCATGCCCTCCATATGTTATTTGCCATTTCCTGGATACCGGTTCTTTTACTGCCCGTTTATCGAGAAGGAATTACCCCGCTGACCTTGATTCGATTGGTCTGCTTAAAAATGTTTTGGCAGTTTTTAAATATCATTTGGATTTTCATTTTCACAATGGTCTATTTAATAGGGAGGCCTTAAGCCATGATTGATCGAGACCATGGATGGAATCTGACTTATAAGCCTGTCAGCAGCGGCCTTGTCGCATCCCTATTGCTGATGTTTGGGACCTATTTTATCGTCGCGCGTCACCATCTTCACAATCCAGAAAAAGATATTGTGATTTGGACGCTGGCCGCTATGCAAGGACTGATTCAACTTGTTCTTTTTCTGCATCTAGGCATGCGAGGAAAACCACGCTGGCCAATGATCAGTTTTCTTTTCATGTTGCTTGTTGTGGCCATCGTGATCATTGGGACAGTCTGGATCATCAGCAATTTAAATTACAATATGATGCCTGAAATGGAAACAATGCCTGGCATGAATATGCCGCACATGGAGCACTAAGTGAATACAAAGGCCCTCTCTCTACCTAAATTCAAAGACTATTGTTTATTAACAAAACCCGGCATCATTTTCGGAAATATCATTACCATGGCTGGAGGGTTTGCACTCGCCTCTAAACAAGGTGGTGAATCTGTTTCGTTTTTAGGAGCAGCTCTAGGGCTATCTTTAATGATCGCCTCAGCATGCGTCTTTAATAATTACATTGATAGGGCGCTTGATCAAAAAATGGAGAGAACAAAAAAACGCGCGCTTGCTGCAGGAAGTATCCCGGGGCCTCAGGCGCTTATGTTCGCAGTCGCTCTTGGACTTTTGGCCATCTTTTTTTTATTCGCCTTCACTAACCTGCTTGCGCTTTCAGCGGCTCTTCTTGGATTTGCAATTTATGTGGGCGTTTATAGTTTTCTAAAGCATCGTGATTCTTCAGCAACATTGGTAGGAAGTATTGCAGGAGCGATGCCGCCTCTTGTCGGCTACACAGCAAAACTGAATCATTTGGATAGCGGCGCATTTTTTATCTTTTTAATCGTTGCTTTGTGGCAGATGCCCCATTTTTTTGCGATTGCACTTTACCGCATGGATGAGTATGCCGCGGCTAAAGTTCCGACTTTACCCATTGAAAAAGGAGTGCAACATACCAAAATCCAAATGTTCCTTTATATTCTTGCATTCATCGCAGCTCTGATGCTGCTACCGTTTTTTAAATACACGGGCACACTTTATTTGATCGGTTCTTCCATCTTAAGTGTGTCGTGGCTTTTACTTTGTATTAAAGGTTTGAAAGAGCAGAATTATAAGCTCTGGGCCCGCCAAATGTTCCTTTTTTCCCTTGTCGTTATTATGGGCATTTCTGCCTTAGTTTCTTTTTAATTTACTCATGTTACGCAGTCGCTAAACGCGGCGGCATAACATGAGTTAATATAATCGAAAAACAAGATATGGAAGAAAAAGAAAAATAGCAGGATGGCAAGATGAACAGGATAGAAGAATAGGATTAAGAAAAGATAAAAGCATCAGGATAGCAGGATGAATAGGATAGAAGATTTAAAGTTAACTCTTCATCTTGGCCATCCTGCCATCCTGCTGCTCTGCTCTTAATCTTGTTGATCCTGTTGCTTTTTGAAAGGTGAGTTTTTTAATTTAAAAAACTATAGCATTTTTGCTATATTAATTTCCTTTTTATATGCTTTAAAAAGCATAAAAAATTACGAATCCTTAAGACGGTCTAAAGAAAAATGATAACCAATAATTTTAAATCCATGATTGAGATAAAGGCGATGCGCATCATGCCGCTGTGGACCACCATCTAAATGGACCTGATCACATTTCTCCACTTTTGCCCGCTCGATCAGCCATTTGATGAGCTTTCCGCCATATCCTTTACCTCGAGCTTCGAAATCTGTCACCAGACCATCGATATAAAGCACTTTGCCCCAAGCTAGAAATTCCAAAAAGCGAAACCCCGCAACAGCGACCACCTCGCCAGCTTCTTCTAAATAAATAAGTTGATATCCTGCCGCTATTTGCCGCTGAATTTGTTCGATAAAAACATCTTCTTTTAAATGGGATCTTAACTGCTTCATGACGCCGTAGCACCTTTTGATCTGTTCTACAGTTGAAGCGATTTGCGGCTCTTGGGTAATTTCGAGCATTTTTCTCCTTCTGGCTAAACCTTCAACATCTTAATGATATCTTCATTAAATGCAAGGTGATATTCTCTGTCATGTAAATTTTTTCGTTACCATGTCCACGTGACTGTGGCGACTCCACCAACGAACTGCAAGGAGTTTCGGCCCCAGGGAGAAAACCAGATGCCAGCAATCACTCCTAAATTTTCATTCCAATTATACTCAAGAGCAGGCAAAAGACTAAAGTTGTCGTTAAAAGGTACGCCTACTGCTGCAAAAGGTGCGCCAATTGCTATAAGAGGTTCGTCACCTTCTGCAATCCCACCCTCTGTTGCAAGACCGGGGCGCCCTGAAAAAGTGGATTTAAGGGCAAAGGCATAAACAACATCGAGGGCGAATACCCATCTTTGTGTAAAGCTAAATTGATAACCAAAATCTGCCGCAAAGACATCGCCAGGATGGACTTTTCCTTTTGTGTCAAATCCCCCACCATAGGCATTAAAACCATGCACTTCGGCACGCGATCCGATCTGATAATTTAGCGACATTCGAAATTCCATGGGGTGGTCAAGAAGCCACCACCAGACAACTTTTCCAACGTTTAGAGTAAATACTGTCTGAAAAGAACCTGACCCTGTGGCATCGATCTCCCACTTTTTTGAATTAAGTCTTTGATAACGACCAGTGGGAAAAGATTCTGTCACCGCAAATAAAACTCCGGGAGTATATTTATCTTCTTTCAAAAGTTGAATATATAAGCCAAACGAAGTGTCTCCAAATGCAGCAGCATGGTGTCCTTTTTGGCTGTTGTTAACAAAATTGGCTATAACAAGACCATTCATCCATTCTGTAATGCCAAATTGAAAAGTAGCAATAGCTCTCCATTGAAACCAATTTGGAATACTATGCGATTTTCCATGCTCATCAAATGTGGCATAAAAATCCATTAGATACAAAAAGGGCTGAGTGTTGTAGGTACCAATGGGAACAACATTACTAGAGCCGGTAATGAGCGGTCCCGTATACCAGGGTTTGAAAGTTCCTTTAACCTCTTCAAATTCAGCTTCTGAAATTTCCGCTTGACTTTCATCAGCAGCTGAAAGAATGCCTGCAAAAAAGAGGAGAAATATTAACCATTTTCGAATCATTACCAAACGTAGTTAACGCTAAAGACACCAGAAACAAACTCAGATGTATTACGGCCCCAAGGAGAAAACCAGACGCCAGCAATGACACCCAAATTTTCACTCCAGTTGTACTCAATTGCAGGCGCAAGACTGATTTGATCATTGAAGGGGCCGCCAACCGCAGCCGGGGTGCCCGTTGCAGTCACACCAGGGCGTCCTGAAAAGGTTGTCTTAAAAGCAAATGTGTAAATAAAGTCAGTGGCAAAAACCCAGCGCTGAGTAAAACTATACTCATAACCAATATCAACGGCTAAATTACCGCCAGGATGGACTTTCCCTTTTGTTCCAAATCCGCCACCATAAGAATTAAAATCATGCACTTCAACACGTGAAGAAATCTGATAAGTAAAGGCTGCACGAAAACGCATCGGATGCTGCGGTATTTCCCACCAGACTAATTTTCCAAAAAGAAGTCCGAACGTCGTCTGGTATGAGCCTGAACCGACGCCGTCCACTCCCCCTTTTTTGGGATTAAGACGTTGGTACTTGCCACTCGGAAGCGATTCTTGCACGCTGACTGTGAGGCCGGGACCGTAGGTCGTCTCCGCAATCAGCTGAACGAGCACGCCCACTGAAGTATCGCCAAATCTTGAAGCATGGTGGCCGCTTTGACTCACCCAGATAAATTGAGGTTGGACAATACCGTTCATCCACGGCGTAATTCCAAACTGAAAAACCGGTACAAATTTTGTTTGTATCTTATCAGGAGTATCGTGGGCCCTGCCATTTTTATCGAAAGCAGCATAATTATCCGTCACAAACAAGTATGGTTGCAAGTTGTAGAGACCTGCAGGAACCACATGATATGAGGGCGTTAGAAGGGGGCCAGTATACCAAGGATTGAACATTGTCTTGGCCCGAGCGAACTCTTCTTCAGCCTCTTTCAGTTGCTGTTCGATCATTTCAGGAGGAGGCGGGGGTGGCAACTGCTCAGCCGCGTAAAGAAAACAATTTGTTAAAGCAAAAACAGCGCAAAATCGTTTCATGAACATATCTTAAAAAATTATGAGATAGAGATCTATTAAAAAAAACATCCACTCGATATAGGTAGAAAGAAGAAAGAGGAGAGAAAGAAATGGCTGAAATTGAAGGCTCTGGCTCGATTACCCCCCAGCAAAAAGCTGTTTATAAACAGGAATTTGTCCGCGGCGCAGATTTATTTAAGCAAAGTTTTAATGAATACTTATCTGCCGATAATGACAATAAAAAGACATTGCTAAAAGATGTGATGGAAAGAGCTTTGCAAGTGATGAATGAAACAGCAAAATATGCGCTCAGCCAAAAAAAATTAGAACAAGAAAACAAACTCGAACAGGACTTTGATAACTTTATTTCCAATGAATCTCCCGAGTCCACAAAAGAGCTGCAAAACGACATCGATAAGCTTCAAAAAGGACTTTAAGCGAGAATCTAATCCAATCCGATAATGATTGCTACGCCCTTGCGCGAGACGCCTAAATCGTGCGTCGCATTATGCAACCTGACTTTGACCTTTTTTTTGTCTTTACGAATGAATTCCTTTTCATAAGGAGGAGCAATTCTTTCCGAATGGAGCTCGGAAATGCATCTTTCATCGAGATGATGATATTCAGAAGGCGTGATATCCTTCCAAGACACTTTTCTTTTTTCAAAATCGTCGCGCGAATAGCCAATCAATTCTAAAAAAGCATCATTGGCGGTCGTGACCTTGCCATCAAATGTCCAGGTAATAATAGGCACTACATTCATCTCCATTAAGGCCCAAAAATTCTCCGCAGCTTCATGCAACAGAGTCTTTCGCTTTTCGCCTAAGATCATAGAGCACCCTCGCCTTCAAATTTGTAATTAAAAAGTTTTATCAGATATTAGAATGGTAATGCAATGGAAATCTAGAAGATCTCAGCTTCGCAAATCTCTTCAATCTCAGCACCAGATGTGTCGCGCTCCTCGCGCTCTTTTTTGCCTTTTAAAGTGAAAATAATCGGAACACCAGTGAAGCCATAACTTTCTCTGAATTGATTGATGAGATACTTTTTGTAAGACTCTAACATGAGATCTGTCTTATTCACAAAAAGGACAAAATGAGGGGGATTGGTCTGAATCTGTGCAATATAATAGATGCGCAAACGCTTTCCTCCATTTAGCATTGGAGGATGATATTTTTGAATGGTCTGTTCGAGGAATTTATTTAGCTGGCCTGTTGTAATGCGTCTTGAGGATTCTAAGTGCACTTGCTGCACCAGCTCATAGATTTTCTCTAAATTTCTGCCTGTTTTAGATGATGTGAAAAGTGTGGGGCAATAGCTTAAAAATGGAGCTGCATCATGGATTGCCTTTAAGTAATGCTCCATGCGCACGTCACTCATCAAATCCCACTTATTCACAAGCAAAATACAGCCTTTGCCCATTGCTTCGATCTCTTTGGCGATGCGTTTTTCTTGCGCTGTGATCCCTTCTTCAGCACTGAGCATCAAAATGCAAACATGGGCACGCTCTAAAGCGCGCTCAGTGCGGATCGCGGCAAATTTATCGACCACTTCATGTTCTGATTTTTTGCGGCGGATCCCCGCAGTATCAATCAAACGAAATCCTATGCCATTCACTTCAATGTCCACATCTACGCTATCTCGCGTTGTGCCTGGGATCGGGCTAACGACGCATCTTTGTTCTTGCAAGAGAAAATTCACCAGGGTGGATTTTCCAACATTTGGCCGTCCTAAAATAGCAACATGAATGCGATCAGATTCTTCTTCAGGAACAAACTCTTCGATTCCTTTTAAGGCAATTTCTAAAAGTTCAGCGATTTGATATCCCTGACTTGCCGAAATGGGGACCATTGAAGAAAAGCCTAGAGAGTGAAATTGATGCAAAAGTGGCATTTGAGAATGGTCATCCACTTTATTGACGGCCAAAGTGATTGGTTTTTTACTTCGATGTAGGATTCTGGCCACCTGTTCATCCAAATGGGTCACTCCGGAAATGGCATCGACGACCAGGATCATCGCATCTGCTTCTTCAATGGCGATCTCTGCTTGCTGCAAGATTTCTTTATTGAAAGGTCCAGAAGAAGCAGCGTCCATTCCGCCAGTATCTATGACTAGAAAAGGAGTGCCAAAAAAATCTGCTTCTGCATAGAGACGATCGCGGGTTGTCCCTTCCATTTCATCTACAATTGCAATTTTCTTTTTGCAAAGACGATTGAAAAGAGCAGACTTACCGACGTTTGGCCGGCCGACAATAGCTAGTTTAAATAATTTTTTCATAGATGATTATTTTAACTGACATATTGATTTTTCTCTTCTTTTTATTATGCAAAATCCTAAAATCTTGGTCGCGAATGAACTTATCCCCAAATAAAAGGAGATTTATGAAAAAAAATATAATAGTTTATCTAGCCGCTGCCCTGCTGACAGGTAATATTTTAATGGCCGATTGTGATCATTGCGGAGGGGTGGTTCCTCTTTCAGAAGTGAGTGGGGAGACGTTTACAGCTTTTTTAAAAGGAGATTTAAACAAGACAATCCTTGAATGTGCAGAAAATACATATCTACCTTTTAAAATCACCGTGAAGGGGGATTTTTTAGATCTTACTAGCGTGAGTCTTGCTGGGATTAAAGTCATTAAAACTTGCTACGCGAGATGTGAAAAAGAAAATGAAGTGCTTTTCAGTACTGATCTTGTAACGTGGAAGTCATTTTCTGATTTCTTCACAGGAAAAATCGAGAGCACAGTGAAAGTCGAAGATGAGACACTCGTCACCGGCCTCGAGATCGAACTCAACCAAAGGTAAAAAGCATATCCTCTCTTAACAACGTGCCCTTGCCCTTGCCCCTGCCCTTGCCCGATTCTTCTTCTTCTGGACCGGAGCTCTTTTTTAATTTCGGGCAAGGGCAAGTTTTTTAAGAGACTTTATTGAACACTCATCAATTTGATGAGCTCCACAAGTTCTGGCCGTGAGAGCCCTTTGATATGATCCTGTTCATCAAAGCCGATGATCCCTTCCATGAGTCCCATCTTCTTTTCAATGAGCCAATGAATATGTTCTTCTATTGTGTTCTTAGTCACCATTTTGAAGACTTGCACACCACGATTTTGCCCAATACGATGCACACGATCTGTCGCCTGATTTTCTTTTGCTGGATTCCACCACCTGTCGTAATGAATGACAACTGAGGCAGCCACAAGATCAATTCCCACGCCCGCTGCTTGCAGCGATCCTAAAAAAACTTCACACTTAGGGTCATCTTTGAACTTGTGAACCTCTGCCTTGCGATCTTTGGTTGAACCTTTAATTGAAGCAAATCCAATGCCATGCTCAGTTAAATAATCTTCCATGATGGCAAGCATATCGAGAAATTGGGAAAATACGACCAGTTTTTGTCCGCTATCCCGCGTTTCATTTAAAAGTTCTATAAATAGGTCCCATTTCCCTGAATGATGGCGTTTGTAATCTTGAATATCTTTCGTGATTAGAGAAGGATGGTCGCAGACCTGTTTAAGTTTGGAAAAAAGAGCAAAAATATGAATGAGAGGAATCGCCTTTTTTTCATCTTCAAGCTGCTCTAAAAGCGGCACTTGATAGGCCTGTACAAGCGCATTATACATGTTTTTCTGTTCTTCGGATAAGTCGCAATAGATGATCTCTTCAAATTTTTCCGGAAGCTCGGTCAACACCTCTTTTTTTCGCCTTTTTAAAACAAAAGGTCTAATGAGACGTGCGAGGAGCTGTCTTTTTTGATCATCATGATATTTTTCTATCGGGTGGACAAAAAGTTCCTTAAAAAGGGATTCAACAGGCAGATAGGTAGGAAGGACAACATCAAAAAGAGCTTTAAGCTCTAACAGCTGATTTTCAATTGGCGTACCTGTCAGTCCGAGCCGCATGCGCGCATGAAGGGCGCGAAGTGACCTGTTGGTTTGGGAATGGATATTTTTTGCTGTCTGAATTTCATCATAAATCGCAATTTCAAAATAGAGACTTGAAAAAAGCTTAAGATCGCTTCTCACAATCCCATAAGTGGTCAGCAAAAGATCATAATTGCCTTCTTTAACAAGTTCATTTTTGCGCATAATCCCATGGAAGAGATGGACACGCACGTCAGGAAGGAATCGTTTGCAAAGCTCTTCCCAGTGGTAAACGACAGAGGTGGGACAAACGACAAGATATTTGGGGGATTGGTCCTTCTTTGCATTTTTTGATGCAGCAATCAGCGCCATGGCCTGGTGGGTTTTTCCAAGTCCCATCTCATCGCATAAAAGTCCCGATAATCCATAACAATATAAAAACCAGAGCCAGTGAACTCCTGTGACCTGATAGGTACGCAAGTCGCTTTTTAACCCGTCCAGATTCATGGGATCAGGCGCTTTGAATGCTTGAAAAGCATGCAAAATTTTTCTGCTCTCTTCAGCTGTCTTTGAATCCCCTTTAGGCTCTTTGACCTCTTCAAAAGCAGTGAGTCTAAGCCATTCTAACGTGTTGAACCTGACCTTTTTTCCTTTTTGCAGCCATTGTTTTTTTGTGATTTTTTTCAGCCAATTGAAGCGCGCTTCTCTTAAGAAAATCAGCCCAGCATCCGTAAATAAAGAGTGTTTATTTGTGCAAAGTCCTTCCCAAATTTGATGAATGTCAACATGGCCAATATCTGTTTCGTAAGAAAGATCTAAAATCCATTCCCCAGTTTTAGAAGCTTCATCTCTTTTAATTTGGGAAAGTCTTAAAGAAAGTGATTTAGGTCTGATCAATTTAGGATCGATTGCAATGATATAGGGGTAGAGCAGGTCCAGTTCACAGCCTAAAAAATAAAGTTCGGAATCTCGATCGATGACGACATCTTTACGATAGTGGTCTGGCAGACGCAATTCTTGCGGGATAGAAAAAAAGCCCTCTTTTTTGACATAAGTGAAATCCCCAAATAGTTTAACGCGCTCTTCTGAATATCCAGGAGCGAAAAAATATTTTGGTGAAACTTTGATCTGCCCTTCTTCATTAAATGAGAGCTCCAACCCTACTTTTTTTAAAGGACATTTAGCACTAAAAAAACCTGTAATCAGCTCTAATTCTTCACGATGCGTCTGGATGAAATGTGAAACCTCTCGCTCTTGAATCTTAAGCCCTGGCGTGACAACAAGTCCTGGACGCATAGCTGCTTTAGCATAAAAGCCTTTTCCTTTGACGTAGATCCACTCATCTAAATCGAGAATTTCTTCTTCCTCTTCCAAAGTTTCTAAATGGCTGTAAAATTCAAGAGTATTATCTTTTCCAACGCGATACGATATGCGGGATTCAATGCCTGAGACATGTGTTTGAAAACCTTCATAGGCAGCAAGCATCACTCGGTGCTCATTAATGAATTCTGAAACTTTTTCTTTTGGAATCGTCTTCTGTTTGCCGCTAAATAGCTGATTTTCCAAACGAAAAAACCCTTTTCCCTCAATAAAGACCCAATTTCCAAAGTAGGCAGAAAGCGGCTTTTCTAAGTCGCCTGGTTCAAAAAGATAGCAGTGGATATTTAGATTCCCATTTTCATCAAAGTCGAAAAAATAACGGGCAGAAATCGGGCCTGGGTGGATTTTATATTCTACAAGATGCTTTTGGGCCAGTTGCTGATACCCGTCCAAAAACTTTTCTATCTGATTTTGTCCAATGCTATCTTTCTGAAAAATCGGATCATTTTCCCTAGGATAAAATCCATCATTTGCGACAAAGAGCCACCCATCTACTTCAATGGCATTTTTTAAAATTTCATCTGTTTTTTGCTCTTTTTTCTCTTGGTGTTCAATCCGAAACTTGATTTCCTCCGGATCATATTCGATTTTTTTGATTGTCTTATGTCTATAGGCATGGACGGCGAGTGGCGAATTCACCATAGATAGTGCAGGAATCGTCTCTTGCCAACTTACCTCTGCAAGATAAAAACCCACCTCAACGTCAGGAAAACGGATCGTAATCCAATGCGGCAGCTCTGTTTGCTCATCTTCTTTAGAAAAATGAATGGTGTATTTCATCTCTTTTTCTTGCAAGTCCATCAGCCATTTTGCCAAATCAGACCAAAAAGAGAGTTCGTAGCGGAGTTGATGGCTTGGCCTACCTTGTCGCCATAGTGCAATTTCTTCTTGCGAAAGGTTTGAAAATTTAAGCGAAGTTTCTTCTGTCTCCAAAGGCCTTGTGATGAAAATATCATTAAGCCGTTTTTTGCCAGCTTCTTTCAGTGGTTTGATATAAAAAAGCTGTTTATCCGTAGTTGATTTTGCTTGAAAACCTCCACCATCTATCTTAGAAATTGAATGGGTATCATATCCCAGTTTGCGGCTTGCAAGTTCGCAAAGCACATTCCAAAGAGAGCCTCTAAAACGCACATGCAATGGCCTTTTTTCTTTTACAATTCTTAAATAGGCTGCCGCAAGATGCTGGCAGGCACCCTTTTTTTCAGCTGTTTTGCAATTACAAAATGCATCTTGGATATTCCCTTCATCGTCCATCTGCAAGAAAGGCCAGTGCGATTTCTTATTTGTCTTTAAATCAAAGATTTCTACTTGATAAGTGCCTTCTGAAAAAAGAATAGCGCCAACCTTTTTCTTTGCTATCAGCTGCTTTGCAGCCGCTAAATCACTTTTCGAAAAAGGCAGGTTCTTCATAGAGAATAAAGGCCCTTAAATACAAATTTGGGCTCTCCTGCAATTTCTACAGCGGAAGATAGATAGACGTCAATTTTTTCCCCCGATCCAAAAACCATTTCCAACTTACCCTGCCAGCCATGCAACTGTGCCATCACAACTGCTGCTGCGGCAGCACCGGTGCCACAAGCAAGTGTTTCACCTTCAACTCCCCTTTCATAAGTTCTTATTTTCACAACTTTATCCTGGGCACTTTCCACCCAATTCACATTCACGCCACCTGGGGCAAACTGAGGATGATAGCGGATTTTTCGAGAGCTTTCTTGAAAATCAGAAGGGCTGCCAAGGACGATTGCATGCGGTACGCCCGTATCCACAACAAAACAGCGCTGCTCTTCTACAACTAAATCCCAATACAATCTTTTTGGAATGCCAAGAGAGGCAATCACTTTATTCTCATCGAATCGAATCATACGTTTGCCGCTTACCGTTTCAATCTCATAAGAGGAGTGATAATGACCTAAAGAGCGGATAAAATAGCCAAGGCACAAAAGGGCATTGCCGCACGCTGTCGCTTCGGCCCCATCGGGATTAAAAAAGCGCATCGCAAACTCTTTTCCATTAATTTGCAAAAGGACAAGTCCATCTGAGCCAATACCAAACTTGCGATGGCAGATGCGTCGGATTAAAGAATGGTCATCTGAAGGAAAGCTTTTCTTAAAATCCTCTATCAGGATTAGGTCATTACCAGATGAGTGATATTTAGAAAAAGGCAGCATTTAAGCTTTAGCTTTTAAGCTACGTCATCAAAAGAATTCACAATTTTGTCAAGCAGACCATATTCTAGAGCTTCCTCTGCCGAATACCATGTGTCTCGATCAATGGCTTTTTCGATGACTTTGCGATCTTTTCCTGTTTTTTCCACATAGAGTGTCACGAGCATGTTGCGCGTTTTAATGATCTCTTTTGCCTGAATATCCAAATCAGTTGCTTGACCTTGGATAATACCCATAATTCTGGGTTGGTGGATCATGATCCGTGCGTAGCGTGTCGCGTAACGTTTTCCCGGAGCTGCGCAAAGACTTAAAACAGATCCCATCGATGCTGCGATTCCCGTAACCAAGGTGGTCACAGGAGAAGAAATCATCTGAACCGCATCCCAGATTGCAAAACCCGCGTCAACTGACCCGCCTGGGGAGTTAATGACAAAAAGGATCGGCTTTTTGGGCCCTGTCATCTCTAAATACCAAAGCTTGCGGATGATCTCTTTTGAACTTTGATCATCGACAGCCTGCGATAAAAAGATTCTGCGTGCTTTGATCAGCTGATCATCGATCCTATCGTCCAAATTAGGGGCTTTTTTAACAGCGACTTGTACACTTTCATCTTCATCTTCGTAATCTTCATTTCTCATAACTTCTCCCGTCAAATTCTCATTATGACCCGTTTAGTTTATTTAATCAATTATCAGTTCTGGATATAGAGGAAATCTTTTTAATAATTCAAGTACTGAATTTTTTACTTTCTTGAGAGTATGCGGTTCAATCTCAGCTTTAGAACGCATGCCGCCTTTTTGATCAGCAATTGGTTTTGTTGCTTTTAAAAGTTCATAGATGAGTCCCGCAATCTCTTCCATTTCTTTTTCTTTCATGCCAAGTGTTGTTGTGGCTGGTGTTCCCAGACGAACGCCGGAAGTATACCAAGCGCCATTGGCATCAAAAGGAATACTATTGCGATTGACCGTAAAACCAGCTTCCCGCAGTGCGCTTTCTGCTTGACGTCCGGTCAACCCAAAAGATTTCATGACGTTGACGACCATCAAATGATTATCTGTGCCATGAGTCAGCAGCTCCGCGCCCTTAGAAATCAGATGAGATGCAAGCGCCCTGCTATTAATGACAATTTGATGAGCATAGCGTTGAAACTCCATCGTATTCGCCTCTTTAAAGGCGAGCGCTTTCGCTGCAATGACATTTTGCAATGGTCCGCCAAGAACAAGTGGGCAGCCCTTGTCTACCATCTCTTTTAATTCTTTTTGGCACATGACTAGTCCGCCGCGTGGTCCTCTTAATGTTTTGTGTGTAGTCGAAGTGACAATATGTGCATAAGGGATTGGGTCGTATTCGCCCAGCATCACTTTTCCTGCCACAAGTCCAGCGAAGTGCGCCATATCCACAAACAGCGTCGCGCCAACAGAGTCTGCAATTTCGCGCATTTTTGCAAAATTGATCAGGCGCGGATAGGCAGAGTAGCCGACGACCAAAATCGCAGGTTTTTCCCGTTTTACCTGCTCTTGGAGGGCCATGTAATCAAGAAGTCCTGTTTTAGGATCTACATCATAGGGAACAGAATGCATGATTTTTGCAGAGATGTTGTGTCTAAATCCATGGGTAAGATGTCCTCCCGAACCTAAGGACATTCCCATCATTTTTTGATTCACAAGGAGCTTGCGGATCTTTTCATATTCTTCCAGTGTCAGCTCATCTACTGATTTTTTTCCAAGGAGTTCAACCTCTTTATTTTGCACACGGCTGACCAAGATGGCCCAAAAAGCGACCAGGTTGGCATCGGCTCCAGAGTGGGGTTGTACATAGGCATGGTCGCAGCCGAAAATTTTCTTTACCTCTTGAATAGCGGCATCTTCAATGACATCGACATTATCGCATCCCGCATAAAAACGATGGTGCGGATATCCTTCCGAGTATTTGTCAGTGAGTAGATTGCCCATGGCAAGCTGGACAGGAAGAGAAGAGAAATTTTCAGAGGCGATCAGTTTAAGATTGCTTCTTTGGTCTTTAAGCTCTTGAACAATTTTCTCGGCGATTAAAGGAAATTCTTTAGTGATCGAATCAAGCGAGGCCATGTAAGCGATTGCGCTAGATGTTCTTTTGTCTTCCGGGACTTTTTTAAGATAGTGATCAAGATATTTCATTGGAATAACCGTTGTAGAAATAAAAACAAGATCTTAACAACAAGACTTGCAAAAAGCAATAGCTGCTCTTAAGAGCGTTTGTTGCATAATTCAGAAAATAAAATTTTTTAACAGGATCCGCTTCGCTAACAGGATCGCTCCATTCTGTCGCGGCAGGATCAGAGAAAAAAACACAAAAAAATCCACGCGAATTTCTTATCCTGTCGCTGCATTAGCAGCGATCCTGCAGCGCGGAGCGCATATCCTGTATATTTTTTCTTAAATCGCAGTTTTTATTAATTGTGTAACAATGCCCTTCTAAGAGACAACAACTTCGAGTTTATTGTATGTAAAACTTTTTATTTGCTATTGTTTACAGGCTATGGAAATAGTGATTGAAACATTGAAATCTGTTGCATTATTTTTTATCGCGGCTCCGCTCATTGGCTGGGCTTTAATCAATTGCCTATGGCAATTGTTAGATGGACTTGGTGTTAAGGTTAGAAAAGATAGGAAAGTCAAATGTTGGATTTACACAAGTCTTATTGTTTTATTATTAAGCGCGCTTATAAGTGCCTTTTCCCGCTGCAGAACATGAGTTACTAATTGGGTATCTTATTTGAAATGTGAAAGTCTATCCGAAATAATATGATTTATCACTTCCCTCTGTTCTGCTTCACTGGGGCTAAAAGAAGAATTTGGAACATAATCCAATCCTTCTGCGTCATAAAAGGTGCAATGAATCAATTTTTTATTACTAAATACATACTTCTCTCCACCATAATTATCTTCTATTTTTGCGGGTTCGTGTTCTATAAAAACATGTTCTGGAGTCTCACTAAATTCACTCTTTCGCGCTGGCAAGAATCTAATCGTCAGTTTCTCTATTTGAGAGCCCGTCCCTTTCTGATGAGCAAAGATAGAGGACGCATCAGAATCCCCATGAGCCCTTTGCTCTTCTATTGTCTCAATTAATTTAAATTCCAAACACTTAGCATAAAGTTCATCAGGAAGGTGCTTCTTAAAGTCTGGAATAATCGGTTGCTGAGGCTGCACTTCTACTTTTGCTAGGCCGAGGAATCTTAAAAAAGTAACGATCAGCGAATAGATCCGATTGAATACAGATCGAATGACGCCCACTTGTCGAGTTGGAGGTTGAATACTTTGAATAGAAGAGGCTTGATTCGAAGAAATAGAACGTTGTGTTGAATGATTATTAGAAACCGGCAATTGTAAAATATTACCTTTACTATCAACTTTGTGAACCATATAGTTCTCCTAGTAAAAAAGTGGCATTATTTTATTCCTATGATGGTATTGTTTCAATAGTAAATTTGAAGAACATGAGTTACTAATTGGGTATCTTATTTGAAATGTGAAAGTCTATCTGAAATATGATTTATCACTTTGATCTGTAGTTTTTCACTAGGGCTAAAAGAAGAATCTGGAAGATAACACAACCCTTCTGCGTCATAAAAGGCAAAATCAGTCAATTTTTTATTACTAAATGCAAACTCCTCTCCACCATAATTATTTTCTATTTTTGCGGGTTCGTGTTCTATAACAACACCTTCTGGATAGTCACGACCTTCATATTTGCGCGCTGAACTGAATCTAATCGTCAGTTTCTCTTTCCCAAGAATTGACCCCTTCCACGCCCCCTTCTCACTAGTAAAGACATATGTCAATCCATCAAAATGCTCAGCAGCCATTTGATCTTCTATTGTATCAATTAATTTATATTTCAAACATTTAGCATAGAGCTCTTCAGGAAGATGCCTCTCGAAGTCTGGAACTATATCCTCCGGCTTTGCTTGGCCGAGGGACCTTACAAAAGAACTGCTCAGAGAATATATTCGATTGAATACAGAGCGAATAACGCCTTCATTTCGAGTTGGAGGTTGAATACTTTGAATAGATGACGCTTGCTTCGATGAAATAGAATATTGGGAAAAAGTAGTATAAGAAACTGATAATTGTAAATTATTACTTTTACTATCAACTTTGTAAGCCATATAGTTACCTCTAGTTAAAAAGACGTATAATTTTATCATAAAACGAAACTAATTCAATAGTAATTCTATCCTTTAATAAAACTAAATTTTTCGTTTTACAGAAATTGATGAACCTATCCTAATATTCTTAATATTTGATTTTTGATGCATTTTTTAGTCAGATTTTGAGGCCGGATCGCAGGACATACTTAAATTAAGTAGGCCAAGAACCGGGCTCGAAATCTGAAAAAAAAGGCGCGAAAAGCGGGTATTAAGCATATTGGGATAGGTTCATAAAAAATTTCCCTTGAGACTATTTGTTTTAAAGCGATATGCTCGTGGTTTTCAAGGAACAAATTTATCTATGAAAGAAAGACTTAAACTGATTTTAGAGATCCAAGAGCTTGATATGAAAATGATCCGCCTTATGCGGATTAAACGCGAAAGGCAAAGAGAACTTGGGCAAATTGAAGCTCTTCGCAAAGAGCTCCATCAGCAGCTCACTGATAAGGAAAAAGAGATCACTGAATTGAATACAAGCATTCAATCTCTCGAGAAAAAAATCGAAGAGATTGTAGAGAAGCTCAAGACACTTGAATCTAGGCAAAGCCAGATCAAAAAAGTAGAAGAATTCAATGCGCTCACGCAAGAAATGACGGCTTCTGAAAGAGAAAAAATCTCCATCGAGCAAAAAGTTTCCGATCTGGTCGATCGCAGAGTCACTGAAGAAGAGCTGCTCGAAAAAATCAAAAAGAGCTTAAAAACTTCAGAAGAAAGCAGTTTGGCCCTTGAAAATGAAATTCAATCGAGCATCAAGTTGATCAATGAAGAAGGGTCTCAACTGAAAGCACAAAGAGATGTCCTTGCAACAAGTGCAGATCCAGAGATTTTGGCGATTTATGAAAGGCTTTTGCGCAATAAAAAAGACCGCGTTGTGGTCCCTGTTGAAAATCGAACCTGCAGCGGCTGCCATATTGTGCTTACTGCTCAGCATGAAAATTTAGTGCGCAAAGGGGAAAACTTAATCTTTTGCGAACATTGCTCACGCATCCATTACTGGCAAGAAACTGAAGTACCAGAAGGTGAAGCAGGCACTTCTCCAAAACGCCGCCGCCGCCGTATGGTTGGAGCCTAATTTTTACTAAATTTCTTAGGGAAAGCAAGGCAATCGCTGTCATTCATTGAATGAGAGAGGAAAGTCTGGACTTCACAGGAGAAGATACCAGCGAAAGGCTGGGGGCCGCAAGGCTACGGAAAGTGTAACAGAAAATATTCCGCTACATCAATTGTAGACAGGTTGAAAATGGTGGCTTTGTGAGCCATCCTGACTTGCAGAGATGCAAGCTGCTATAAACCCTATCTGAAGCAAGACAGGACTCAAATCTTAAGAAAGTGCTCTCCGCACGATTTGGTCCAAAAAGCATCGCTTGAGGAGTTTGGCGACAAACTCCCTAGAAGAATGATTGCCCTCGACAAAATCCGGCTTAACTGCTTTCCCTATTTTTTTTCAGATTCATTTTTGATAGAAAAATGAATTTATTCCCGAAATAACCAACAATAATAATCAACTTTAATTTCCCAGTTATTTCTTCCTCTGTGACCTCTGTGGTTAAAATTTCTTTTATTTTCACTACAGAGAGCACAGAGAAAATCAAATCCTAACTCTTCTTTTACTCATGTTACGCCTCCGCGTTAGTGGCTGCGTAACATGAGTTACATATCTTGTTTGACTCCGAGTTTTGCACGTGGATGCGTTTTCTCGTAGACCTCTCTTTTGAGCTTTGTAGAGACCTGAGTGTAAATCGTTGTTGTGGCCAGGCTAGTATGACCAAGCAGAACCTGAATTGTTTTAAGGTCCATCCCCTTTTCAAGCCAGTGCGTAGCGATCGTGTGGCGAATGGTATGCGGCGTGATAGAAGCTGCAAGGCCGCTTTTCAAAAGATAAGTTTCAAAGTTACGATCAACAGACCGTACCGTGAGTCTTTCTCCCCATTTATTTAGGAAAATAGCCTCGCTATCTTTTTGCTTGCGGTGCTGCTTGCTATCTAGCAAACGGCGCGGATCATTCAGATAGTCTTCAATCCATTTGGCTGCATTTTTTGTGATAGGGATCCTGCGCTCTTTTTTTCCTTTGCCTCGAATATGCAGCATTCCATTTTGGCCTTCAAAATCTTTCCGGTTTAGCCCAACAAGTTCGCTCACCCGCAATCCAGAGCTATAGAAAAGCTCCATGATGCACCGATCGCGCAATCCTAAATAACTTTTGATATCAGGCTGCTCAAACAGCCTCTCCACTTGATCATAAGAGAGAAAAATGGGCAATTTTTTCTCTAGTTTAGGACTCTCAATCTCCTCCATCGGGTTCAATGAAATCTTCTTCTCGCGCTTGAGATAGTGGAAGAAGGAGCGCAAAGAACCGATATGCCTCAGTATTGTGCGCTTTGCGGCCTTTTTGGCATTTAAATGGGCTAAATAGTTTCGGATCGTTTTCTTATCAATTTGCTCTAGGGTGATATCAGCTAAAAGAAAATTTTTAAAAGCGTGGAGGTCCAACGAATAATTTCGGATCGTATGCTCTGAGGCATTCTTCCTTATTTTTAGGTAATCTAGGAATTGATTTATCACTTCCATAGTGCTACTCTATACACCATGATTACGCTAAATGCCATTTCTAAAAAAGTTAAAAGCCGCGTTCTTTTTGAAGATGTGACGATTTCCTTCAATGAAGGATGTCGCTATGGCCTCACGGGCCCTAATGGATCGGGAAAGTCTACTCTTTTAAAAATCATTGCCGGCTTTGAAGAACCCACCTCTGGCACGGTCTTTCGCCCTGCTAAATTAGGCTATTTGAAACAAAATATTGAAAGTTTTAGAGACAACAAAGTCATTGATGTTGTGATCATGGGCAATTCACGTCTTTGGGATGCGTGGTCCGAAAGAGATCGTCTTTATGAACAAGAGATGACAGATGATATCGGGATTCGTCTTGGAGAATTAGAAGAGGTCATCGCTGAAGAAGATGGCTATACAGCCGAATCCAATGCTGAAGTGCTGCTTTTGGGAATGGGCATTCCGCAAGAGATGCACAGCCTGAAAATGTCGATGATTCCTACCGACCAGCAATTCCGCGTTCTTCTCTGCCAAGCTCTTTTTGGCACTCCTCCTGCTTTAATTTTGGATGAACCTACGAACCATCTTGACTTAGAATCTATTGGTTGGCTGGAGAAATTCTTGCATGGCTATCAAGGCACCCTGATTGTCGTGAGCCATGACCGCCACTTTTTAAATGCAATCACGACTCATATTGCCGATATTGATTATGAAACAATCATCATTTATCCAGGCAACTATGATGACATGCTTGCAGCCAAAACAGCAGTGCGCCAAAGAGCTGAAGAGGAAAATAAGACGAAAGAGAAAAAGATTTCGCAGCTCAGAGAATTCGTTGCTCGCTTTAGTGCAGGGACACGTGCAAGCCAGGTTCAGTCACGGATGCGAGAAATCGAAAGGCTCGCGCCGCTAGAGCTCAAAAAATCTAATATTGAACGGCCCTACATTCGTTTTTATCCTCCGGAAAAACAAACTGGCCAAGTGATTTTCAAAGTAGAGGGCGTAAGCAAAAGTTATGATGGCAATCCTGTCATTAAGAACTTTTCTTGCGAAATCCTTAAAGGGGATAAAATCGGAATCATTGGAAATAATGGACGCGGAAAAACGACATTCATCAAAATGCTTGCAGGCGTTTTGCCTCAAGATAAAGGCAAAATTGAAACCGGACATCAAGTAGAGATCGGCTATTTTCCTCAAAATCATTCTGAGGTGATCGATAAATCAAGTTCAATGACCACCTTTGAGTGGCTCAAAAATAAACGAGAAGGTGTTTATGACCAAGATGTACGCAGCATTCTAGGCAAAATGCTCTTTACCGGAGATGATGCATTTAAAGAAGTACGCCACCTTTCAGGGGGAGAGACAGCACGCCTAATCTTGGGCGGCATGATGCTGTGCAAATATAATGTGCTATTACTCGATGAACCAAACAACCATCTTGACTTAGAGGCTGTTTCTGCCTTGGGATGGGCACTGCAAGATTATAAAGGGACAGTGGTCTTTGTCAGCCATGACCGAGATCTCCATGAGCATGCTGCAAATAAAATCATCGCCTTTGAAAACGATGGCAACATTTGCTTCTTTGATGGGACACTCCACGAGTACCTCGCCTCCTTGACAAGTAAAATGCCTCGCAAGTAGAGTGCGCATTAGAGGTATGAGTCATGGCTGAGCCGGTAAAGGTCCAAAAAGTTGTCCTTAATGAATCCGCTCTACGCGAATTAAGCAAGCAAATCCAGCAACCAACCAAAGAATTTATAGACGCTATTCAACGCATTCGAGAAAAACCCTCACTTGTCGATGACCCTATTCAACTGGGCCATTTTGCAAAGAGCATTATCGATCTCAACGATACCACTAAAATAGCTAAAAGCCTGGAATAGAGATGTTGAAGGAAAATCTTAAGGATGCTGGCGAGATCATACAGAATATTCTCAATCAGCCGCTTTCAATTACAGGCGCTAAAGATGGAATTTCTCTTTATAAAGCTGCCAAGAATTTTGATTCCAATGAGGCAGCAAATTCTGATCTACGCAAGATTCTTCTCACCTTTCTTCAATATCCCGAACACACTCAAATCCTATTCCAAGAGTTGGAACTCATCCTCAAAGATATCACATAATCGGTTCAACTACGATAGATCCAATATTTAATGTAGTTCCTGCTGCATTCACAGCTACAATAAAATAGGTATAAAATACTTTTTTTACCCGATTGTGATCTTCAAACTCTAATGTAGAACCTGATACCGTCCCGGCAAGAGTAGTATTAGCAGCATCCCTAAAAATCTTATAACTAGTGGGCGTAAAATTTGAGGGTGCATTCCAACTAATAATATTCACAAAATCAGTCTGAGTTAAAAACCGATTAGCGAGTTGGAATCCTGTGGGCCCTAAAGAAGAAGGAGTGGGAATATTCGTCGGTATTGCTGCACTCCCAAAAGGTGATGTCCCTACAGCAAGGGTTGCAACAACAGTATTTGAAGAGGTATTGATCAGACTTACAGTGTTAGCTGCACGGTTAGAAACTGTAACAAAGCTTCCGCTAGTAGTAACGCTATCATAACTAGAATTCCCACCGCTAGAACCTACAGTAATAGTCGCAGTATGGGTATTCGTTGTAGTATCGATGACTGAGACTGTGCTATTAACATTGACCACATAAGCAAAATTACTTGGTGTAATCGTTATGCCTGTCGGCCCCAAAACCCCAGATACTGTAGCTGTAATTGTATTTGATCCTGTTGAAATGACACTGACTGCATTGGTGCCTAAATCAGTGACATAAACTTTAGACCCATCTGATGTTACAGAACAAAATATAGGACGACTTGCAGCTCCTGGCGAAACTGTAGCAATAACGGTGTTGGAGCCACTGTCAATCACACTAACATTATCGCTTAGTTGATTGCAGACATAAACACGTCCATTTGGTGCAATTGCAAGACCTGTAGGCTGGGTTCCTACTGTGATAGTCGCTGCAATTGTATTGTTTGAAGTACGGATGACATTGACAAGACCGGCGGATGGAACAGTCACATAAACAAAATTTCCATCAGCTGTAACAGCAGTAAATCCAAGGCCTCCCGTCCCAGAAAGACCTACTGTGTGAACAATAGTGTTAGTAGCGACATCTAAAACCCCTACCAAATTAAATGGAGGAGAAGTGCCCATTATATACCCAAGCTGTCCGTTTGGAGTAAACGCAATTCCTGATGGATTACCAAATGGATTAGTACTAACAGTGGCAACGACACTATTTGTTGCTGTATTAATTACACTTATAGTATTTGTCGCAGAATTGCAGACGTAGACCAAATCTGCACGTAATGCGGGGAGCCATCCTGTGAAAAGAAAAACAACAAGCAGCCATTTTTTGATAAGCATAAGAAATTCCCCAAATGAGACTATAGTAGACAGTTATAACTATTTAATCAAAAAAAATTAATACAAGTAAATCACCGCGAAATAGGGAAGACTTTGAAATCCTCCGCAACATCTGTATTAGGAAAAATCGGCCTTGCCTCTTCGAGGAATTCATTAAGATCTTGGTAACGGGCAGAAAAATGGGTCAAGATCAGATGCTGGGCATTTGCTTCTTTGGCAATCAGCGCCGCCTGCTTAGCGGTCATATGCTGATATTCTTCAGCTAGCTCCCTATGTTTTTCTGTATAGGTGCTTTCACAGAGTAAAATTTTGGCATCTTTTGCAATGTCAATGGCAGCTTGGCAATAAGAAGTATCAATCACAAGCGCAAAGACATCCCCTTTCTTTATCCAGCTGACATCATCAAGTGTAACGACAGAACCATCAAGTGTGATTTTTCCTTTAGCCTCAATTTCTCGAACAAGAGGACCAATGACACCTTTTTCGCGCAATTTTTCTTTATCAAACTTCCTCTTATCAGATTCTGTGACTCTCCAGCCTACATTTTCCACACCATGCTCTAAAAATTTAGCTTCAATGCAGAAATGATCATCTTGATGAACAATGCCCTCTTTGGAGACTGGATGTTCGATCACGTGGATGGTCTCGTGGTAGATCGTCCCATAGCGTAATCTGTCAAAATAGGCCTTTCCAGATGCAGGATAATAACAATGGATAGGATGTTTGACTTTGTCCAAATTAAGGCGCATCAGCATGGATCCAAGGCCCAAGCAATGATCTCCATGGAAATGGCTGATTAAAATCCGCGTCACGCAAGTGGGTGCAACATTGGCAAAGATAAATTGTCTTTGCGTCCCCTCGCCTGGATCAAAAAGCAATCCTTCACCATTCCAGCGGAGAAGGTAACCGCCTTGGTTGCGCTGCCTTGTTGGCTGCTGGCTGGAACATCCTAAAATAATAAGATCCCTTAGGGTCATTTGTGACTCCGCGAAAAAAAGGGGATTTTAGCAAGAAGGATTCCCATGAGCCCGCCCACGATATGGGCTGTATTGGCAATATTGGCCGAGATGTTAATTGAGAGAATTTTAAGAAAAAGAGATAACAGCTCAAGCCCCATCATCGCACCAACAAAGATCAAGATAAAAATAATAGTGGCCCGTTGCAAGGGATATCCTTCCCAAGGCGCGATTTTTTGTCGCATCCAGATAAATCCCACAAGCCCAACTACAATGCCTGAATAACCAATAAAATAAGGCCCGCCCATCAAATATTGTACCACGTTGGAAACCACTCCAATAATCACCATAAGCAGGAGCGCTTTTAGGCGGTTCATCCGAACTTCGACCTGCTTACATAGAATCCATACCCAGGCCATATTAAAGAGAATGTGCAGGATACCGCCATGGAGCAAACATGGTGTGAATAAGCGCCACACTTCTCCTTCTCGGATTTTTTCAAACAGCGGGATATGGCTTAATTTCTCATCACGCGGCGAGGTTAAATAGCTCACAAGGCCCTTCCAGGTTGGAATAGAGAGCGCGGCATTTAAAGCTGATTTTTGCTGTGCGGGGAGCTGGTCGATCTTTTCATAAGATTTAAAATCATATTCTTTGAGAACTTTATCGACCTCTTGATTGGACTTTGGAAAATCAAACATGAGTTTTTCTTGCACCGGCGTCATGCCAACTTCCAGACCGATCACTCCTGCTCTATTCAAAAGGTTGAATTGTTCAGTTGCATTCCAAAGATAAATAAAACTGCAAAGAAGAATGATAAAATAGGTCAAAGGATAGGAAAATCTTTTTGATTGCATTTCAAAAAACTGTCCTTTTCTTCCCTTTGAACTGTCTTCATCTTCTGATTCTTGCATTCCTTCAGGTGTCACAAGTTCAATAGAGATTTTCTCTGGAGCAATAGTCGGAGGGATTTGGTGAAATTTTAGATCGGTCGGATCGACTTTAAAGCTTTCTAAATATTCCGTGGCGATTTCTAAGTTATCTTCATCTTGCACCCAAACGCGCACCTCTTGCTTTTTCGTGTTGGAATCAAAAAAGGGCTCATAACTGCTTTTAATTCCCTCCTTAAGCAGGAAAGAACAAAAAGTTAATGCTTGCTGCTCAGTATCTAATGTGCCAATTAGCCGCATACCATCACTTTCTTTATGATCTCCGAGGTAGCAAGTCCATCCAAACGTTCCACAAGATGAAGGCGTCCTCCATAACTTTCAACTACCTCTGCTTCGATACAATTTTTTCCATATTCTGCCCCGTTTACATGGACATGAGGCTGGATTTTTTTTAAGACTTCTCGAGGATCAGTTTCATCAAACCAAGTGACAAAATGGACCATTTCCAAAGCTGCAATCATCTGCAATCGGTATTCAAGAGGAATGATGGGCCTTAAAGGACTTTTATATCGCTTGATCGATTCATCGGAATTGAGGGCCAAAAGCAAACAATCAGCCTGCAGCGAAGCTTGATAAATAATTTCCAGATGGCCTGCATGGAAAAGATCAAAAGAGCCATTCAATGTCGCAATCCTCTTTCCCATCTTTTTGATCTCTTGCACTTGCTGTGCAAGATGCCCTGGCTCTATGATTTTCTTGCGAATAAAATCTTTAAAAACGGACCTATTTGCGTTTTGAGAAAGCGACACGGAAGACCTCCTCATAGTGTTCGACGAAATGCATCTGTATCCCTTTTTTAATATACGCAGGCAATTCATCATAGTCGCGCTGATTGTCTTTTGGAAAGATCAGTGTTTTTAACTTTGATCTTCGTGCTGCAATGATTTTTTCTTTCACACCTCCAATCGGAAGGATCTTTCCTGTGAGTGTGAGCTCTCCTGTCATTCCTAAATCGCTCTTAACAGGTTCTGATTTAAGAAGCGAAAAGAGGGCCGTTGCCATCGTTATTCCCGCAGATGGCCCATCTTTTGGCGTTGCGCCCTCAGGGATATGAATATGAATTTGCGCTTTTTCAAAAAATGGAACGCCCGGTGCAAATTTTTCTAGCGCGCTGTGCACATAGTTCCACGCAATTTGTGAGGATTCTTTCATCACATCGCCAGCTTGCCCGGTCAGCTTCATTTCTGTCTTTTCACCAGCAACCTTAATGGCTTCAATATAAAGCACTGCGCCGCCATAAGCTGTCCACGCAAGACCTGTACTGACTCCAAGCGGAGTTTGCTTGTAGAAACGATCTGATGTGAAGATCGGTTTTCCAAGATATTCTTTTAATTTAGGTAAAGTGATTTCAAATTTTGTCTCTTCTTTTTTCTTTCCTGCCTTTTCTTCTTCTTTCACAATCTTCATTGCAACTTTGCGCAAGACCTTTTTAATGAAATTTTCAAGTGAGCGTACGCCGGATTCGCGTGCGTAGCCATTGATCATCTGCGTGAGCACTTCCTGGCTAAAGACAATTTCTTTATCGGAGAGTCCCATCGCTTTTTGATTCCGTGGAATCAGATATTTATTTGCGATTTCAATTTTTTCTTCTGTGATATAGCCGGATAAACGCAAGATTTCCATTCTGTCCCTTAAAGGATCAGGGATCGTGTCCAAAACGTTGGCAGTTAGAATAAAAAGAACATTGGAAAGATCACAGCGAACATCCAGATAATGATCTAAAAAGTCCTTATTTTGCTCCGGGTCTAATACTTCTAATAGAGCGGAGGCCGGGTCTCCGTGGTAGCTCATTCCTATTTTGTCTACTTCATCGAGCATGATCACCGGATTCATTGCTTGAGTGAATTTCAATGCTTGTACAATCTTACCTGGCATCGATCCAATATAAGTGCGGCGATGGCCTTTGATTTCAGCCTCATCACGCATTCCGCCAACAGAAAAACGATAAAATTTTCTGCCTAAAGCCCGCGCAATGCTTTTTCCAATACTTGTTTTTCCCACGCCAGGAGGTCCGATGAGCGCGATGATACTTCCTTTGACGCCGCCAGAGAGCTTTCCAACAGCTATAAACTCCAGAATGCGCTGTTTGATATCTTGCAGTCCGTGGTGGTCCTCTTTCAAAACTTTTTCAGCAAATTTTAATTTCTTGTTCTTATCTTTCTCATTCCCTTCCAATTCACTATAGATGCCCCAAGGGATGATGGTCAGCCAGTCTAGATAATTGCGGCAGACAGCATATTCTGCAGATTGAACTTCTAAAACGCCCAATTTTTCCATCTCTTCTTTGATGACATTCATCACATCATCAGGCACCGTTCTTTGTTTCAAACGTGTGGAAAATTTTTCCAAGTCGCAGGTCTTGTCATCTTTTTCTAATCCCAGCTCTTTTTTAATGGTTTTAAGCTGCTCCCTTAAAAAGAATTCGCGCTGTGTTTTGGAAATTGTCGCTTCAATTTTCTGATTAATACTATTTTGCAACCGGCTTAAGTCCAGCTCTTTTTTTAAGAGGATAAGCGCTTTATCAATCCGCCCCTGCAGTTCGAAAGCTTCTAGCACTTCTTGAAGCTCTTCACGGCTTGCCGTTGTGAGGGCCACGGCAAAGTCAGCTAATCTTCCAGGCTCTGTAAAATCTGAATGGCCCAAGAAAATTTGCAGCTCTTCTTTGAAAAGCGGATTGAGCTTCAACATCTCTTTAATCGTGGTGATGATGCTAATGGAATAAGCTTTTAATTCTTTAGTGAGTTTGCGTGCTGGAAGATCTTCGTAATAAGAAACTTTTGCTTTTAAATATTTGGGATCTTTTATCGAACGCTCAATTTTGATCCGCTTTTCCATATTGAGGATCACCTGGGCACCGCCCTGTTCTACAGGAATAATTCTTAAAATACGCGCAGAGACACCCACGTCATATAAAGCATCAAATTCAAGTTTATAGAGATTTGCGTCTTCTTTTTTCGTTAAAACAAGCCCCATGCACTTGTGCTCAAGTGCAGCGACATTTTTTAATACTTCATAGTAGGCACCCGGCTCAATGGTAATCGGAGCTGCCATTCCAGGAAAAAAAGGGCGTCGGCTCAAGGGGAGAATAAAGAGTTCATTAGGAAATTCAGCCGGAGGAATTTCTGCTTTCTCTTTTTTTGCATCGCGCATTGTATCAGAAAGGACCTGCTCAAGTGTGTCTTCCGCAGGAGGAGCGTCAGTAGAATCACGGTAGTCCAATTTATACCTCTATTTTTTTAAAATATTTATTTCATCGAAAAGCCAAGATCAACAAGGTTTTAAAAATAGCACAGTCTTGGTATTATTTACACCCGATGAAAGGTTTAACTATTGAAACTAGCACGAGCAGCGCTTTGGTCAGCGTCACAGACCAAAAAAAAGTCATAAATTTTACGATCATAGAGCCCGCCCAAAATCTTTCCAAAGATCTTTTGCCCTCTATAAAGCAGCTCCTTTTAGAAGGTGGGCTAGAGTTAAAAAATTTGGCTTATGTTGCAGTCGGGATTGGACCTGGGGCATACACGGGAGTGCGCGTTGGAGCCATCGTGGGAAAAAGCCTTGCCTATAGCTTAAATATTCCTTTAATTGGATTTGAATCGCCTCTTGCTTTTCTCCCAGAGAATAGATGCGGAACATTCGCCTTTCTTGCAGATGCAAAAATGGGGCAATTCTACCTCCTAAAAGGCACTAAAACAAGCGACACAGCCACCTTACAGTTTCCTGCTCAATTGATTGATAACGACAAGCTAAATAGTGCTGATATTACCGCCGATTTTTTGATCGCCCCACCGGTCTGCGGCCTGAATAATGCCTTAAGTCCGGCTCTAAATCCCTTCCTTATCGCATCTATTGCATTTGAGCGGTTTTCGACCCATTCTCCCTATGAGTTTAAGCTTATCTATTATAGGTAAAGAATAATTTTGAATTGATCATTTCTCTGGAATAAGGTAAACTACGAATATATAAATTTCTTAACTGAAGGAAAAAAATAAAATACATGCCTAGTGTTAAAGTACGTATGGGTGAATCCCTCGACAAAGCTTTAAGAGCCCTAAAAAAGAAACTTGACAAAGAAGGGATCATGAAAGCCGCAAAAGCGCATCGATTCTATGATAAACCTTCGGTCAAAAGCCGAGCGAAATCCAAAGCAGCGTTAAAATACAAAAAGATCAAGGGACCTTATCGCCCACCAGCTGGCAATTAGGCTTAGAGATCCTTTAAACCAATAAATCAATGACTGATTATTACTCTACTCTTGGAGTGTCGCGCAGTGCCACCCAAGATGAAATCAAAAAAGCTTACCGTAAAAATGCTCTCAAGTATCACCCGGATAAAAATCCAGGTGACAAAGAGGCTGAACGGAAATTTAAAGAAATTTCCGAAGCTTATGAGGTATTAAGCAGCGAAGAAAAACGGAAAATTTACGATCAGTATGGCGCCGATGCTTTAAAAGGAGCAGCAGGAATGGGAGGAGGCCCCGGTGGCGCACATGGCTTTTCTTCCATGGAAGAAGCGCTGCGCACATTCATGGGTGCATTTGGCGGCGGTGGTGGTGGTGGCGGCTCAGAATCCATCTTCGATTCATTTTTTGGGTTTGACACCGATTCATCTCAAGCCAATTTACGCGCTGGTTCTAGTAAAAAAATCAATCTTACCATCTCTTTTGAAGAAGCGATCCGTGGCACAGAGAAAGAAGCAGCTGTAACCAATTATGTTCAGTGCGATCTTTGCAATGGTCTTGGTGCTGAAAATCCAAGCCATATCAAAACATGCGCGCACTGCCATGGCGCTGGTCAAGTCCATCAAACGCGTGGGTTTTTTAGTATGACGACTGTGTGTCCTACTTGCGGGGGCTATGGAAAGACAATTACAAAGCCTTGCACGCGCTGCCAAGGCGCTGGACGAGTGAAGAAAAAAGAGCGGATTAAAATCAAAGTTCCTCCAGGGATCGATTCCGGAATGCGACTGCGTATGGCCGGCTATGGCGATGCTGGAGAAGGTGGAGGACCTTCAGGTGATCTTTATGTCTATTTGACAGTTGAGCCCCATGATATTTTCGAAAGACAAGGCGATGATGTCATCATCGAGCTTCCTTTAAGTTTTTCAGAAGCTGCTTTGGGATGCAAAAAAGAGATGCCTACTCCCCAAGGCACTACAGCGCGCATTAACATTCCGGAAGGGACGCAACATGGTAAAATTTTCCGTGTGCGCGGCGAAGGAGCTCCAAATGTTCATGGACAAGGAAAAGGCGATCTACTCGTGAAAATCGCAGTGGAAACTCCTGTGAGCTTAAATGAAAAACAAAAAGAGCTTCTGAGCGCTTTTGGGGAATTAGAGAATGGCCAAAATTCTCCGAAAAAAAAAAGCTTCCTAAGTAAACTTAAAGATTTCTTTGCGTAGTCTCTTCAACGGCTTTTAAAAGAGCTGCGTTCTTTTTCTCTTTCAAAAAAGAGATCAACTTATCCAAGTATAAGGAATTTACTTTCTGCTTTGCAGATGCCTGAGTATGCGTTAACGATGTATTATTTCTTAAGTAAACATAGTTATGCAAAGCCTCATTATACCGTTTAAACAAAGAAGGCGCAATTCCAGTTTTAAGTACGATATCCCTTATGTTTTTCTCTGGATTTTCCAAAGATTTTTTTAGACACGTTATTAAGGCCAATAATTCAATTTCTTGACCTTTGCTAAGAGTTACAGCAAGCGTCAAAATTCCTCTTTATTTTGAAAGAATTTTACTTTGAATTACTAGTAAATGTAAACTCTTTAAACAAAATTAGAAGATCTTTATTTTTAAAGAAGAAAGCATACAGAAATAGACTGCCAATATAACAAGAGGCCTCGCACAAAAATAAGATCAGCTGGTCACTTGTACTTTTAGGAAATAGCGCGCTGTTTCCTAAAAAGATGGAAAGAGTCGCATGATTAAAGAAGATCGAGTCTAATAAAAAGAGAGCGCAGGAGGCAAAAAGTGTTGCGCCAATCAGATGAAGAAGGTTTCCACGATCTGCTTTCCAACTTTCTTTAAAAAGTATCCTTCCAAGCGCAATGGATTGGATCCATGAGCTGATGCTAGTTGCCAATGCAGTGCTAATAGCGCCGAGGCCTAAACCAAAAATAAAAAAACTATTGAGCAAAATATGGATGAAGATTGTTCCAAGAGCAATCTGTCCTGCTATGCGGAAATTTTTTTGTGCATAAAGGACGGCAAAAAATAAGAGCACAAATGTCGAAGGAATAAGGCCTATTCCGTAAGCCCAAAGACAAAGAGTTGTCTGCGATACAGCAAAATCTGAAAAATGGCCTCTTCCATAAATCAGATCAATGCTTGATGCGCCTAAGAAAATAAGCGCGCATGTACAGGGGACCATAACGGTGAGGATCCGTCTATAACTCAAAGAGAAAAGCATTTGCGCTTCCCCTTTATTTCCGGCGCTGATCGCGCGCGAGAGTGATGGCACAATCGTATTCACGCAGGCCATGCCAAAAATGGCAAGCGCTAGCTGCTCTATTCGAATAGAGTACCAAAGATAAACTGGCCCCTTAAGATCTGCATACCGAGCAAATAAAGCATCTAAAAAGCCATTGATCTGCGTTGCGCCAATGACAACCATTCCAAATCCAAATGCTTTTATAAGCTGCTTAATTTCTGGCGGGACCTCCATTTTATGAATTAACCACTGCTTGATATTTCCTGTGATATTTTTAGCGGTTAAAGGAAAAGTAATCAGCCATTGAAAGAAAAATCCTACGACAACCAATTTGGAAAGTTCTATCATTGCAAGCGAGGGCTCCGCATTCCTAAAATAGAGAGCTCCTCCAATCCAAATTAGATTGCAGACAAATGGAGCAAAACTAGGTAGGAAAAAGGACTCGTAGCATTGCAATGCCGAGATGTTAATCCCATACAAACAGATAAAAATAAGACCCGGAAACATCCACGCAGTGAGCTGGATGATCTCTTGATTGTCCACAGATAATTGAAAGAAATTTAAAAGAGATAGAAGAATGGTCTCAGAAAAAAGTGTGATAAAAATAAGCAATATGACTAGTAAAAAGGTGAGATTTCTAAAAAAATGAGCCGCGCTAGCAGAATCTTTAACTCTTAGGCCTTCAAAATGGGGAATTAAAACCGATTGCAGCGGCCCTTCCCCCAAAAGCCGTCTAAATAAATTAGATAGACGAAAGGCGATCATAAAAGCTGCGACAGCTGGGTGGTCTCCAAAAGCAAATGCCATGGCAAGATCTCTTCCCATTCCGCTGGCACGGCTCAGTAATGTTCCTGAGAAAAAACGTCTCACTAAAGAAGATTGAGAATGTATCATCTAATGAAAAAACTTCCTCATCAGTTCCATCACCTCTTGAGGTCGTTCAAGATGAAAAGCATGCGCCTGCTGTTTGATCATAGCTAGCTTTGCATCTGGAATATGTTTCATTAAGAATTGATGACAAAAACTCGGGGTACAAAGATCTTCTTCTCCGGCAACAATGAGTGTCTTTGCCTGAATTTTTTTTAAATCTTCCCTTAGGTCGTATTGAATCACGGCATCCTTCTGGCCGTAATACCCTGCAGGCGATTGGGGGTAAGGATTATGAAGCCTCTCATGCACTGCCTGTTTGACATTTTCTGGATCGCTTAAAAAAGTATTACTATAGAACCAAGGAAATAAGGATTCAAAGACTAGTTCCTTTGGTGCATGTTCAAAAAGTTTACTACTAGCCTCAATGACAAGTTTTGTCGTGTCTGGCAATTTTGCAGCTGCTGCGCCAAGCATGGCTTTTCTCACCTTGTCGGGATGTTCAATACACATACGCATCACAATAGACGCGCCCATAGAATGTCCATAAAAGTGGGCATCAGGAATATTGAGAGCCTCCATCAGCGCAGAGGTATCTTCTGCCATCATTTCAATGGAATAAGGAATTTCAGGTGCCTCAGTTTGGCCGACTCCCCGATTATCAAACAGCACTAATTTGTAATGTTTAGAAAGCGGTTTAACATAATCTTTCCATGACAAAAGATTTGTCCTAAAACCGCAAATCATCACAAGAGGAGTTCCCTCTCCGTGAATTTCATAGTAGATGTCAAGATCATTGGCTCTTAAAAAAGGCATGGATCTATCCCATTATTCCAAAATTTTGATTTTTGAAGGATTTTTTCACAGGTTTTAAACCCGCTTCGCAGTACATACTTAAATACGTAGGACAAGAAGCGGGTTTGAAAGATGTGGAAAAAGACACGAAAAGCATATTTTGCGAATAATGGGATAGATCCATAGTTTCCTTAGAAAAACATTGAGATTATTCTACCTAAAAGCTAATTAAACAATTATGAGAATCAAGCTTCCCCAAAAAACTCTAGGCGTATTTTCGCTGGCAATGATTAATCTGGCCGCTATTTGCGCCATTCGTAATTTGCCTACTATAGCTGAAACCGGTTTTACTTCAATTTTCTACATGTTACTCGCATCGATTATCTTTTTTATTCCTTCGGCCTTGATCTGCGCAGAATTAGCCTCAGGCTGGCCCAAAGCTGGGGGGGTCTTTGCATGGGTCAAAGAAGCTTTTGGACAGCGCACAGGATTTTTGGCTATTTGGCTACTTTGGATCCAAAATGTGATCTGGTATCCAACTGCACTCTCTTTTGTCGCAGGCGCCATTGCCTATGTCATTGACCCAAATCTGGTAAACAACACCACTTTTAACATTAGCGTCATCCTGATTATCCTTTGGGCAACAACTCTTGTGAATCTACTCGGGATGCGCACCTCAAGCATGATTACTACGTTTGGGGTGATTATTGGAACAATGGTTCCTGGTTTAATATTCATTGTGCTGGGTTTTAATTGGCTTTTTAGCGGGCAACCGCTCCAGATCAGCTTCAATAGCAGCAGCTTTTTTCCTAATTTGGCACAGCCCTCTCAACTAGTGATCTTTTCTGGCTTTCTTCTCGCTTTACTTGGCATTGAAATGTCAGCTGTCCATGTCCAAGATGTCAAACAGCCTCAGAGAAATTATCCAAAAGCGATCTTTATTTCTGCGCTGGTTATTTTTGCCTTTTATACCTTAGGCTCTTTGGCGATTTCGATTGTTGTGCCTCAGGCCCAAATCAGCCTTACTTCAGGTTCATTGCAAGCCTTTTCTACGATTGTGCAAGATTACGGGCTCGCAAAGCTTGTTCCCTACATGGCATTATTGATTTTGATTGGCGCTGTTGCCTCCATAAGTACATGGATGATCGGTCCTGTAAGAGGCATTCTTGCTGCAGCGCAAATGGGTGACCTCCCCCCCTATTTTAGGAAAATTAATCGCCACGAAATGCCTGTAAATTTACTGATTCTTCAAGCTGTGGTCGTCTCAGCACTTTCGCTGCTCTTTGTTTTTATGCCTTCAGTGAATAGCGCCTATTGGATTTTAAGTGTCATGGTGACCCAAGTATATCTTGGGATGTACCTCTTGCTCTTTTCAGCTGCTATTAAACTCCGCTATAAAAAGCCAAATGTCCCCCGCACTTATAAAATTCCTGGAGGGATGTTCGGCATATGGGCAGTCGGAGGACTTGGTTTTTTTGGAGCGCTTTTAACGATCATCATTGGTTTTTTCCCGCCTGCTCAAATCACAACAGGCAATGTGACTTTTTATGTTAGCTTTTTACTCATTGGCATGGTGCTTATTTGCTTTGGCCCTTCCATCATCTTATTTTTTCAGAAACCAAGCTGGAAAAAACATCTCAAACACGAAAAATAACTTTTTCTAGCAGAATTTTTTAAACATTTCCTGTAATCTGTACTTAACTTTATTAAAGCTGAGGAAAACAGATGTACCTAGTTTTATTTTTTATCACTTTGTTTGGTTCATTGACTGCGCAGCTAGTTCAGCTGCCCACCGTACTTTCGCAGAAGGAAATTGAAGCTCTCCCTAAATCAACAAGCTTGACGTGGGATAAAAAATATGGCGCATTCCATTTTGAAACAAAAGACAACGAAGTTGTTTTTCAAATCTTTTTCCCAGGAGAACTCCCTCTCCACTTATCTGATTCTGAGCAAAATTTGTTTAAAAAAACCGACGACGGCTACTTCTTTTCCTTTCATTATCCTTCAGGCACAATCAATGGCACAGCTTGCAACCATTCAAAATGGGCCCACTCTTTAACTCTTGCAGAGCCGAGAGCTTTTTCCAATGCTCAGCCATTTCGTCTCCCCTCCCTTGGAAGACTTGTTAGACTTCTGAAAAATAAAAAAGTTATCTTTTACACAGGGGCTGGCATTTCAAAAGCTGCAGGAATTCCTACAATGTGCGAATTGGACAATCTCTTAGGCTTTGATAAAGAACAAAACTTTGCAGTTTGGGCACAAAATACGATTCATAATCCACGAGCGCTTTCACAACACATTAATGCTTTTCATCGCGCTTGTTTTTCATCAAAACCAACTAGAGCGCATCAAGCTTTATCAGAACTTGCAAATTTGAAAAAAATCAAAATTTTTACTGAGAATTTAGACCATTTACATCAGAAAACAGGCTTTGATGTGGTGAGTGTTACATCAGAATTAAAAGGTTTGGAAGCACTCAAAAATGTCGATCTGATTGTTTGTTTAGGCTTAAGCCGCGACAACAAAGGCTTTTTAGCAAAATTCAAAGAATACAACCCAAATGGCAGGATTATAGCGGTTGATCTTAAACAGCCTAATTATCTTGGAAATGAAGATGTGTGGCTAGAGGCTGATTTACAAGAAATGATGCCTGATCTTCTCTATGCTCTAAAAAAAGTTGAGAAAAATTAAAAAAAAATTTGCATAAAAATTTTCCTCATGTGAATGTGAAAATTAAGACCATAAACAGGAGGAAAGTTATATGGCAAAAAAAAGAAAAGCAGCTAAAAGAACAACAAAAAGAAAAGCTTCTAAATCGAAAAAAAGAATGAAAAGAGGAATGAGCTGCTCATCTTGCTAATAAATTCATGAAGAGATAGCAGGATGGCAGGATGGCCAAGATGAAGAGTGCATGATACTCTTTAAATCTTTTATCCTGTTCATCCTGTTATCCTGCTTGCTTTTCTCTTTTCTTAATGCAGTTAAGTAAGCCAACTTTCTGATAATTGTTTTCCAACATGAATAAAGCGCTCTATAGGAATATTCAGAATCGTCTCATGGCCTTCTGGATTTAAGCCAATGATGTTTTTTGATCTAAAGTGTGAAAGAAGATTATTTTTTACTGTCTCATTGGGAACGATAAGCCCTTGAATCATCGATGGAGGAATGCGTTCTTTGACCATCACTTCATGGCCATAACTGCTGCTTACTTGTTCATCCGCTACAAAATCAATAATATTTGGACGGTCCAAATAAGGATTCCAATCATACACACTCTCTGGATCAGAAGGTTCGATAAGACGTCTCCATCCTAGAGCATCTGAATGGTATTGGTAGGTGCCTGTTTCAAGAAGATCTAAAGAAAAAAGCATCCGCACGTCCCCCCAATAAAGCTCCCCTAAGTCCATCTGCTGACGAAAATTATTTTCGGTTAGTAGTTGTGTAAAGACACTATCTCCTCCCCCAGAGAAAAAATCGACAAATGGACCCAGACCATTCACTGCCATGCCATTGCTATAGCGCATTTCTGGAGCTAGCATACCCATTTTAATGACAGAAGCAGCTCTATCAAAAGCTTCATTTCGTGGTCCCGTAATGGTTGAGACAAGAGAGCGTGCGCCTTCTTGATAGAGTCTTTCAGAAAGACCTGTAATGGAATAACGCACTCTCCCAGGAAAAATTTCTCTTGCTTGCATCTTAGGCAGATATTCTTGGAATGTTTTTTCCATCTCAGGTGCTTTTTTTACCATTTCGCTTTTGAGTTGCTCTAGTGAAAGCGTAAAAAAGGATTCTTCTCTTTCAAATAAAGTGGCTTCTTTAGGATGGAAAACACGGAATAGCTGGCCCATTTTTAATCTTTCAACATCTTCCTGAGATGAGGTACGCAGGGCATCATCGAGATTGAAAAAAGAGAGGAGTTCATGAACTTGGTAGAGATTTTGCTCTTTGCTGACCTCTACTCTGACCCTATCATATAAATTTGGGTAGAGCTTTGTATCGCCAATAGTAACCGAGCCGAGACCTTCTAAAGTAATTTTACACGCAGTCCCCATCTCCATATCGACTTCATTTGAAAATTTGAAAGGCACCTGTTCTATTTTAATCCCGTCTGCGTGAGACCCTGTCAGGCGTAAGAACTCTTTTAATTCTCCTGAATTAAATCCTTTCATGCCATCCATGACTTTTTCTAATCTATCTCTGAATAGATGGTTCACTTTAAAGTCTAGTTCCACCATCTCCTTTCCATTTCCTTGATGCGTGCGAAACTGCAAGTTCATGCCCTTAACAGTGCCCTTTCCATTGCCATTAAAATAGACACCAAAATTAAAGGCATTTCCTGCGCTATCTGTGAGAATCACTTCCTTGTCACGTTTGTCTAAAGGAGAATCGATTAAATGTTTGACATCTCTTCCTTTATTGATCTGCTTCAATAAAGCAGTAAATTTCGATATTGAACGAAAAAAATCCCGTCTTCTCATTTGTTCTAGTTGTCCGCTTGCTTGGTAAATACGTATCCACCCCATTGCAAATTTTGCAATCGCTTCCGGCCACCTGCCATCCTTCTGGTATTCTGACCAAGATTGATAGAGATTGATTATCGCCTGGAGTACTAAAGAAGCTATGATGAGCTCAATTGCTCCATTCATGATGATTGAGAGATAGAGCAAGTAAGAAAGGATATGCGCTAATTCTTCAGCAGAGAGTTTCCACTGATGGTCCGCAAGACGTTCTGCTAAATGGACGGTAGCAATCAAAAGATCGGCACTTGTTGTCACGATTAGGCCGATTTGAAAATTAAAAAGTGTTGTTGATAATGCGACAACAGCCAGAGCTGTTTGACCGATTTTCCCACAAAAATAGAAAAGACCTTTTTCTGGATGAGAAAATGCTTCTGCCGCTTCCGTCAAAGAAGTAAAACAGCGAAACCCACCCATAACGGTGGAAATGGCAAATCCAGCCCGTTTATCAAGGCTTAAATAAGGAATGACAAGTAGAAGAGCGCGATTGGCAGTTGCGCCCCATGTTGCACTTTCTTTCGGAAGATCATTTTCGAATTGTCGCTGATAGTAAGGGGGCTCAAAAGTGGTATGTAATAAATAATTAACTTTATTAGTCATAATTATGCGTATTATTATAACACATAATTAACTAATTCAATATCTCTAATTATCTAATTATATTAAATTTTTAATTAATTACCTAATTATTTCTTCCTCTGTGTTCTCTGTGCCTCTGTGGTTAAAATTTCTTTTTTTATTTTTCACCACAGAGAGCACAGAGGGCACAGAGAAAATAAAATCCGGTCCTGCAGCGCTAAGTGCGTATCCTGTTTAATTTCTTTTGGAAATTAAAAGCTATTAATACTTCACCTGCCATCTCTACAATCCTGTTCCATTCTGGACTTTCAATGAACTTATTGGGATTGCTATTATGATCTGAAAAAATATCAAATTCATTCCGAAGTTTTTCTAATAACTCATATTGATCATTAGAAATATTAAAATTCTTATAATCTTTCAAAATTGGGTCCCCAGCATCAAAAAATTGACATGCCGCTTCAGTAAAAGTATCGCATTCAGGACCTTCACCTCTTATCCAAATCCTTTTTTGAAATTCTTTATCAGCAATTCGTGCAACTACTTCTAAAAAGCCTTCTATTATCTGTTTTTTTATTTCTTCTGAAAATTGAACGCCTTTAATACTTCACCTGCCATTTCTACGATCCTGTCCCATTCCGGGTCATCTATAAATTCCTGTGGATAATCGTGCTCGGGGGCAAAAATTTTGAAGTTATCTTGAAATTTTTTGAATAGTTCATATTGATGCTTTGAAATATTGAAATTTTTATAGTCTTCCAAAACTGCATCTGCAGGATCAAGCAATGAATTTACTGTCTCATCAAAATCATCACATTCTGGGCCTTCCCCTCTGATCCAAACCCTTTTTTGATACTCTTTATCAGCAATACGCGCGATGATTTTTAAAAGACCTTCTAATATTTGTTTTTTAGTTTCTTCAGAAAATTCCACGATTTGTTACCGCCAAATATACTCCTCTAACGGAATATGCGCTTCTGGTGATGAAGAATCAACAATATTTCCAAATTTATCAAATGTTTTACCGTCTTTATTATGTATGACATAAGGTCTGTGATGACAGGGCAATGGACTATGAGGTTTCGCTGGCATCACTCTAACAGACGTATGCACATTTTCTGGATGAATATATAACATACCCGCCCCCTTATCTGAAATTTTAATTCGATAGTTTTCGGGAATACCTTTTGGCCTTGGAAATGTATTAATTCCAGCTTGATGAATAAGCTCTCGCGCTTGTGTTTCTGTTATATATTCTTTCGAATAGGGTTTTAAAAACACTTTTGCTTTGTCAAACTTCTCAAAAGATTCACGCATTGCCCTTTCAGTGACGTTGCCTTCGAAGACACCGGCAATACTCTTTTCTAATTTACCTGCTTGTTTTAACTCTGCAATTTCGCGTGTGGCTAAATTACTAGATAAAGGTAAAGGAATCTCGCCAATAATAATCTTATTTCTGAAGCTGTGATTTTTCACTTCTGGACTAAAAATAACAGCCAGATTAGTTGAAAAAACTTGATCAATTTTGTCATGACCGGAAGCAATTAATTCTTCATAATTCTCCAAAAACGTTGGCTCATCCTCACAAGCATTAACTTTCACTCCGAGCGTTGCTATCTCATCTAAAAGCCGCGGCCCAACTGAAGCTAGGTCTGCAATGTCGCTTAAAGCATCATGAGCCACATAAGAACCAAGCTCTTTTACCTTCTGAAGTGTAGAAGAATTTTCTATGTTTGCTTCCAAAAGTCCATTTTCTTCGGCAATCTCTTTGAAAGAAGTAAGATGCTTATCAAGCGCCTCTTTCAATTCAGGCGCTTCATTTGTAACGGTAAGAACTGGAGCCTCAGGTTGCGGAAATGAAATATCCTCTTCTTCATCTTCTTCTTGATCAGATGATCCTGCGGCGGCCCCGGCTGCTGCAGCTGTAGAAGCAACTGCAAGTGCGCCAACCACTACAGCTACTGCAACTACAATTGCTGTTCCGATAATAAGGGCTTTTTTATGATTTTTGACAAATTTCTTTGTATGTTTCCACTGCTTTTGCACCCAGCTTCTGCAAAGAACAATTTCCTGATCGCCATAAAAAACCGAGGGTTCGAATTTATAATCAGACTCAGTGTCCAGAGAAAATTCATTATCTTCTTGCAATAGCTCCTGAATATCTTTCTCTAACTCAGCTTTCTTAGTTGGATCATCTGAGAGCAAACCTTCTCTGGCCAAAAGGACAAAAAAATTGTTAATTCTCTCGAGCTCCTCGAGGCTGCATCTTTTTTCTAATTCTCCTGATTCAACTTCTTCAATAAGACGCAAAACATCGTCGAAAGTCAAAAGGTGAAAATGATCAGGGCGCGGACTTTTAGTTTCTTGATTCTCTACACCAGAAACTTTCATGTTCGGATAAAGTACAAGAGATGGAATTACAAGTAGCATGATAAAAAATCTAAGAAAACTCAAACGATCCTCCAAAATATTCGTAAAATAATTTTGCTGATCATGACAAAAAAGATTTTTTTAGTAAAACAGAAAAAATTTTAAGTTGAAAATTTTAGAGATTGCGCGAGTAGAAAATCCACCCAGCAATGGCATCCAACATCACTGCGCCATTTTGTCTTTCTTCCATGGCTGCGCCCACCACCTCTACTTGAAAACCTTTAGGCAAAAAAGACTTTGCCAAAGCTTCTTGATAAAGGCAAAAAGGTTGATTGGAAACTAAAAGAGTGCGGCCAGCGGCAGGCTTTCTAGCAAGCCATGCCTCATAAGTGTCTTTTGTTGTTGGCCTTTTCCCATCCGGCTTCATGGGCACTTCAATAAATGTCACCGGGAGATCCCTCATTTCTTGCGGAACTAAACTTGTTTTCCAGATTTGACGTGCAGCTTGAGATTCATTTTTGCACTCCTCTGAGATAGGTTCAATCGAAACATCAAGTGGTCTTTGTCCTGTTAAAAAAACAACATGCTTAAAACGAATGCCTCGATTCCATAATTGAATCAGATAATCTAGCCGCTTCTCCATTCTTTCATAGGTGGCGCCAAGAACAGCTGCATACTCATACTCTTTTGCTTGAGGAGAAATTTCACTTACAAAACCAAGCTGATCCGCCAAAAGTAAAATCTGCTCCTTAGTTTTTTCATCCACATCAGGAATTTGCCAGCGCTCCTTTCCTTTTGGTCTAAGCCATTTTTTCTGTGTTTCCTGCAGAATCGACTCAGCTGTTCCATCATGTTGTACATGTGTTGCATCCAGAAGCTGAAGCAATGGCTCGCTGACCTCTATGCTTCCAAAGAGCGAAAAACCAAAAACTAAAAAAACCAAAAGAAACTTTTTCATATTTTAATCTCGGTAAGGTCTCCCATAAAAAAACATACAATTGCGATCTAACATGCGTTTAAATTCTAATTCATCGAGTTTTTCCAGCTCCGCCGGGCTCAATTGATCAGTATCTGAAATGAAAGTTCCCCCTAAAACGCCGCCACAAGCAATTTCTTCGCTAGCAGAGAAGACAGCTACGGATTTTGGGAACATATAGACATACTCATCTTTTCCATCTTGAACCACGCGTGTATAAATCATGTAGTTCATATGTTCTGACCCAGCAAGTTCATTGGTCATGACTAAATGGCCGCGCACAGGGATCATTTTCGCATCCTGATTTAATTCTCTTCCACCCATTCCGCTACAATCAAAAATCACCTCTTCTGCAAGTTCATCAAATGAATTCACTGCGCCTACTTCAATCGGAATATGCAATTTACTAACTTCAGTTTTAAATTGTTTCATCAGTTTTGTCGTATCTAAAAAATAGGTCATAAATTTCCAGAAATGAGGATGGCGGACCCCATTTCCAAAATCAAGTGTGACCCTCTCTTTAGGAGGGATTAATCCTTTCTCCTCAAGAGCTTCTACTCCCGAATCTGTGTCGTGGCTACTATAGACAGGTATAAACCGCAAGGCATCTTTAGAAATATAAGGATGCAAGCCTTGGTCAATCATCTGATAGGTTTTAAAAGTTTCTTCTCCAATTCGATCCATATCTTCTTCTTCAGGAGAAGTTTTAATGGATACAAGAGCAAAATAACCCGCTGCGTGCCAAGAAGGGATATCCCAGAGTTCTTTTGTTGTGATCCCTACGATTTGATAACCCAATCTTGCCAGTTCAATCGCAGAAGTGAGTCCTATGCAGCCTGATCCAATAATGCGGACCTTTTTTTTGGGATCTGGGCCCGTGCTCTGGAAAATCCGAAGCGCTTTTCCTACAGATCCCCATAGTGTCGTCCAGCCGCTGCCACCATGGCCATAACAGTGGATGATCTTTTTTATTCCATTTTTTCCATGGAAATCTTCTGCAGAAATATTAAAACAGCCTTCCCTCATAGGTCGTGTACTTTTGACTTTTTTTGCAATCGTGGAAGGACTAATCTCTGGCGGGGTTAATTTTTCAATTTTCTCTTCAGCAAGTAACATGATCATTGCCTCATTAAAACCGTGAATAATAGAGTTTTAAGAGGTTGTTCCACTCAGGAATTTCACTTCCATACTCTTTTAAAAGAGCGCGGTCTCTTTCAAATTTATCGATAAAATGACCGAGCGCATCTTGATCCATAACTTCCATCTGGCCATTTTTCAATACTGCAGCAAGCCGCTCTGGCGTTGCAAGATCATCGCTCCAAAAAAGATAGAGGGCATCTGCACTAGCAAAATAAGCAGGCATCCGCATCGGGAAAAATTTGCCTTTGTTGACAGCATCTTCTGGAGTCGCTTGATAGAACTTTTGCTCGCACATGCGATATTGGAGGGCCTGCTGTCTAAATTCATCTTCAGCAGAGCAGAGGAGAAATGCAATCTCATATCCAGCTTCTTTGATTTTAGATAATAACTCTGGCGTATGTTCGCCAGTTGAAGTCACTGCATGGGCAATATTTTTTCTTTGAGCAAAAGCTTCTTCTAGCAATTTTAATGTGATGTAGTTAGAACCTCCGCGCCATTTTTCATAAGCTTTCTTTTGTGAAAGCAGGTAATTGCTATCTTCTGCTAAAGGCAGAAGGGACAAAGAGCGTGCATAATAAGTGTGCGCCATAAATCGCAAACCCCTTTGATCGATATCTAAATGGACAATATTTGAAAATTCTGGATGTGTTTTAAGAAACCGCGCCATAATTGTCGATTTGCGCGCACCAGGGCCTCCGGCTGTTGCTAGATAAACAGGTTTTTCTACACTTGCGCTGCCAGAAAAACAGATATCTCTCACAAGATTTAAATCCTTCTCTATCGCCTCTTTCTCTTCGCAATTATAATCTTTTAGATGGGATGCCATCATCGATTCTGTAAAGAAGAGATAGTTCTGATTTGCAAAAATGGGAAGGATAAATGCAAAAATAGTAATTAAAATTTTTTTCATAACTCATCCTAATAAATTCTCAAATTAAGAATTATATCAGAAATAAATTATTTGTGCATTTCTTTTGCGCGCTCGTAAGCTGCTGAAAATGCGCTCATGATGGCATTCCTAAAGCCCGCTTTTTCAAGGGCTTTAATGCCGGCAATTGTTGTTCCTTTAGGAGAGGCAACTTGCCATTTGAGCTCGCTTGGGGTTTTCCCCGTCTTTTGTAAGAGCTCTATACTGCCTTGAATCGTTTTCAAGGCAAACTCTCTAGCCTCTTGATGAGAAAATCCTAGCAGCACTCCGCTATCGATCATGGCTTCTACTAGAACAAAAATGAAAGCTGGCCCGGATCCAGCAAGCGCTGTCAGGGCATCAATTTTACTCTCTGGAAGCCAGACGATAAGTCCAAGTCCAGAAAATAATTTTTCAATTTTTTTCCTTAAAGCAGGATTGATTAGAGAGTCTTCGACAAGCCCTAATACTCCTACTTCACAGGTAATAGCTAGATTAGGAATCATGCGCAAAATCGGAGTGTGAGGAAAACCTTTTTTTAGCGTTTCTAATGTTGTGCCAGCTAGAATGCTTACAACTAAGTGATTTTTAGTTAAAACAGCATTTAGTTCTTTTACAACAGCCGATAAATCAGCCGGCTTCATGGCTAAAAAAATCAGATCTGCCTGCTGGGCTGCTTCCTTAGCGCTCTTGCAAGCTTTAGCGCCTAATTCTTTAGCGAGAGATTCCGCTGTTTCAATCTGACGATCGCATAAAAGGAGCTGCTCTTTCTTCGCAAAATGCCGAGCAAAAGCAGCACCCATGACACCGCAACCAATAATCGCTATGTTCATATGGACCTATCCTACTGGAGAGCACTTTTAAGTGGAAGAGAGAGTCTCCACCCAATCTCTTCCCATATTTGCAAACGAAAAGATTCTTGCGGAACTAGCTTTTCAGCAAGATCGGCAAAAGCTCGATTGGAAACTGCTTTTAAATTTTCAGTCCAAGAAAATTCTATGTGAGGTCCGCACAGAAAAGCTTTTCCTTTGCCTACATCACAGTCCAAAGCAGCTGCCGCACCACTTTTGTAGCGGCCCGCAATTCTTGTGCTTTGTGTACTTCGCTCAATATCAAAGCAGCATCCAGATTGATAATACAATGCGCCGGATTTGGAGCTGTTTTGAAAGACAAAATCCACCTCCATAGCACGCGCTGATTCAGGAGATAGAGAATCATGCGTTGGAACAATAGGGCCAATTGCCTTTCCAGGATAAAAAGCAATTGATCGCTCTTTGTTTACTGGAGATTTATTTTCAAGAGTAAAACAGCTTTGGGCACTGCAAAAATATCCTGCTGCGCAAAAACCTACAAATTTCCCGCCGCCCATCACATAATCCTTGATCTTCTTTTTACCTTCTTCTCCTAGACTGTGATCCCATTTTGTGCATTCCCCTCCACCCATAACAAGCGCAAGTGTATTTTTCTCCCAGTTTTCAGTTTTTAAGAAACGACTTCGCACTTCTTGAATCTTCACTGAGGGGTGGATAAGCGTCCGCAATTGTGTTGTGAGCGCTTTCACATTCATCTCAAAGGCTCCTTTGCCTGCATAAACCAGAATTTGTTGCTGCAATGCACCCGTTACTTTGGACCCAACTACTTTGGACATAGTGACCTCCTATTTCTCAAAAACGCAATTCCTTTTAAGCTGCAAGCAGCCATTATAATTTTTAGTCCTGCGCCACTTAAAAAAGGCAAAATTCCAAAGTGAATTGCTTTAACAAACCCGACATAGAAAGCAAGCCAACTAGCACCGATTGCAAAAATTAAGAGCTGGCCTATGGCAAGAGAAAAGACGATATAATAGAAGCTTGCGTGCGTTTTATTTCTTATCCAATTGCCAATGAAAAAAGCCGCAGGAAGAAAAGAAATTAAAAAGCCTCCCTTGTAATCTAAGAGCCAAAGTGGATTTGATAGACCTCCTGCAAAAACAGGGAGCCCGCAAGTTCCTTGAACAAGATAAGCCGCAATGCTCATCAAAGCGCGTTTTCCACCAAGCGTCCCCCCGAGAATGAAGACTCCAAACGTCTGCAAAGTCAGCGGCACAGGTGTAAATGGAAGAGGAATTGAAACTTGCGAAAGTAAGGCTAAAAAAATACTGCCCCCTAGGGCGATCAGCAAGTCAAATGCTATCTTTTCTAGCCAGCTCTGCTCAATTTGATTTGTTTCTAACTTTTTTGTCTCTTCCATAAAAACCTCCATTTTTTTCTAAAAATTAAAGAATATTCCTTTGATTTACTATTTTCCAACAGAAAAATTTAGCAACCTAACTCATTTTTAGTTTATGAAATCTATATAACAGTTTGATAAATTGGACAATATTCACTAAAATGATTAAACCTAAGAAATAGGTTAGATTTTTTATGTTAGAGACGATTTTCGGGAGCAAAAGCAGGCAAAAAATCCTGATTTTTCTTTTTGTTAATGGAAAGTGTTACGGCGCGCAACTTCAGAGATTATTGACTACTCCTTTGACGCCCATCCAAACCGCATTGCTACGTCTAGAAAAAGCCGGCATTGTCTCAAGTTATTTTGAAGGCAAAACACGTGTTTATCAATTCGATCCAAGTTTCCCTCTCCTAGATGAACTTGAAACGCTACTTAAAAAAGCTTACACGCTGCTCCCTCCTCAAGAAAAAAAAATGTATAACTCAATCGCACTTAGGTCCCTTAAAGCTAGCGCACAGGATGCCAAAGAGAAGATCCTTCTTACCTGTTGGGAAAAACTCTCCTCTGTTAAACATCTCTTTTTCAATGCCAAGACCAAATCAAAACTGGAAAGCGGTTGGAATGGAAAAGGAAAAGGAGAGGTCCTCGTGACAAAAGAGGGAGAAAATGTACTTATCTTCAGCGAAAAGGGAAGTTGGAAAGGAGAAAAAGGAAAGGACATTGATTTTAGCAATACCTTCCGCTGGACGCTAGACCGCTCTGCCAAAATGATTTCACTCGAACATTTGAGAAGAGGCCCTCAAAACCCAGTTTTTCTTTTTCATCTCGCCCCTTCCGGAAGCCATTCCCTGGCTTCGATTGATTCCCATTTTTGCGAAGAGGATGCCTACTTTGGCCAGATTTTTTATGATTTGCACTGCCTGCGTCTTAATTGGCGAGTGATCGGTCCAAAAAAAAATGAAGAGTTAGATTACTATTATACCTGAAATTTGGTAGTATCTCGAAAGGTTTTTATCATGGCTGCTAAATCTTCATTTTTGAAATGGGCCCTGTGGATTGCCGCAGCTGTCTATTATTTTTACGAATTTCTCCTGCGCGTTTCGCCCAGTGTGATGGTCCCAGAGCTAATGCAAAGCTTTGGCATCACAGCCTCCTCTGTTGGTATTTTGAGCGCTTTTTATCTTTACGCTTACGCACCTATGCAGCTCCCCGTTGGAGTTTTGATGGACCGCTATGGGGTGAAAAAGGTCCTTAGCATTGCTTGTATCGCGTGCGGCTCTGGCGCACTTTTATTTGCAATGGCGCAGCATTTATTTGTTGCTAGCCTGGGCCGTTTGCTCATCGGTGCAAGTTCGGCTTTTGCATTCATTGCCATGATCTACGTGACCTCTCACTGGTTTCCAGTGAAAAAGCGCGCTTTTTTAATTGGAATTGCAAATTCTATGGCGATGTTGGGTGCTTCAGCTGGTACGGGGCCGCTTGCCATGATAATCCATAAAATTGGCTGGCGCGAAGGACTTACCCTATTTGGTTTTTTTGGAATTGCCCTTGGAGTCATTGTCTATTTTATCTTCAAGATCGATAGGCGTGATGCTGTGATAGAAAAAGAAACGGCCCATTCTAAAAGCCACATTCTAGAGAATTTAAAACTGATCGTCACGAGTAAAGCAACCTGGATCAATGCATTTGCCGCCCTTTGCTTCTATATGACAACAACTGCTTTTGCAGGACTTTGGGGACCTCCTTTTCTGCAAACAACTTATGGTGTGAATAAAGAAGTCGCTGGCTATGCCATGTCGATGGTTTTTGCTGGATGGCTCGTTGGCGGCCCTTTAATAGGCCTTCTTTCTGATTTTTTCGGAAAAAGAAAGATGACCATTGGAGCTGGTATTTTAGGCGCGCTCATTTGCTTAATTCCGGTGATTTATTTTCCTGCGATTACAATCTATGGGGTTTATGCTCTTCTTTTCCTTGTGGGCCTTTTCTCTTCTGCCGAATTACTTAGTTTCAGCTTAGCCATCGAGCTCAATAGTATGCGGGCAAAAGCGACAGCTGCTGCTTTCACAAATTTCATCATTTCTTGCGGCGATGCTGTGGTCCAGCCGCTCATTGGATTTTTACTCGACCTCCACTGGACGGGCGAGATGGAAAATGGCATCCGCGCTTATAGCATCAATGCATTTCAAACGGCGCTCTCTTGTCTTCCAATCTCCTTAGTTCTTGCAGGAGTGCTGCTTTTTTTTGTTAGAGAGAAACGTGCGAATAGTTAAGGAGAAAATATTTTATGGGTCATACAGTTAGAGGTTGCGCAGCAGGGCTTATCGTATATGAAGCTGTAGAAACTATTGGGGTACTTGTTGGGAAAGTAATTGAATCTACTGGTTTTTCTTCTTCAAGAGGTTCTCAGTTTTTGGGAAGATTGGGTGTCGGCGGGCTTCTTTTCCATCTTTTAGATAATAGTGAATTTTCAAATGCGTTTAAAATAGCTATGATTGCTAAGGCAATTACTTCAAACCTGCATCCAGGTCAAAGACGCCGTAGAGACATGACAGAAGAAGAAGAAACAATGTTGGATAGAAGATGTGATATTCTAAACTCGGTAGTCTCTCTTGTTGCCTTCGAAGCTTTTGGAGATAAAGCTGCTCTTGGGACCGCCCTTCTATTTAATGATCTTTTTTCTGAATTTTCTTATGAACCTCTTGATTAGTAATAAAAAAATAACTATTAAGAAAATTAAGAATCACTGATAGAGGACTTAGTTATGTTGACATGGGCTATTATTTTTTTAATTATCGCTATTGTAGCCGGACTCTTTGGATTTCAAGGGGTAGCTGGAGTTGCGACACAAATTGCTAAAATTTTATTCTTTATCTTCCTGATCCTATTTATCGTCTCTTTGATCATGACGCTTGCCTACTCACCAGGATAGGGATAGAGATTTTTCTTTTTTTTCCTTAGGATTTGCTATAGAATTAACGATCTATGGCGGTCTATTCTTCCTCGCGCGGAAAAGTTTTAGGCTTTTTTCAACTTGTAATGATTAACGTCATTGCGGTTGATAGTATCCGTACGCTGCCATTTTCTGCTGTTTATGGCTTTAGCCTTGTCTTTTTCTACCTGCTAGCAGCTCTTACTTTTTTTATTCCGACGGCACTTGTCTCCGCTGAATTGGGCACTGGATGGCCCAATCGCGGGGGGATCTATGTTTGGGTGCGTGAAGCTTTTGGCAAAAAGGTGAGTTTTGTGGTGATCTGGCTGAATTGGGTATATAACCTGCTTTGGTATCCCACAATCATGGCCCTTATTGCAGGCACTTTCGCCTATTTTTTTGATTCAAAGCTGGCTGATAATCGCCTTTATATGTGTCTTTCCGTTCTTGTTTTATTTTGGGGCGCGACTTTAATCAATTGCTTGGGGATGAAAGCCTCAAGCATTTTAAGTACTTTAGGTGCGCTGATCGGCACGATTTTCCCTATGTTGCTGATTACACTTCTTGGGATTATTTGGGTCATGCAGGACAAGCCAATTCAGATCCAATTGGATTGGGACCATTTTTTCCCATCAGGCTCCCAGTCAAGCAATCTTTCTTTTTTAACTAATGTCTTGTTTGGCTTGGTAGGTCTTGAAATGGCTGCCACCCATGCCTCTGAAATGCGCAATCCCGCAAGAGACTATCCCCGCTCTCTTTTAGTGGCATGCATCATCATTTTTGCAACCATTGTTTGCGCTTCTTTGGCACTGGCCATTGTGGTGCCCAATGATCAGCTGAGCCTGGCCACAGGCATTATGCAAGCCTTTGCTGTCTTCACTCAAACTTATAATTTACCTTGGCTGCTGCCACTCATCGCAGGTTTTATCGTTCTTGGGGGCCTTAGCGCCGTCGGGGCTTGGATTATTGGGCCTACCAAAGGCCTGATGGTTGCTACAGTAGATGGGAGCCTTCCTGCTTTTCTTGGGCGCACCAATAAACAGGGCGTGCCTGTTGCGATTCTGCTCACCCAAGCTGTGATTGTTTCGCTTCTCTGTTTGCTCTTTATTCTTTTACCTACGGTCAATAGCTCTTTTTGGCTGCTGTCGGTCATCACTGCCCAAGTTGCACTCCTTGTCTATATTGCTCTTTTTGCTGCAGCTGTTAAACTCCACTACTCAAAACCAGATGTGCCGCGCCATTTCCGGATTCCAGGGAAAAAATTTGGCGTCTGGACTGTTTCCGGCTTTGGCATTCTTTCCTGCTTTGCCGTCTTTCTCTTTGGTTTTCTTCCCCCCGCACAAGTCCCTTTTCAGAATCTCTTTCTCTATGAATTAATTCTCATTTGCGGGATTGTGATCTGTTGTGGCCTCCCTCTCCTCATTATTAAAAAGCGCTCTCTTAAAAAAAGAGCCTAAAAATTCCACAATTTAAGAAAAAATATAGCAGGATGGCAGGATGGCAGGATGGCAGGATGGGCAGGATAGGAAATTCGCGAAGATTTTTTTGCATTTTGTTCTCTGTGTTCTCTGTGCTCTCTGTGGTAAAATAAAAAAAGAAATTTTAACCACAGAGTTCACAGAGACCACAGAGGAAGAAAGCACAATAATTTGCAATATTTTCTGTAAATAAAATATCATCCGTTTTTAAACAGGTCTAGATATGTCTATGAATTTCCGTCGTTATTGGCCGCTGATTTCCTTAATTCTCGTCGCAGCGCTTGCAGCGACTGCACTCACCTTTGGCTTGAATAAAGCCATGCGGCAATGGATGCATTTTTTCATGGGCTTTTTCTTCTGCCAGTTCGCCATGCTGAAAATTTTTCATCCCGGCACCTTCATTGAAGGATTTCAAATGTATGACCTGGTTGCAAAAAAAATAGAGGTCTATGCATTGATCTATCCCTTAATTGAATTAGGACTTGGGCTTGCCTATTTATCTTTTTTTCATCCCATTTTGACCTACTGTCTGACAGTTTTAGTGATGGCAACAGGAGCAGTTGGAGTCATAAAAGCTTTGAAAGAGGGACTTGATGTCAGATGCGCATGTATGGGAACTATTCTAGATGTTCCCTTATCCACTGTCACCTTAACAGAAGATCTTGGAATGGGCCTAATGGCCCTTTTCATGCTAATTTTTTAACAAGATGAGTTAAAAACCGGTGTATTTCTTGTTTGATCTCCTTTAAAGCTCCTGGATAGTTATTACAGATCACGCAAAAAACATATTCTTTTCCCGATTCTAAGGTGAGATAACCACCTAAATTGTAAATATGGGTCATCGAGCCCGATTTTGCTCTAATGGAAGCCTTAGGGATAAGAGGAAAATCTTTCACTGTGCCATTTTTCCCTACTTCAGGAAAAGAGTCATAAACAGTGTGATAGGTTGGATTCTTTTTGATCTGGGAGAGAAGAGTGACAAATCCTTTAGGAGTTAAATAATTGGTGCGCGCAAGTCCCGCTCCATCTCGCACCTCTGCAGAAATTCCAAGATTCTTTAAAAAATGTGTGATTTTAGCTGTCCCTTTTTGAGCCATTCCATCCCCTATTATTTTAAGGAGATGTTCTGCAAAAAGATTCACACTCTCTTGGTTTGTTTCTTTTAGGATCTCTTTCAGCGGCGGTGATTGCAGGCGCATTAAAATCGTGCCCTCCGGCTTTATCCCATTTTTGACAATTTCATAACCCTGAGTAGTATTAAGCTTATTGTGTAAAGTTGCCGCGCAAAAGGCGGCCGGATCCGGAATTGCTCCTTTCACTGTGAAAGAGGGCTGATCAATTGGGACAGTGCCTCGATAAAATTGAATGGGAGAATATTCGGAGCCAAAAATGTAGACTTGATCGCCTGATCCTGCAGGGCCAGTTGTCACTTCATTTTGTATCAAAAGATTAGGTATTTTAGGTTCAATTTTTAAAACCGTCGCTGGATCGCCCTCTTTTTTACCAGGTTGAAAAGTGACATGGTATAAATTTTGATTAATGGTCAGACTGCAGGCGCCGGCCCCATAGTAATTGCCTAAATCTTGAAAATACCAATAAGGCGATGCAAGTGCTGTTTCAAAACAGCTCGCATCAACTAAAATTTTCCCATCAACTTTATTAATTCTTTCTTTTTTTAATATCTCCTCCCATTTGGAAAAGACAGTTAAAGGAAGAGTGGGATCGCCGCCTCCTCGAATCCAAACATTGCCATGCAAAATCCCTTCTTGATCGATCTTTCCTTCATAGCCAAAATCTGTTTGGAAGCAAAAATCATCCCCAAGGAGAGCAATGGCTGCTGCACTTGTCACAATTTTTTGTAGGGAAGCAGGAACAAAAAACTGCTGCGCATTACAGGAGTAAACCTCTTCTCCTGTCTCACACTCCACTACACAAATGCCCACATGGGCCCTTTTAAAATTTTCTGTTTTGTTAAAAAAACCTTCTGCACAGACAACATTACAGAGGAGAAGCAGTAGAAAAAAGTATCTCATTTTTCCCTTCCTGAATGGCTTCTATAAAATTCATATTCAGAAGGTTTTTTTTTATAATATTTTTGGTGATATTCTTCGGCAGAATAAAAGGTTTCGGCAGGAAGAATGTCGACTTTTACCGGCTTCATTTTAAGTGCATTTTTCGATTTTTCAGCCAGCACTCTTTGCTCTTCACTATGATAAAAAATCACGGGACGGTACTGCGATCCAATATCGCAAAATTGTCCATCGTTTCTGGTGGGCTCAATGGAGTGCCAATAAACTTCCAGAAGCTTTTCATAACTGATTTTTTTTGGATCAAAGATGACTTGAGTGGCCTCAACATGACCCGTGCGCCCGCTAGAAACTTCGTCATAAGTGGGATAAATTTTTTTCCCGCCAGTATACCCAACAGTGGTTGAGATCACACCTGGCAATTTATCAAAATCGCTCTGTGTACACCAAAAACAGCCCCCTGCAAAAGTTGCTGTTTCATATCCATTTTTTTCCATTTCCTATATACTACTTCCAAATTTGTTGTTTTGTCAAAGAGGGTTATGAAGATAGAGCGTTTTGATGGAAAAAAACTCATCTTATCAGAAGAAGAATGGAAAAAAAGACTAACGCCAGAGCAATTCAAAATACTGCGCAGCAAAGGCACAGAGATTGCCTGTCAAAATGCCTATTTTGATTGGAAAGAAAATGGGATCTATGTTTGCGCAGGATGCGGACTTCCTCTTTTCAAATCGAGTGTAAAATATGATTCTGGGACAGGCTGGCCCAGTTTTTTTGAGCCTTTATTTCCTGAAAATGTGTCTTATGAAGAGGACTACAAGTTATTTGCAAAACGAACAGAGGTGCTTTGCAGCCGCTGCGGCGGCCATCTAGGCCATGTATTTGATGATGGTCCTCCGCCCACTGGAAAGCGCTATTGCATCAATTCTGCAGCATTAAAATTCATTGAGAATAAAAACAGATGAAACGATTATTTTTTGTATTTTTTCTTTTTCCAATCTTTATCTCCCTTGGAGCCTCGTCCTTATGCGGCTTTAAATTTTTTAGCGGAAGTGCAAATCAACAACTGGCAAAAGATGTTGCAGACCATTTGGGTATTTCACTCTCCCAGGCCAAAGTCAGTCGCTACAATGATGGCGAAATCAATATTCAAATTGAAGAAAACATCCGCAATTGCGACGTCTACATTCTGCAATCCAGCTGCCCTACTAGTTATGCGAGCGTCAATGATTCTCTTATGGAACTTTACCTGCTTGTGCGCGCCATGAAAAGAGCTTCTGTCCAGAGCATCACAGCGATCATTCCCTATTTTGGGTATGCGCGCCAAGATCGGAAAGTGAAAAGTAGAGTGCCTATATCGGCCTCAGATGTTGCGATGCTGCTTGAGCTTGCAGGCATTGATCATGTGATTTGTGTCGATCTCCATTGCGGGCAAATCCAAGGTTTTTTTCATACGACCCCTGTGGACAATCTCTTTTCTTCCAGAATTTTTGTTCCCTATTTCTCTGCTAAACCCGATTTACAAAACATCGTTGTTGTTTCTCCTGATGCAGGGGGAGTAGAGCGGAGCAAGCAATTTGCTCAAATGCTCAATTCTTGTGGTGTTTCGACTCGACTTGCAATGATTGTGAAAGAGCGCAAAGAAGCCGGCGTTGTGGAAAAAATGGACCTTGTCGGAAATGTGCAAAATAGCGATGTGATCATAGTGGACGATCTTTGCGATACAGGAGGCACACTTGCTGCAGCTGCTTACGAGCTCAAACAAAAAGGAGCAAAAAGAGTTTTCGCCTGCATTACGCATCCAGTTTTCTCAGGAAATGCCATGGCTAAAATTGCAAATTCAGTCATTGATGAGCTTGTAATTACAGACACGATTCCACTGAGGCATACCCCGCCTTCAAATATCACACAACTCTCTGTTGCCTCTTTGCTCGCTGAAGCAATTATTCGCTCTTATAATGGACAGTCTGTCTCAGATCTCTTTGATTGTGGAAAATCTCCCTAATACCAAACCTCAAAATAACGATCTGTTTGAAGTTGGTATTAATAAGTGACTTTTTTAGGAGTCAGCTCCTCATGATTTCCACCTTTAAGTCGTAAGAGACTTCCGGGCGTGATTTTAATCCCGCGCGGGATGCGCTCACAAGCTCTAGCAAAGCTTTGATTAAGATGCGCCCTTTCAACTTCAGCTCCCCTGACATTCGTAAAGACTAACTGGCTGCTGCTTTTGTCTTTTACATGCACACTTAAGTCTTGAATGAGATGTTTAGGGAAGACAACTTTTTTCTCGTCGAACTGTATGGCAAAATTCTTCTCATCAATAGCCTCTTTTTTAAGCGCGATGGTCTCATCAATGGAAGTTGCGCCAAAGTAGAGTACTTTTGCAATCAGTGCATCTCTTTCCGAAAGCTGTTGTACAAAATCAAAGAAGTATTCGTATTTTACGATACGCTGCTGCGCGCGCCTTCTATCTGGGTCAAAGCCTGCTGGCACATATTCAAAAGTATAACGGGCCAAATGGTGGGAAAATTGCACATAGCATTGCACAAGCTCTTCTTTTTCAAATGGCGTCCAATCTTGAACACAGCGGATATTTTCAATGATCTGTTGATGTCCTTCTTGGCGCAATTTCTCTAAGGTGGCATTCTTGCCGTCGCTGTCCATGAGTGGAATGAGTTTTTTTGCAATCAGCGCTTCCATCCCTTTGACATATTTGTCACGCCACATCGGATCGCTCACGATGCCCTGTATCCAATGCGCTAAAACGACGACCAGCGGAATAGTGGTTAAAAATGAAGAATGGAATTCATTGAAACTCCTTCTAATTTTCCACGTTTCATCCGTATATTTGTGTAGAAGCGGCTCCAAAGAGCGTAAACTTTCCTTTGGAATCTGCTTTTTACAGCCTGTCCAAAATGCATCAAATAATGCATCATTTTTTTGCGCTTCTTCTTGATCCAACATCAGTGGATCTTCTAAATAGAGATTTTTCATAGACCTTTTGTTCCTACTTTTTTTTGAATTTGAACTCACATTATATCCAAACGTCAAAAAACAAGGATTTTAAACTACAGAATATTCTCTTTTTTATCCAGATGAAGAATCACTAACTTGTTAAACAGATTGTGTAACCAGTCATTTTTCCATGGAGCCGATCCACAATGTACTCTGCGAAAAGCCCGATGGAGTCCGGGATTTTTCATCGAAATTTGCGGATGGCTCATATTTCAGACCAAAGAAGAATTGCGTAATGAGACATGGCTTCTTTTTTATATTCTAGCCCTAATTTTCTTAAAATTTGATTTGAAATGTTATTGTCAACCTCAGTCTCGACCTCAATCAAACAAAAGGGAATAGCAGGTTTTAATATTGCGTTAATTCCCCTTACATAGGCTTGCGTTACAGCTGTCGTCGCTTCATATCCATAGGTTTTCCAATACTCTGAATAGCCGTGACCGAAGAGTTTGACTCTTCCCTTATCTTTTTCTTTTAAACCTAAATAACCTATAAATTCATAAGATTCACTTAACCGAACTGCCAGAACACTACAAGGATTGCCTGCTTCCCAGAGCTTTTGCCATTTTTTAACTTTCTTTGTTATTTCTTGAAAAGTTTTTTCTTCTTTATAAAGTTTCCAAATATCACGAATATCAGATAGCTCTATAGAGTTGATCTTCAAGTGTGGAGTTTTTATAGTTAATAAAAGCTCTTCGCCAGGACAAAAAAAAGACATTGAGGCATCCCCATAATTATAATTTGTATTAGTTATCATATTATCCTCATAATAATTATTAGCATTATATCACAAATAGCATTATGACTGACATAACAAACAGAAATAATTAAAATAATTAGTTGTCAAAAAGGTGAACCTATTCCTCTATTCTTAATATTGGGATAGGTTCATAAGGCCGGATCACCCGTAATGTCAACATTTTCGGACCAAGAAGAATTGAGGAATAAGACTTCTTTCCTAAGGCTCTTTTGTCTTAACTACCAGAAGACTAGAAAACAGGATCAATTGCTGGCTATTCTATAGTAAAACATCTCTTCCTTTACAAATTGCCGTCCTAACTTTCTTAAAATTTCATTGGAATTTTTACTATTAACCTCAGTCGCGGCTTCGATCGAAAAAAGAGGTTCCTCAGGCTGCAATATTTCATTAATTCCTTTTACATAGGCTTGCGTGATAGCTGCAGTAGCTTCAAATCCGTATCTTTCCCAATAATCTGTATAACCATGACCGAAGAGTTTGACCTTTCCGTTATTTTTATCTTTTAACCCCAAATAGCCTATAAATTTATTAGAAGGTCCATTTAACCGAACTGCCAGAACACTACAATAGTGGCCTGCATCCCAGCGCGCACTCCATTTCTTAACTTTTTTTATTATTTCTTCATAAGTTTTTTTATCCGCAAAAAGTGTGCAAAAATCATTAGTGTCATAGGGGCGTACAGACCTAATCACCAAATGTGGTGTTTTTATGCTTACAATAAGCTGTTTTGAAACAGGATAAAAACCAACTGTAATGTTTCCATATTTATAATTTTGAGGGACTGATATCATTTTAACCTTTAAATTTATTAATTTTTTTATTTTCTGATACAATAAAGCTTGATCATCTGAAATTTCTATATTTCAGACATGAGGAGAATTGCGTAGCGAGACATCTCTTCTTTTATATGTTCTTGCCCGAACTTTCTTAAAATTTGATTTGAATTTTTATTAACCTCAGTCTCGGCTTCAATCAAACAAAAGGGAATCTCAGGTTTTAATTTGGCGTTAATTCCCCTGACATAGGCTTGTGTTACAGCTGCTGTCGCTTCATACCCGTATACATTCCAATAATCTGAATAACCGTGTCCAAAAAGTTTCACAAAGCCGGAGCATTTACGTTTTAAGCCTAGATAGCCTATAAATTGATTAGAAGATCCATTTAACCGAACAGCCAGAACACTACAAGGATTGCCTGCTTCCCAGAGCGTTTCCCAATTCGCGACTTTTCTTGTTATTTCTGGAAGAGTTTTTTCTTTTTTATAAAGTTTCCAAATATCGCCAATATCACATACGTCTACAGACTTAATCTGCAAGTGTGGGGTATCTATAACTACAGAAAGCTCTTTGCCAACAGAAACAAAACAAACTGAAGTGTTTTCATAAATATAATTTTTACTAGTTATCATATTATTCTTATAATTAATGTGGAATTTATATCATAAACAGCATTATTTCACACATTAAAAAACAGAAAAGATAAAAAGAATTAATTGTCAAAAAGATAAGGCCCTCCTCATCTAACAGTTCTTCTTTCAGGCCTCATTTTAAATCATTGACCTATCAAAATATAGGGGTTGTTCACCTGGAATTTCATCATTTTCAGGTCCAATATGAATTGAGTAACGCACTCTCTCTCCATCTGGGAGTCCAACTGCAAATTCTTTTAAAATTTCATTTGTCTTTTCATTATCCTCCACCTCAGTCTTGGCAATAATTTTCCAAAAGTCCGACTTAGGTTTACAGAATGCATTAATTCCTCTTACGTAGGCTTGTGTTACAGCTGCCGTCGCTTCAAGTCCATATTTTTCCCAATAATCTATATAACCATTTCCAAAAAGTTTGGCCACGCCGTAGCCCTTGTCTCTTAACCCTAGGTAGCCTATAAATCTAGAAGGATCCTTTGTCTTAACTATCAGAACACTACAGGGATCGTTTTGTTCCCAGCGTTCAAACCACATCCCAACTTTTTCTCTTATCGCTTGATAAGGTTTTTTCTCATCATAAAGTCCGCAAAAATCCTCAGTATCAGATAGGTCCACAGACCGCATCAACAAGTTTGGAGTCTGTACAAATACAGAAAGGCCCGCGGGTTGTTTGGATGATTCCTGATTAAGATGAGAAGTAAAAGTAACTGTAGTGTCCCGATATCTATATTCATTAATTAATGTCATCTCTTCTCCTATTAATGAACCTATCCCAATATTCTTAATACTTGCTTTTCGCGCCTTTTTTTTCAGATTTCGAGCCCGGTTCTTGTCCTACTTAATTTAAGTATGTCCTGCGAACCGGCCTCAAAATCTGACTAAAAAATGCATCAAAAATCAAATATTAAGAATATTGGGATAAGTTCATCCGTAACATTATATCTCAGAGGACAAAAACAGAAAATATTCAAATAAATAGTTTTATTAGTTATAGGGAAAGAATGCGCTCCTACCTACTTATATTATTTATTGCCGCACTATCCAATTTGGCTCACTGTGACCCAGATCCGCAGCCCCCAAGTGAGCTTCTTGAACAAAAAATCGTTTTTGTCTCTATTCCAAAATCGGGAACGCATCTTTTTAGGAAAGCGCTAAGACTCATTACAGGTGGGTTGTCAGTGAACTGGATTGCAATAAATAGTGTTTATCGTTTTGATCCCTATAAAAACTTAGGTATAGCAAAGCCGATCACAGGGGCCCATTTATTTCCTGAAATTGATCTCATCCGCACGGAATGTTCAGATAAATATAAGAAAATTTTAATTATCCGTGATCCCAGAGATGTGATGGTCTCTTTTATGTATCATTTGCAAAGTCAAAAAATATGGGCGGGAAGAGAAAATTACGATTTTGAGAAATTTGAAAAGCTTCCCTTAGACAAGCGCTTGCGTGAAACTTTATTATATCCTGCTGTGCTGCGCAATCCAAAAACCTGTTTTCAATATGCGGCAAAATGGATGCGCGAGCCTGGTGTGCTTGTCTGTCGCTTTGAAGATTTGGTGGGCGCTAAAGGCGGGGGCAGCAGTAAACAACAACTGAAAATTCTTAAAGAAATTGCGCAATTTCTGGGTTACGGGCTTTCAGAAAAAGAGATCAAAGCAATTGGAGATCAGCTTTTTGGTGATACTTGGACATTCCGCAAGGGAAAGATCGGTGCATGGAAAACACATTACAATAAAGAAAATAAAGAGTTATTTAAAAAACTGATGGGACAATCAGTTATTGATTTAGGATATGCTAAAGATGATCAGTGGTAATCACTCATGAAACAAACTATGGAAAAATGGTTTAAAGAAGCGCTCTTCTATGCATTTGATCTGAAAACTGAGGATTATACCAAATATATCTCAGAAGAATTTGTCATGCATCTTGATGGCAAAGTCTTTAATTTTAAACAGTGGGTCCATCATATTGTCGGGCTCAAAGCGCTCATGAAATCCTATAAGTTTACATTTGATGACTTTGTCATCCAAGAAGACAAAATTGCAAGCAGTTATATTGTCCATGCCACAAAAAAGGATGGAACAGAGCTAGATATTCGAGTGATCGCCATTTTCAAAATCAAAAATGGAAAATTTATTTATTGCGACGAATTGACTCATCTACTGAGAGGTCCGGAGTCTGATAAGAACCTGGCTTCTCAAGATTAGAATATTTTAAAAATTCTAAAACCGTAATTCATCATCTTCTTTGTCGAAGATTACCGTAATTCAATATCCTTAATTTTGCATCTTCAGGATCACCCTGATAGAGATTACGGTTCATTATAATGACCGTATTTTGATCTTGGTCCCAATGGATAATTGGATTGTCACTGCGCTCCGTAAGTTTGCGTATTATTTGCCCAGAATCCATATCCCAAAGTTGAGTACCATGTCCTCCTATCAATAATGTATGGCTCTTTTCGTTATAAAAAAGGGAATTTATCGAAGAGATAGGATCTTTTGGAGAAAAGGATGCAACAATCTGGACAGTCTTAATATCCCATACAGCAACTTTAACACGAGAACTCAGCTGTTGTGTTTGCTCATAAGCGGCCACCAATTTTCTAGTTTTAGAGCAATAAGTAAAAGCTAAGATTTTAGTGTCGCGATCATTAACTTTAAACTTAGCCTTTACTCTTCCGTCTTTACCATCCAAAATATGGAGTTCCTTTTCCTTGCGCGCACAAATCATTTCAGATCTTGAATGGTCATAAATTGTAGCATCTCTTAAGAAAACTTGCGTAATTTTTGTGATCCGTTTGTTGGATTGGCTATCCCAAAATTTAATATCACCTTTCCAATTCACATTCCCACACTCATTATTATCATAGGGTGAAGTAAAAATTCGATGAATCCGCCTATCTTTAATGGCCCATCTTACACCTTCAGATTGACTTCCAGGAAAGAAATTTGTAAGTTCTCGGACATCAATGTCATATAGATTTTGCGGATTCTTGCTAAAAGAAAGATTTACGAAGCGGCTATGCTTTTTTAAGACTTTTTTTTCTCTTCTTGTATCCAAGTCAAAAATCTTGAAAGGAGAAAGCGCAGCGGTCACAGTAAGCTCATTTCTTGAATGATCAATCGAGAGCCGTGTGATAAGCAAAAATAAGCCATTATGTTGAAAGTCACCAATCTCTTGTCCTCCATTAGTCCATAATCTGACTCTAGCATGTCCAGGCTTTGACCGCTCACCAGTCACAACCATTCTGGTTTTCACATCATAAAAGAAAGAAGCAAAAGTGACTCCATTTCGTGGAATAAATGTAGTAATGGGCACTTTAACAAATGAAAAAGCTTCTGAGTTTCTTGCAGATTGCCGCATGTCCTTTGAAACTAGCGTGAGTTGGTGATTGTCTTGCAGCGAACCAAAATCAGCAATATGGTTCCACAAAACAGAGGGAAGTTGTAAATGCATAATTGATTATTATAACATTATTTATCTGATATTTGATATACAAAATCGTTATAACAATAATTTTTATTGTAAAAATCATTTTTTAAATTAAGTGTAATTTACAAACTCAATAAAAATACAACTCTTCTTAAATCCTAATCGTTCATACAGGCTTTTGCCCTCATGTGAAGCTTGCAACGTGGCTAGAAAATAGCCCTTTGATTTGGCCCGATTCAAGAGATATTTCATCATGGCGCTGCCATAGCCTTTTTTTCGATGGCTTTGCACAGTAGCGACATAGTAAATTCCTGCAACATTAGCATCTAAAACTAAGATGCCAGTCACTACAGGAGTTTGATCCAAATAACCAATATGCATTTCAAAAGAGGCACCCTCTTTGTAAAGAATAGGCGGCAACTGACTGTAAATCAGATCAAATGCTTTAGGATGCCCACCGATCTCTACGATAACTTGTGCAAATTTTTTTAATTCATCGATTGAGGTGACATGGTGAAAGCGCAAAGGAGGCAGTGTAGTCATTTGAAATTTCTCTAGCTCAAGGTACATGCCTACATCTTCTTCCTTAACTCTTAAGCCTTGTTTTTTCAATAATTCCTGTAACTCTGCGGGCCTATCTGTTTCTCCTACCCACCATGAGAAGGGAAGATTCTTTGTTTTGAATAAGTTGAGAACGTGGATGATTCGCTGCTGCGCATTTTTTTCGGTGAACTTAGCAAAGAGAACATAATTAAAAGTATCATCGGGAATTTCTGAACGCACTACGGTGACATCAGGTTCAAAAACAAGTTCAACTACAGGAAGATATTTTGCAAAATAGGTCATATGCAACTGCATATTGGCCATCATGGCCTTTTGAATTTCTGCAGGAGTCCAGCTTTTTTTTCTTAGGTACTGTTTTTGAGGCACTATTCGTTCCGAGGCCTCCCACGCAGCTGCAATATCAATGGTTTTAATAAAGGGGTCTTTTTGCAAAGTATATTGATCTCTATCTGTGGGAAATTGAGCGGCTAATTGCTTTTTTAAGGTTGAATATTCTTTGACTTTATCTGGGTGTTTTCGAAGATAGCGGCAAAAACGCAAATGTCTTTCTACTTCGGGGTTTGTATCTTCAAAAATATGAAGATTTACAGGGAAACCCTCTTTTTTTCGAAAAAAACGCCTCTGGCGCATTCCATATTCGCCTAAAGGCTCGTATCCCAATCCCACCATTGCTTGATTATAGAGATCGATTTTTGTGACATCTTTTGTAACGCCAAGAATATCGATGAGAGGTTTTGCATAGCAGCCAGGAATCGCGGTACTTCCAATGTGAAAAAATTGAATGTCTAAATCCTGAAAAACATTTTTAAGTTTGCTCTTTTCTTTTTCAAAGAGTTGCGGCCACTTATTCGAATAAGGTTCTACTAAAATCATTATTTCAACTCTCTATTCCTTCTTGTCCTTGATTTCGATCCTCAAAAATGCCATATAAGAAAGAGGTGTTCCTCCATATGCGGATTTGATTGAACTTGGAACAAAGGAGGCGCTTCCAACAAATCCGAATCCCCAGAGTGTATAGGGAATAAATGGAAATTCAAAAATATACCCAAGATCGATTTTCCCTACGTTAAATACCTTACCCGCATTTGGACTTGGAGAGAGAAAAAGCTCATCATTAGCAACATATTCCCCTCTTCCAAAGATGACATGTTTACTATGAATTTCAATGGCTGACTCTAAAAGAGCGCCATTTAAATTATGCCCAGGCCGATTTTGATTTAATCCCCAAGCAGCGGTGATTTGCCAATTGCTGCATTGCCAAGCTTTATTATAGCTAATCGATGCTGTTGTCCGATGCGTGTGCATATTCGGCTCTAATTGTTCAGGACTTTTCAAATATCCATAACTAACCTGTGCTGCAATATTCTCAGTTGGATTTATCGAAATGCGCGCAGAATAAGAATCAAATCGAGGTCGATCAAAATTCCATCTATGCTGATCGGGTTCACGTCCATTGAAAATAGAACCATCAATTTTTAGCCAATCATGAACATATCCAAGAGTCGCCACCCCAAAAACAATATGTGTTGAATCTAACCAGTGATGAGTAATAGGGGCTTCAGGATTAAAAAAAGCTGAAAATCGATGTATAAAAGCAGGAGGCCCAAGCGCAGGCTCTCCTGGATATCCAAAATAGCCAAAAAGAGAATTCTCATCTGAGAAACGATAAGTATAAACTCCGGCTAATTCCATCCAAAAGTCATGCGGATGCTGTCTGTCAATTAAGGGGGTCACACCATTGCAAGTTTCCCCTGTTTGCAAAAGTAATGGGTAACCATGACATCCAATCGTTGCCGGTTCAATATCAATCATGCTGCGAAATGCAAAAGTACCACATCCAATGTCTTTTTGCGCAGTGAACATGAACATATTTTCACTGAAAAATTTTCTATCTCCCCGGTCTCCTCTCTGATCGTCATAAATCGCCATGAGATATCCATGGACCATTAGCAACCAATCGTCAGCAGTACGATGTATACCAGGCATTTGTGTTGACCCTGGCATCCAACTCGTCCCTGTTGCATCGCGATCCATCGGATATGTGCCATACATGCCATGCATGTCCATGGCATGATCTTCCATTTCCATGCTGTGATAATGTTCATGCGTCATTGCTTCACATGAGATAGCAATCACTAGGAAAATAATTATTTTCATTATTTCGGTATAGCAATTTTAGAATATCCCTATCTATGAGAAAACACTCTCACTTCAATGAAAATAAGGGGACTCTTTATTAGTTAGAAGCCACTAAATGACCAACCTTTTTCCAAGAAACATCGGGTGTCATTACAACTGCGATATAAGAATCTCCTGATTTTTTAGAATAAGCAATATTGCCTTTTTGCATTTCTGCTTGGATCTGCGCGGGAGTTAATTGATATAAGCCGCCAGAGATCGCATCCACTGCGAGCCCAATGACTCCACCAAAAACAATATTTCCAAAGACCCATCCACTGAGTTTACGGGTGAGGGCTATTTCGTATGGCTCATAGCCTTTGAGCTCGATTCGAATAAAATGGTTATCTTTGCGGGTCATTTGCACAATCGTCGGACTTGTACCGACAAAAGTATTATCGACCCATACATCAGCATTACTCGGATTGCTAGAGATGCCAACGCTTTCCTTTGTCCCATGCATGATTGTCGCACAGCTTGTTAGGAATAAAAGTGGAATGGATGCAAAAAAAATAGATTGTTTTGGAGTTTTCATTATTTTAGCCTTATATAAAGTTGTTATTTGTAAAAAACCGAAATAATTTACCAAATAAAACAAAATCAGAAAATATTAAAATAAAAAAAATAATGAATATAAAATTTTGATTACTTCTTAATTCCTCTCCTGATATAACGTTTGGTATTATGGCTGATTTAGAAAAAATTGTTAAAGGTACAGACGCCGTTCTTAACTGTATTCCTATCGTGAACACGATTAACAATGCTGCTCAAGCACTCTATAAATTAGCTCATCGAGTGGATGTCTTAAATCCTGTCGCTCCTGGTCTAAAAACGACCATTAAAGTTCATATCCTCAACAAAAAATATTATGATTATCTCCTTGCGGCGATCCCAATATTTGGAAACCTGTTTGCACTTGTCGAACTCATTCAATTTATTCTTTCTGGCTTTAAGGACGATGAGGATGCTCTTTTGAGAGCTGTTATTCAGAACAACACAGAAGTCGTTCACCTCTGTTTAGGTAATAATCCTCTCAGTGACCCAGTGAGAGCAGATCGTATTCTTGGCCTGGCTGCTTACAGCTCAAATAATGAGACATTCAAACAAGTCCTTTATCACAGAGATGATTGGACCGCTCAGCATTTAATGCATGGTCTCAGAAACTGCTGGTATGAAAGTGATGATAAGATAGCAAATGCCAATGATATTTTGGACTTTTGGACAGCTCATGAAAGAGTATTAGATGCAGGAGAGATCTATTCTGCAACCAGCAGTATTGAAGATTTTTTAAAAAAAGGCCGTACAGCTCTTGTAGGACGGGTGATTGGGATTCTCCCAAAAGAGGTCCCCTTCTATTCCCTAAAAGATATACTCCGTAACTACTCATGCGCTCAATTCGCTCAGCGAGGAGACGAAGTTCAGGCAATTGGAGTTTTGACGACAGAGCAGAGGAATACACTTATTGGGAAAACCACAAAACTTTCTTTTGAACTGCTTAAAGACTATTACTTCACAGTTGCATGTCAACTCAAACACGACAGACTAGCTAGTGATTTTCGTGAGATTCATTTTGATACATTGAATAGATTGCTTGATCTAGCAGGGCTTCAACCTAAGGAAATTGAGGAATTCATCGAGAGAACCCTCGCCTATGATGAATTCGCTTTCATCGAACCCTTAGTTGCAAAATATGAAAGACACCTAACTCCCCAATCAAAAGTAAAGATATTGGATAATTTGCTTCCTTCCCACACTAATAGCGCGGCTTTCCATGAAAAAAGGGCACAACTTTTTGCTTCCTGGCTCAATCAATGGAAAGATGACGTTTCTGCGCAAGCTCATAAACTTTACACCGAGATTTCTGAGTCTTGTAAATGGAATATAGAAAGCGCCCAATTCCGTAGTCAGTTTTCTTTTATAGTTGAGGAACATCCAACCGTTGCACAACTTCAAACCGTAAATGCTCGATTTAAGCAAATTCTTCTGGAAGCTTTCCCGGGTTGTGATCAAGCGCTTGAAGTAGCTGTCTAAGTTTGATCGAATTTTTTAATTAAATATAGCCTCTATAAACTCCCGGCGGGGAGCTTGATAACGGAAAAAATCATCCGCATGGCGCCACCCCGCTGTTGAAGAGTAAAGAAGATGTTTTACATTAGCATTGATTCTATTTGCAAGAACTAGATAACGTTCATAAGCCTGCTGACTAATATGTTCGTCATCTCTTACTTGAACAACGATAAATTTCCCCTTCCTAGGGCCTTCATATCGAGAAAGATTCTCCCAAAGCTTTGCTGCCCCGAACTGACAGGCAGGAGGGCGGTGCTCCATCTTTTCGGGCAGGGTTTGATCACTCAAAGAGCCTTTAATACGGGGAGCAAAAAAAGGAGAAATGGGTTTAACAAAATCATCAAGGTCCGGAAAACTTTGCTCAGCAAAAAAATTGACCCCTTGATGATGGAGGAGGCGCTTTAGATAGGCTGCAACGGGGGTTCCACCACAACTTCCTCCTACCCATAAACGATCGACCGGATATTCATCCTTGATCTTGTTGTAAACAGCTTCAATTTCTAGATAAAACGATTCCTCAGAAGGAGCTCTTCCGCTATTTTTCCAGGTATTTCCATTGTCGAAAAAACAAAGGTCCTGTTTTGCCCCGAGGTAGAAGCCAGCCCGTATCCAATCGCTCGCAAAAGAACTACTAGTCGAGTGAGCGTATAAAAAACATTGTTTTGCAGCATCAAGAGGAATTGCACCAGCACAGTCACAAGTGACAATCATCCCCTCCTCCTCTTGCCAATGAAAATGACTTAATTTTTCTTTGAAATCAAGCCACTCTCTTCCTCTATGTTCTGGAGGGACAATTGCAAACACTTGCCTTCCTTGGATGTTCCTCCGCTCCCAAGAACCCCCAAGAGCTTGAATTCTCTGCTCTAAATCTTGCGCTTGGAAAGTCATCATTTGAATTTTTCCCCTCCCATCTCGTGGGACAACAAAGTGGGTGTTGGCTCCTAAAGCCAGGAAACGATCCACAGATCTTTGGGCGATAGCCGGATCAAAACTTCGGAAGGATCTACTTTGGCCCTGACAAAGTCTGGAAAAGAAATTGTAAACTGCAATGACAATTCGAGAAACCAGATCATTGCCAAGAGCAAGGCGAAAAACGGGAATCTTTAAAATTTTGGCCAACCAACCATAAGGAACGATTACGCCCTGCGGAGGTGGTCTGTGCATCAAAGGTTGTAAACACATAACTTGTGATTAAGATGTTGTATGGCTTACCTGCAATAATCGTGCACACTTTGAAGTCCAAAAATCAAAATTTACAGCTTTTGATACGCGTATAGATTGGCCAGGTGTAAGGTGATAAGTCATTCCACTTATTTTTACAAAAAGGTCGCCATTAAGGACGATAATACGCTCACTTCCGGCAGAATGAAAAGAATCGGGGATTGAATTTTTGATTTCAGTAAATGAAATATTCCAACGATCCGATAGATCAGGAGAAGTCACAAAAAATCTCGCTGCATCCCCTTCCTGAATTTTGGTCTTAAAATAGAGTGGGGATATTTCTGGAAATTGATTTAACTCAGCCTGATATTGGGAAGGTAGTTTTATAGACTGATCAACAAAAAATGGGCTGGAATTTTCAGTGGCTGCGATGATACGTTCTAGAGGCGGAAATTTTTTATCTACTAACCGATCATGAGGGAAATCATAGCCTGGCATATCAAGGATAAGCATTCTAGTTCCTTTTTTATCTGTTGAAAGGGCGTGCACAGCACCTATTGGAATCAGCGCATATTGGCCTGGCAAAAGTGTTAATTCGGTATCGTCTAAACAGACTGTCAGTTTTCCTTCGAGCGGCATCACCATTTGGTTTTGAAGATTGTGATAATGAGAAGAAGTTTTTCCTACAAAATCATACAAAGCCAATATCCATGTTTGTTGGGCTGCTTCCGGCAGTAAAATATATTCGGAAATGCCAGGGCAATCAGTTCTAACGATCGCACCCTCATTTAGTTTATCAACTGCAAGGTTATGCAAATGATTCACAGTAGTTGATATATTATTTTCTCCAATTTGATTCTGATCGAGAATAAAATCACGCGCATATAGGGAAGAAAAGGTGATTGCGAGGGCAAACACAGAAATTTTAAACATTCACTACTCCTATCCGACGATTAGAATTTATGTTTGAGTTTATAATAACTCATCGTAATTCATCCATCTAGACTATTGAAAAATATCTTTATACAATTTATTCTAGGAGTTCTAAAAAACCCTTACGTGGAATTTCTAAATGGAAAACTCTAATCGCAGTCAAGTAACAACCATATCCCCATCATTTGAGTCATTAAAAAAAATCAATCAGCATGGAATTGAATATTGGAGTGCTCGAGACCTTCAAACTCTTCTAGGATATTCCAAATGGCATGGATTTGAACCAGCCATAAAAAAAGCCATAAAATCTTGTGAAAAATCTGGAAATGATCCGCAAAACCATTTTACAAGCGCTTGTAAAATGGTTGAGATTGGTAGCCAAACTGAAAGAGATGTAAACGATTATCACCTATCCCGTTTTGCCTGCTATCTCATAGCTCAAAATGGAGATCCCAGAAAGCCAGAAATCGCTCAGGCACAGAAATACTTCGCCATCCAAACAAGGCGGCAGGAACTTTCCGATGAAATGGCTGCAGATTTGGAACGCCTTGAGCTAAGAAAACAAGCCTCAGAGGAGTTCAAAGCCCTTTCTGGAGCTGCTCGCGATGCAGGCGTTCAGAGTAAAATGTTCGGCCGTTTTCATGACGCCGGATACAAGGGGCTTTATGGAGGGTTAGGAGTTGATGCTATTAAGGCGCGCAAAGGCATTTCCCCAAAAGAGCAGCTCATGGATCGAATGAATACAACTGAGCTCGCTGCTAATCAATTTCGAATGACCCAAACACGTGAAAAGCTCAAATTAGAAAAAATCAAAAATCAAAGGGATGCCATGGAAACTCACGAAATGGTTGGGAAAAAGGTCCGATCCGCAATTGAAGAAATTGGCGGTACTATGCCTGAAAATATTCCACCGGCAGAGCCCATTAAGAACGTTGAAAAACGTCTGAAAAACAAGAAACCAAAGTTGGCATTAATCGAAAAAAATGCAGCTGGATTAACTCCAAAACAATAATCCCAAGAGACCATTTTGTCGGCGCCGGCAAAATGGTCGAATTAATAATAGGAAAAATTTATGCGCATTCTCATCCAACACGTTAAAGAAGCCCAAGTGAAAGTTGACGGAGCTGTCGTGGGTAAAATTGGGAAGGGGCTTCTCGTCTTTCTGGGCATTCATAAAGATGACACGAAAGAAGATTGCCATTGGTTAAAAGAAAAATTAATCCATCTCCGCATTTTCATCGATGCAAATGAAAAAATGAATCTTTCAGTGCAAGATGTCGGAGGTCAGCTGCTCATCGTCTCGCAATTTACCCTTTACGCTGAGTGCGCTAAAGGTCGACGTCCTTCATTTGATCATTCTGCTCGCCCTGAACTAGCCAAGCAATTATACGAACATTTCATTGAAGAATTAAAAAAAGCGGTCAAAGCTGTTCAGACCGGGCAGTTTGGCGCTTACATGGAAGTCCACTTGATCAATGACGGGCCTCTCACTTTTCTCATCGATTCGAAAGAAAGATCACAAGAAAGTTAATTTTTCATGCGAAAAACTTTCATCAAGTCTTCAATCAATAAAAGCTTGCGCAATCGAATCTCCTGTAAAGTGGGCGATCCACCCTTCAGTTTTTGTAAAGAAGCGGATTGCGGTAAAGAAAGGGTCTGTTCCCATGTCAAACCAGTGGCGATAATTTTGTGGAATGCTGATCAAGTCTCCTTTTTCGCAAAGGACCGAATAAACCTTTTCTCCTACGTGGAGAAAAAACAGACCAGACCCTTCAACAAAAAACCTAATTTCCGGTTCATCGTGAGTGTGCTCATTTAAAAACTTTTGGCGCACTTCGACTTTTTTTGGGTAGTCGGGGGACATTCGAAGTACGTCTACAGATTGAAATCCATTCTCTTCTTTTAATCGCTGGATATCTACTTTATAAGCCTCTTGAATTTCTACCCCGCTTGATGAAGGAGTGAGTGGCTGAGCTGCCTCCCACTGTTCAAATCGCACTCCGATTGTATTCAAACAAGCAGCTATCTCTTTTTGATCTGAGGTTTGCCGAAGCAGCATACTTTTGTGTTCATCGTAAATCTGCAACTGAGAAGCAGAAACCAGATTCACAATGGAGCAAAGAGAAAGCACTGTTTTTTTCATGAAATTCCTTGGTTGTGAAGAAAGAAGGAGCATATCAAACCTCCCAAAATAATCAAGACCGTCTCTGATGACTTGAATATAACGGATGGACAGGAGACTGCTATTCACTGACAAATTCGCGTATAAAAAAATGATTGCTCTCGTAGCTTAAACAAATAAACTTTAAGCTATTTGTATTTTTTAAATCCAAACCTAGGAGATACATATGAATCGTATTATTCCATATCATGCTGCAAAAGTTGTTGGACCTTTGTTTTCTACTTTCCCAAAAGCAGCATTTTGCCACAAAGCAGATGCCGTATCACGTAGACAATTTGCTTCACAACCAAACGTTGACACAAAAATACTTCCTTTAGACAAATCTAAAGTTACTTCACAATCAGACCAGAATGAAAAGATGCCTAGATTGGACAAATTCCTCATTGGAGGTATGCTTACCGCAGCGAGTGGTAGTGCAATTAGTATTGCATACATGGCATTCCGTGCCAGAGAGGAGGACAGAGAGAGAACGAGAAGGTGGCAAATCTAAACTCGATTTTGGCGCTTACACGGAGGTTCACTTGATTAATGATGGACCTCTCACTTTTCTCATCGATTCGAGAGAGAGGTCACAATCTTCTTCATTATAAGCCTCAAACAGTCCCAAAATAAGTCTTTTGGCATCATTTTTCAGCATTATCACTCGTTTTATTTAAAAGGCGCCCTAAATAATTCTCTTGGGAAATCACTGGTTTACCACTTTCTTTTTCTAAGTGTCGTCTTGCATCTCCTGCAATCTTACCACCTATCTTGGCAATATTTTTGTTCTCATCAAAACCTTGGGCATCTCGATTCACTGCAATCTCTTTTGTTGAAGCCTCTCCTAACATGGAGAAAATCAACTCAAGATCTGTCATGTGATCTCGCAGATTTTCTCTTTCAAGTCCTTTATGTTCTTTGTATTCAGAAGGGGTCAACCCAAATGTCGCTTTAGAAATTTCAGCGGTCAAAATGGCATATTCTCGTTGCAACTTAATGCCTCTTTTATCCCATTCATCCGTCAGCTCTTCACGGATCGCAATGCCTCGCATCCTTTTTTCAATCCACGCATCGCTATAACCTTTGGCTTTGTAGATCGCGCGGGTACGTTGGGTAGCAAGCTCAGGATCTTCTATCTCTTGGACTCTCTCATAACCTACTTTGGCAAGCCATCGTTTAAAAGGCTCTGCTTTAGGTGAAGGGATGGATTGGATGATGCGAAAGATAGTTTCTGTATTGGCGGTGTCGGTTTTATATCTTTTTCCATCACTAGACTCCAATTTCAGTTGTTCGATTTTACCGAACAACTGAACAAATCCCTCTGACCCAGTCAGTTGAGTCCTTAGCTCTGTCCAATAACGACTTGGATCAGAGGTGCCTATTAACACACGAATAATATCAATAATTGAGAAATACCATTCCCCATTGTGAAAGATGCGGCGAATTTTCTTGTCTTCAAAAACGACTAGTTTAGAAACTGATCTGGTGATGTTTTTATCCCTGCTTATCATAGATCCTCTCATAGTAAAAAATAGACTATAAAACAGGGATTTTTAAAAAACAATTCCAAAATCAGAAAATAATAGAGTTTCAGACGAAATTCATGAGGGAATATGGAACGCCTCCTTTTCTTAATCAGAATTTTGAATGGACCGTAATACGTCAGCAGGAAAAAGAGGAGAAACTTTTCTGATAAACAAAGTGTTAGGAGACTTTTTGGCGTTTAGCAGTATTGCAATATTTTCTTCCGAAGCCTCACTAAAAACATAGACAGGCCAGCCTCCATATTGATAAGTGTGACGTAAATTTTTACATTCTTGTAAGACTCCTTTCATACTTAAAAAGGTTGATGGATACGCTTCATCACCACAAAATTTGTTATGCGCAAAATGGACCCAATAATCATCTTCAGCCATCAACTGAGCATGTGCACGATTAAGTACAAACTATTGCGAATTTCCAAAATGATGTTCGACTGGAAATTCGGACAAAAGTCTGTCAGCTGACCCTTCCCACCAAATTTTCGACCAACTCAAACAAGAGAAATTATCTTCTGTCAGTATTTGATATACCTGGTCAGCAGTTCTAAGTGGAACGCATGATTCAGATAATAGAACGAACTTGCAATTTGATGGATCTTTTATAGCTGCTTGTAAAAGAGCTCTTTGCGCGAGAAGAAGATATCCCCATGCATTCGGCTGTGGGTTTCCTATTCTAAATTGAGCAAACCAAGGATCTGTGGCAGGCCCAGCTGAATGGTTATACACATTAAACTTATCTGGATCTATCCATTCCTTCCACATTTCGGTTTGGTTAAGATCGGATCGAGTCAAAAACAGGAGAGCAATCTTTTTCTTTTCAGCATTTAACGAAGCCACGAATAAAAACAACAAAACAAGATACTTCATCTACCTTCCTCAAAATTGGAGTTCAAGTTAACCATGAGGTGCCCAAGTGTCAAGCGGAAGAACGAAAAGATAGATCAAAAACAGAACAGGGGTCCCCTCACGAGAAAGTGGCTCCCGCTATCTTCGTCAATCGGGCCGTTTAGCGATGCGGACGCCACTCACTTCGACTCCTGACGCATAAAGGCCTATAATAGGCGTTTTCTATCCAAAATAAGGGTCTTAATAAATTAGTTGCAATAAATCGGCAATATTTTATATAATTGTTCTTATCAGCCACAATAATTAATTAAATTGGCTGAAGGCGAAAAATTATGGAAACATACATTAGTAATCAGAAAGTCAGTTCGCTTTCTCTCAGATCTTGCCTTTGCAAGAAGCTGAGCACACGCCATTCTGCATTTTTCCCTTCCTTTTTTGGTCAATTTTTTGGGTTCTAACCCAAAAACATTTTAATTCAAATCAACATATTTAGATTTTAAACAAAAAAACTAACCTTGTTTTTCTCTTGTATATTTTACGCAAAGGAAAACAGGTTTTAAACAAAAGAGGAAATTTTATGTTATTATTATCGAGAACATGCGTAACTTTGCACCACAGAGTGTGTTTATTACCAGTTACTAAAGCAAGAAATGTAAGCACCAGAATCCAGCGAAGCGCCTATTCACCCAGGTGGTCGCGCTATGCTCAGAATGCTTTACAGGCTATGTCTACATCAGCCGGCTCAAATGGCCAAATGACCGTTTCCTGTACTCATGGGGATGCCCCAAAGAAACAAGATCACGTACAGCAGCATTTAGGGGATCTCAATGCCCTGTTCCTCCAAGCATACGGAGTGAGAAAAGCATCTATTAAAAAAACCTTAGGGACAGCGAGTCCCGTGCTGCTTCTCCATGGAGATAACTTGATCCTAAAGCATGAAGGAATGACCAAAATGGTAAACTATGTCCCCGATCATTATCACCAAATCAAAAATATCGCACATATCGCGTGCACAATTCATACGGTGCAATGTCTGCAAGAAACGCAAGCAGGCAGCAATGTAGAATCAATGAAGGCAGACTGTGTATCCAAGCTGCGAGTCATTCTAGAATTGCTCAAAACTGATGATGTTTCACCTGCTTTGAAAAAGTATGAGTCGCTACTGCAAAAATATCTGACTCTATTAGAAGCAAAAGAACCTCTGCTTCCGCCTCTTCTTTCTCTAAAGGAGGATTTGAAGACGCTAATCAAAGAGGCTGCCATCATTCGCACAGATGCTTTGCATGAACAGGTAAAGATCATTCAAAAACAGATGTGTCCAGAAAAATGGAATCATCTTGCAATCGTTGTACTGGGACCACGTATGCCACGAGAAGGCGAATTGAGTATGCAATACTCTCAAGCAATGATCCTCAAACCGCAAGAACCTCTTGCGAACCTGTGTCCACACTTGAACGGCACACTCACCAAAACCTCTTATGCCTTTCAAGGGAAAAGGCTCATTTACGTCGAGTCCATTGATAACATTGATAAGGCGTTAGATGAGCTCACTACCGAAATTGCCGATGAACGTCTAGGTGAAGATCTGTTGGGCGATAAAGGGGCCTTGCGTGCTGATTTACTTAAGGATGCGGTGCATGACTATCTAAGCACCTTGAAATAAGAAGGACATGGATTGCTCGGAAAAGGATTCCTTTCTGGCGGGGCAGCTGGCCGCTGTCGCCCGTCCCGAAAGCCGGCCCTTCGCTACACAGAGCGAAGGACTTCGACTCCTGACGGAACACAAACTATTGTGTTCCTTTCCGAGCAAAAAAATACCCAGCAGAGCTGGGTATTTGTTTGCTCGGAACAGGAGTCGAACCTGCACGGGTTATTCACCCAGGGGATTTTAAGTCGTCTAAGATGTACAAACCGCCATAAACTAGCAATTACAAGAACAATACTCTCAGCAATTTAAATAGGCTTCGATTGTGCTACTCGATTCTGATTTTTGCCAGTTTTTTCTGGTCGAGTGCGTAAAATTTGCGTAAGAAATTGATAGATTCAAAAAACCTGCCATTGATGAATATTTTATGCTCATCTATCCTTTGTCTAAAAATTTCTTGCATAGAGGTTTAATATGAAAGATTCTAACGATACCCAGCTTACAAGCAATTTGTCTTTTGAATCTCTAAAAAAAATTAATCGGCATGGTGTAGAATATTGGAGTGCCAGGGATCTTCAGCCATGTCTAGGCTATTCTAAATGGCAACGATTTGAACCAGCAATCAAAAAAGCTATTGAATCCTGTAGGCAGTCTGGCAATGATCCCCAAAACCATTTTACCGGAGCCGGTAAAATGGTTGAGATTGGGAGCCAAACAGAAAGAGAGGTAAACGATTATCACCTTTCGCGTTTTGCATGCTATCTCATAGCTCAAAATGGAGATCCCGCCGTCGTTCGTCGATCGAGCCGGTTCGCCGCACATAGGCGGCTTCACTTCGACTCCTGACGGAACACA
>DATIJP010000011.1:0-9535 GCA_035478495.1 Rhabdochlamydiaceae bacterium
TACTGGTACTTTAGAGAGGAAATCTACCAAGCCAATTATTGGGAAGATACTCCTCTTTTAGCGAAAAAAAAGGTGCTGAATCACGATATTTTGATGAATGCTTTAGAGCGCGCTGGGAGTTATTCTCAAATTTATGGCAAAAAAGAGCGCCATATCAAAGGCAAAGACCAATTACCGATGATTCACCATTATAGTTGGGTGCGCAGCAAAGAGCAGATGCTCCGCAAAGTGCTTAGTTGGGGCCACCGCGAAGAAAGAGATTGGGCCTCGCTTGTGGAAAAAGAATTTTCAGGCCCTTTTAAAGGCAAAGATTTTGTCCATGGATATGAGTTTACTAAAGTAGAACCCTATATCAAACTAAAGAGGAAATCCTTATATCAAGATGCCAAATGGGACAATCGCAATGTCCGTTTTCTTTCAACGCGTGATATGAATAAAATCGATTTAGCTCTAAAATTTGACATTTAGTGTCGCAATTAAGACTAAGAAAAGAGAAGAGTAGCAGGATAGCAGGATGAATAGGATAGAGGATTTAAAGAGTATCACTAACTCTTCATCTTGCCCATCCTGCTATCCTGCTGCTTTCCCTCTTGATCTTGTCGATCCTGTTAATTTTGGAAAACAATAAATTTACTTATATTATTCTGCCGCGTTCAGCGGCTGCGCAACATGAGTTAATTATCATTGTCATTATTCTTTTCCCAGACAATAGCTCTGCCTTTTCCTCTAGAAATCAAGAGATTTAATTTTTTAAGACGCGCAAGATCATAGCGCAACATTCGCTCCGAAATGCCAGGGGAAAATTCCTTGAAAATTTCTCGGAATGCTATAGGAGAGCCTTTTTTAAATAATTTGAGCAATTGTTTTTCCCGTTCCATAAGTTCTTGTGCATCATCTCTTTTCCTTTCTTCTCTCAAGCTAAGACATGTTTGCTCGTGCGGATAAAAAGTGATACGGATTGATGTCCCTAACTCTTCCCATTTTGGCTGAGGATATTCACCAGTATGACAAGCGTCCATAATCCTTTTGTAACCACTTCCCCATTCTTCCATGAGTTGTAATTGATGAAATACTTTTGCAATTGTTCGATTGCGTACTCTGCTGACTCCAGCTTTAAGATCTTCTAAAGTAAATCCAAAAGGAAACATCCCGGGATTTTGAATTTCTAGGCGATTGCTAAAAATTGCAATCTGAATATGCGAACCTGCTATTGAATAATCAGCATGTGCAAGTGCATTAATCAGAGCCTCGCGGATGGCCAATTTTGGATATTCAGGGATATCAATGCGTTGCATAGCCTGAATTTTTGCTGCTAATCTGGTGTTACGTGCAATAAATTTTGGAACTTCATATACGGCATCTAAAATTGTCCCCTCTAAATCATAGCGGTCCAAAATTTGACTTTTAGTCTCGCCTTGAAATCGCGCACAGCTGACGCGGGCATCTGGAAGCAACTGTTCTCTAATTGATCGGTTCCCAAAAAGAATAAGACCTCCAATTGTGGGGAATAATTTATTTCCAGACTGGGTAAAAAGACCTAAAGAACGAAGTTTATCTTCATTAATTTCTCTATGAGCTGCTTTAAAATAATCTACTATTTGTGCCCTATTCAGAGATTCTTCATTTAATTCTGGCAGCGGTTGTTGATCATATGAAAGGGTTAAAAAAGTGCGCTGTAATTCTGCTATCAGCTCAGGACCAGCAGGCCTGCTGGTTGAACCTAAACGGATATAGACGCCTTTTGCCATTCCTTCTTTTTTTAAGAAAAAAGGAGCTTTCCAATATGAAACTTTTACAACTAAAAGATGTTTTCCCTCCACGGTAGAAACTTCTAGCTCTGGAAGAAGCGTTGGTCGAATATTGTCAGCTATAGAATTAGCTAGGGTTTCTTCTGCTTTAAATACGTCTTTAATCCCAATTAGTTGACCTTCTGCAGATTTTCCGATAATAAGCGTTCCTCCAGCTGTATTTGCAAAAGCTATAATTGTTTTCAAAACGTTATCTAAGGAAGAGAGATCTCTTTTAAATTCTAACGTTTTTGATTCTGGCATCCATATGAGTCGTTCAATTTCCATAACCATTATACCCAAAGAACTTCCAAAATTGGTTTTTGACGGTGTCGGCTTTGCCTCAAAATATTGATCTTCACTCGCGCCTTGCTCTCGAGCAATGGTCACTCGCTCCAGATCAAAATTTTGAAGCGCCTCCTTGTCAAATTCCCAATTTACGAAGTTCTTTGGGTATAATCCTGCAAAATCCTGCAAAATCATGCAATAAAAAAATTGCAGGATTATTTTTATCACACGTTCCGTTTAGAATCACAAGTATGTTCATCGATACTCATGCGCATCTCACTTCTGAACAGCTTCTACCGCAAGCGGATGAATTAATCAGCCATGCCCAAGCGGTCGGAGTACAAAAAATTGTGAATATTTGCACAGATGAAGCTTCTCTTAGCGAAGGGCTCAAATTGCAAAAACGCTATCCCGGCATTTATAATACTGCAGCGACAACCCCGCATGATGTGGAACTCGAAGGAGAATCTTTTTTCCCCATTGTCAGAAAGGCGGCTGAAAAAAAGCAACTTGTAGCACTTGGAGAGACGGGCCTAGATTATCATTATCAACATTCTCCCAAGGCACTGCAGCAGGATTTTTTAAGTCGCTATTTTGAACTTGCAACAGAAACCGAACTTCCTCTTATTTTCCATTGTAGAGAGGCATTTGGTGATCTTTTTGCAATGGCAGATGCAGAATATAAGGGAGGAGCAGTCTTGCACTGTTTTACAGGCACTTTGCCAGAAGCGCGCAGTGTCCTTGATCGCGGCTGGTATCTTTCCTTTAGCGGGATTATTACTTTTAAAAAATCTGATCAATTGCGCGAGGTGGTGAAGTTTACACCATTAGACCGGATTTTTATTGAAACAGATGCGCCTTATCTTGCACCACAAAGTAAAAGGGGCAAATCCAATGAACCTGCCTATATTGTTGAAATTTATGAGATGATTGCCGCTTTAAAAGAGACAGATCTAAAAACGGTTGCGATGCAAACTTTAAAAAATGCTAGTGCATTTTTTCAATTTTAATGTAAGTTTACTATTTATGAACCTATCCCATTATTCGCAAAATATGCTTTTCGTGTCTTTTTCCACATCTTTTAACCCCGCTTCTTGTCCTACTTATTTAAGTATGTACTGCGAAGCGGGTTTAAAACCTGTGAAAAAATCCATCAAAAACCAAAATTTTGGAATAATGGGATAGGTTCATGTCATCCACTACGACGACTTTACCCTCTGCATTTATTTGGAGACGTCTCCATTCACTCATGGGGCTTTGGCTGGTCCTCTTTTTAATTGAGCATTTGCTTGTCAATTCACAAGCAGCTCTCCTTCTTGGCGATAGCGGCAGAGGATTTGTGGAGTTGGTCAATGGGATCCACAACCTGCCTTATCTTCAGGTGATCGAAGTCACACTGCTTGGCATCCCTATTTTAATTCATGGTATTTGGGGAATTAAATATCTTCTCACGGGAAAATTTAATTCTTCTAAAACAAATGGTAGCGCGCCTTCTCTTAATTATGGACGCAACCATGCCTATACTTGGCAGCGCATCACTTCTTGGATCTTACTTTTCCTACTCACCTTTCATATTGTTAAATTCCGATTTGTGGATTATCCGGGTTCTGTCCATGTGGGCGGAAAAAATAATTATTTCGCTCCCGTGACTGTTGACAATGGGCTCTATACTGTGGCCGATCGCATCGGAGCAAAAATTTATTCTGTCGATGAAGTAGAAAGAATGCGTCTAGAAGCAGAGGCCAGCGTAGAAGATTCACAGCTTTTAGAAGTAGCTGGAGAATTAAGGGAAAAGCCAGGAAATGAGTACGATGAACAGAAGAAGATTGTTTTGAACTCGGCTCAAAACTTAGAAAGTAAATTGCAATTTTCGACAGCTCTTTCTTCTAAAAATTTAAAGCCAAATGAAGTGATGGCTGTGGCTGATAATTTCGCGACAGTTTCACTTCTTATAGTGCGCGACACCTTTAAAAGTCCCATTTATGTGGCCCTCTATACTGTCTTTGTTCTGGCGACCTGTTTCCATGCGTTTAATGGCTTTTGGACCTTTTTAATTACTTGGGGTTGGATTTTAAAAATGTCCTCGCAAAAAGCGATGGTGAAAGTCGCAGTTGGAATGATGGTGATTATTGCATTTTTAGGACTCATTGCGGTTTGGGGCACTTATTGGCTTAATTTGAAATATTAGTTTTGGTTCATGGCGAAAAAAGATAAAAAAGAAGTGATTGTTGTTGGCGGCGGGCTAGCTGGCCTTTCGGCTGCAATGAAATTAGCAGAGAAAGGCTGCCATGTCAAACTGGTCTCTGTCACCAAGGTCAAACGTTCCCATTCTGTGTGTGCACAGGGCGGTATCAATGCTGCACTTAATTTAAAAGCGGAAGATGATTCTCCCCTTATTCATGCTTATGACACAATTAAGGGTGGAGATTTTCTAGGAGACCAACCTCCTATTTTGGAGATGTGTCTGGCTGCTCCCGGCATTATTCGCATGATGGATCGCTTCGGTTGTCCCTTTAATCGCACTTTAGAAGGAAATATCGATGTGCGCCGTTTTGGGGGGACTCTCTATTACCGTACAGTATTTTGCGGTGCTTCAACCGGACAGCAGCTGCTGTACTCTTTAGATGAGCAAGTGCGCCGCTATGAAGTGAAAGGGCTTGTGGAGAAATTTGAAACTCATGAGTTCATGCGGCTCATTATCGATGAAGAGGGCAGAGCGCGCGGCATTGTTGTCATGGACCTCATCACAATGAAGCTTGAAATATTTAAGGCGGATTGCGTCGTTTTTGGAACGGGCGGTCCAGGACTGATTTTCAAATATTCGACAAATTCTACATTCTGCACTGGCGCGGCAAATGGCCGTCTCTACATGCAAGGAATGAAATATGCGAATGGAGAATTCATCCAAATCCATCCAACTGCGATTCCTGGCGATGATAAATTGCGTCTCATTTCTGAATCAGTGCGAGGAGAGGGTGGAAGAGTCTGGGTCTATGGGGATTCTTCAAAAACAATCACAACTCCTGAAGGGAAAACAATTCCGTGCGGAAAAACAGGGCAACCTTGGTATTTCCTAGAAGAGCTCTATCCCATTTATGGAAATCTTGTTCCAAGAGATATTGGATCACGTGAAGTTTTAAAAATTTGTGAAATGGGCCTTGGCGTGGATGGAAAGAATCAAGTTTATCTTGATGTGACTGCTCTTCCTAAAGAAAAGCTGCATAAACTGGAATCAGTGCTAGATATATATCGCAAATTTACAGGAGAAGATCCTCACAAAGTACCTATGAAGATCTTTCCTGCTGTCCATTATTCGATGGGAGGCGCGTGGGTAGATTGGCCCGCTAGCGATGATCCTGATCGGATGTCTCGTTACCGTCAAATGACCAATATCCCTGGCTGTTTTAATATTGGTGAATCCGAGTTTCAGTTTCATGGCGCGAATCGTCTGGGTGCCAATTCTCTACTATCTTGTATTTTTGCAGGACTTGTAGCAGGGATAGAAATGGTGCGCTATTTGTCAAATCTTGAAAAACATCATGAAGATTTCCCAAGCAACATTTTTACAGGGGCGCTAGCTAAAGAAGAGGCCTTGAAGCAAGATCTGCTTTCAAGGGACGGTAAAGAAAATGTCCATGCTTTGCATAATGAGATGGCAGATTGGATGATCCGAAATGTGACAGTTAAGCGCAATAATTCCGATTTGAAAAAGACTCTAGATAAATTGAAAGAGATTAGAGAGCGCTACCAGCACATCTCTTTAGATGATCGCGGCCATCTTTTGAATCAGACCTATGCTTTTGCTAATCAGTTTGGGCCAATGTTAGAACTTGCGATGGCCATGACGAAGGGAGCGCTGCTGCGTGAAGAGTCTAGAGGCTCTCATTTCAAGCCGGAAGCTCCTAATCGCGATGATAAAAATTGGTTAAAAACCACACTTGCTACATATAGCCCCGAAGAACCGGTAATTACCTATGTTCCTGTGGATACCCGTTATTTAAAACCAGTGGCGCGCGATTACACGCATGCCAAAAAAGAAAAACCGACCCTTGAAAATATTCCCAGCAATATTCAATTGCCTTTATGAACCTATCCCAATATTCTCAATATTTGATTTTTGATGCATTTTTCAGCCAGATTTTGAGGCCGGTTCGCAGGACATACTTAAATTAAGTAGGCCAAGAACCGGGCTCGAAATCTGGCTAAAAAAGGCGCGAAAAGCGAGTAGTAAGAATATTGGGATAGGTTCATAGTAAAAAGATATGAAGAAAACTTTTACATTAAAGATTTTTCGCGGAACTCCCGGAAAACAATATTGGGAGGAATTTGAGCTTGAATTGAGGCCGTTCATGAATATCACTTCGGCTTTGATGCAAATTCAGCAAAATCCTATTAACAAAAACAAAAAAAAAGTGACTCCTGTGGCATGGGAACAGGGCTGCTTAGAAGAGGTGTGTGGCTCTTGTTCCATGCTAGTCAATGGATACCCGAGACAAGCTTGTACACTACTTGTTGAAGATACATTGCGGGCCATGGCAACCGACACACTTGTCATTGCGCCTTTCACCAAATATCCTCTTGTTAGGGATCTTGTTGTGAATCGCGATGATATGTTTGATGCGTTAAAAACCATCCATGCTTGGATTGATGTGGATGACGCTTTGGATCGTGGATTTGGTCCCAAAGTAAATCAAGATATTGCAGAAGCTCGTTATGTCCTTTCCAAATGCATGACTTGCGGCTGCTGTATGGAAGCTTGCCCGCAAATCAATGTGCATTCCAAATTCATTGGGCCAGCACCGATTTCACAAGTTCGTCTTTTTAATTCACATCCGGTGGGGGAAATGAATGCGCCGGAAAGATTAAGGCCACTCATGGAAGAAGGTGGGGTCACCGATTGTGGCAATGCGCAAAATTGTGCAGCGGTCTGTCCTCAAAAAATTCCCTTAACGGAGTCCATTGCTTTAATGGGCAGGAAGGTGGTGACACAGGGAATTAAAGACCTTTTTAGCCTTCCTGATGCATAACAAAAGTTGATTTACGGTGCGGCAGCTCAGAAACAGAGATGACATTATCTAGAGAAAGCTCTACAATTTCAAATCTTTTGCTAAGCTCTGTCTTTAACTGATTAAAAAAGAGCTCTTTTCCGGGTAAATAATCAGAGAGCCGGCAAATAAAATCACGATGGGCCCTTTGAGCACGGTAGTGAGGAGTTTTTGGAGGGTGAAGCAGGTAGTCCATCTTTTCATCCTCATAATTCCATAGGAAGGTTGTATGTTGCAGCCAACGGTCCTTGCGTAAATATTGAGCGTTGCCGGCACATTTGCGCTCTCCAATGACATAATCATTTTCTCTTAAATGAAACCCTGGGATTTCCCAAGCTTTTTGATAAATGGATTCTCCAAAACGTAAAAGATGTTCTGGGTAAGGTGCAAAAGGATGCGCATCTTTTTGGCAAATGAAGGATACAAAGAGTGTCTCCTCATCGACAATGACTGTGCCTCCTCCACTAAATCGTTTGATAATAGGAATAGGTTTTTGAGCCATCTTTTTTTGATCGATGAGTTTCTCAATTTGTCCAGAAATTCCCATCACAATAGCAGGGGAAGAGCCTTCATTGAAGATGCAAAAATTGCGTGTATCTGCGCGCAAAAGTGCTTCTTCTAGCTGAAGCTGATCAAAAATCGGATAGTTTTTTAGATGTAATAAGTAAAAAGTCATGTCCTAAATTTTTTGATTGCGACCATTAATATTGTGATATCTGCAGGCGAGACGCCTGAAATGCGGGACGCCTGTCCTAAACTTAAGGGACGCACGCGCTGCAGTTTTTCGCGCGCTTCATTTCTTAGCCCGATAACCGTTGAATAGTCGAAGTCCATAGGGATAATTACATTTTCGATCGTATCCAGCTTTGCCACTTCATTTTTTTGTCTTTCAATATAGCCGGCAAATTTAAGCTGCAGTTCGATCTGCTGGTTAATTTCCACTCCATGATCGCGGACGATTTCAGGAAATTGTTCCATCAATTGGTTGTAAGTAAATTCAGGACGGCAAAGCAGCTGGGCAATGGAAGTGGACTTGCCTCTAACGGATTTAAATGTTTTCTCGAAAGAGTCAATCTGCTCTTCGATCGTCTTTTGTTTGTTTAATAATTTTTGATAGCGCGTTTCATCAATAAGACCCAGCTTGTAGCCGTAGTGACGAAGGCGCAAATCAGCATTATCTTGCCTCAGCAATAAACGATGCTCGGCCCTACTTGTAAACATTCTATAGGGCTCTTCGAGCTCTTTAGAAATGAGTTCATCAATCATCACTCCAATATAGGCCTCTGAGCGCTTGAGAATGAAGGGTTCATGTCCTAATACTTTGTTTGCAGCGTTAATTCCTGCGATAATGCCTTGGCCAGCCGCTTCTTCATAACCTGTTGTGCCATTAATCTGTCCTGCAAAAAAGAGACCTTTAATTAGCTTTGTTTCCAGCGTTGAAAAGAGCTGGCCGCTTTTGACATAATCATATTCAATTGCATAGGCAGGCCTTAAAATTTCTGCCCGTTCAAGACCAATGATTGTATGGATCATTTTGAGTTGCACATCAAAGGGAAGTGAAGAAGAGATCCCGTTGACATAATATTCTTCAGTATCTAACCCTTCCGGTTCTAAGAAAATCTGATGGCGCTCTTTATCGGCAAACCGTTTCACCTTGTCTTCAATAGATGGGCAGTAGCGCACACCAATCCCTTTGATCTGCCCTGAATACATCGGAGAGCGATGTAAATTGTCCAAAATAATCTGTTTTGTTTCGTCATTTGTATAAGTAATATGACAGCTGATTTGTCTTAAACCTGGACCTTCCGGTTCATCATAAGAAAATTTCACCCCTTGATGGCCCATTTGCTCGTCCATTTTGGAGAAATCGATGCTCCTTCTATGGATGCGGGGTGGTGTCCCTGTTTTTAGCCTTCCCAAAGAAAACCCTAATTTTTCTAAGTTAGGCGAAAGCCCAACAGAGGGCTTATCTCCGGCCCTTCCTCCTGCATATTGCACTTCTCCAATATGAAGAAGCCCGCGCATAAAAGTTCCAGAGGAGATGATGACTGTTTTTCCAAAATAGGCAATACCTTCTAACGTGGCCACTCCCAGAATAGTTCCATCCTCTACGATTAAAGATTCAATGGTCCCTTGCTTGATATGCAAATGCGCTGTTTTTTCAAGACGATATTTCATCGCATTTTGATAGGCCCATTTGTCTGCTTGCGCGCGCGGAGACCAAACTGCCGGCCCTTTAGAGTCATTGAGCATGCGATATTGAATCGCTGTCGCATCAGCGACTTTTCCCATGATGCCGCCAAGCGCGTCAATTTCACGTACAATATGGCCCTTTGCCGTTCCACCAATCGAGGGATTACAGCTCATCTTCCCGATCGTATCGAGGCTCATTGTCAAGAGCAGCGTGGCTACTCC
>DATIJP010000012.1:0-19369 GCA_035478495.1 Rhabdochlamydiaceae bacterium
GGTTCATCCGGCTAATTGGTACCTGGGCACAGAGGAAGTAAAATAGGACGCCAATAAATTGATAAGTTCTGAAAATGAGTAGATTGCAAATTGTATGAGGGAAAAACAAAAGTCAAAAAAAAAGTAGACAGGTTAAAGAGAGGTTTTGTCGAACCACCAACAAGGAGACCTCTCTTTATGTCTACTTCAGTTCTTTATCATGCATTCCAAATCGAAGGTGTCAAATACAATTCCACTTCATTCGAGGGACGGGGGATAATCTTCCAGGCCAAGATAGCCGATTCGCATCTCTACTGTCCAAATTGTAAATCCCATGACATCAGTTTTAAAGATCACAAAGAGCGGCAATTTCATCTCCCTCCAATGGGAAGAAAACAATGTTTTTTGAACTTGATGGTTCATCGAACTTTGTGCAAGGCATGCGGTCAACTGCATTGGTCTCATCTTCCATTTATGAAGGGAAAAAGTCCACTGAGTCGCTCATTCATGCGAATGGCTTTAGATCTACTATCGTTCAGTACCATCAAATCCGTATCCGAATTTTTGAAAGTTGGCTGGGATTGCATAAAAGATCTGCACAAAAACAAATTGCAAATTTTGTACAACCGGATTGAGCTTAAAGATATCGAATATCTTTCTGTCGACGAATTTGCAATTGCGAAGGGCCATGAATACATGACTGTGTTCACAGATATACAGAGAGGAAGAATCGTCCACGCAGTGGAAGGTAAAGATTCTGATGCAATCATTCCGTTTCTCAAGAAGTTGTATAGAAAAGCGATCAATCTGAAGGGCATAGCGATGGATATGTCGCCGGCTTTTTATTCGGCAGTCAAGCAGGAGCTCCCTCATGTGGATATCATTTTCGATCGATTTCACGTCATGAAGCTAGCGACGACCGCATTGGATGACGTCAGAAAAGCACAGCAAAAGATTTGTGGAAATGCTCTGAAGGGAGATCGTTTTTTGCTACTCAAAAACTACAGTAGTTTAGATGAGAACGGGATGGAGCGATTGAACACTTTGCTCAAAGTGAATGAACCATTGCTTGTTGCTCACACTATGAAAGAGCAGTTACGAGGGTTTTGGGAGCAGGAGGATAGACAAGCGGGAGAGATATTTCTCAAAAAATGGTGTTTTGATGCATTGATGACTGGAATAAAACCACTGGCCAAATTAGCCAAGTCATTGTGGCGTAAGTCAGAGGGATTATTGAGTTACTTTGCTCACAGAATCAGTAACGGAAAGGCAGAGGGTATCAACAATAAAATTAAAACTTTGAAAAGACAGGCATATGGCTATAGGGACATGGAGTACTTCAAGCTGCGACTTTACCATCTTCATGAGCAGAGGTACCAATTAGCCGGATGAACCAATTTTTGTTTCTTGGATCATTTAGCCATGGAGGGTTATGACCGACAGCAAACCCTGCAAACCAACCCCAAAGAACCCTGAAGTCCAACGTTTCGGGGTTCAAAGGAACCTTGGAGGCTCAATCTCTAGGGCTTGCCACCCACCTCACACTAGAAGGCGCCCGTAAACATCCAGCTTTTCCGTGGATCATTTGTGGCCCACTGCAAAATCAGGGAGAGCGCATCTAAAAGATGAGCTATTGAAGAATACAGCCCAGTGTAATCATTTACGAGGCTGCTCTGCATCAGTTTTCTCCCAGCCTATCTAAAGAAAAAATCATTTAGAGCGTTCCTGTCAACGAGCGATATTTATACATTAAGGTAAAAGCAATTGCATAAATCGAACCTTCTATTGCAAAAAAAATTAAAAAAAGCCCAAAAGCAGACCTCTTTTTAAACAGTCTATTTTGATACATGGAAATCCCCTTCTCGAGGATTGCGCAATTGATCAAAAGGCTGATCAGTTGACCTAATGCCCAAAATGGAGAATCAGGAGTCATTGGAACCCTATGTCTGAATATTGTGCGTATCCTCCAGAAACAGCATCGGCTCGACTTTCTACCATTCCATTGAATACGTCTTGCCCAAGTTCAGCCGCATCTCCCCCGACATGCATGGAATCTACTGCGGCCCCAGCCCAATTTCCTGAGCGCGCATTTACAACCCCGCTAGAGACATGACCTGCAAAATCAAGCACATGCTCTCCGAAGCCAGCATATCCCGAAGGCTTTCTTGCTTCCAGCGACTCTTGTTCAGTGTAATGATCACCAAAGCTATCCATGTGGTTTCCAAAATCAAATAAAGATCTTGCATCTCCTTCATGTCCCCATTCAGGTCCCCCTCTCCATAGTCCTCTTGCCTCTTGCGCTTCTCGTTCAGTCCAATAGTCGTTAAAAGATGGCTCGGGATCTGGCCCGCCAAAATCTCCTCTCACAGTTGGTATTTTGGATATAATCTCTTGTGCGAGGAGGGTGATTCCCAAAAAAACGCCACTCTTTACTAGAAAGTTGGGTAAATTGAACACTCCAATGATATTGTAATTTCTTGGGATGGATATAATTGACATTTAACCCCTACCTCTAAGCTACCAGGTTAGTCTATGAATGATTTTATAAATCAACGGTTCATTATCGATTTTCTCTGCCATGCTAAGAGCCTTTTGAGCCGCGGCGCTTCCTTTTACAGAAAGATCTACCAAAGCTGCCAGCTTTAAATCACATCGCAACAATAAATCTCGTTCTTGGGGAGTCCACCATTTAAAATCCCCCTTCTTCTCAAAAATTTTGTTAAGTTGGTTGGCACTAGACTCAATCTTTTTTAAATGCCATTGAATTCTTTTTTGAAAAAGGTTCAATTCATTTCTTGTGACAGACAAAGTGCTATAATTATCAAGTTCTAATCTATTCATAATCCTTTAATCATTGACATTTATAAAACATTACAAATCCCTGCAATTCCCCACTGTTTGGCTCTTTTCTGAGCTAAATCCAATGCTTTTTGAGCAGCTCTGTGTCCTTTCGCAGCAGCATCTTGTAACGACACAAGATCCGTTTCTAATTCGCTAGCCAGATCTACTCTTTCCTGCGAAGTAGTGCTTGTGCTCTTAATTTCTTCATTAATCGCATTTATCTTTTCAGTGATCTTTTGCGCCAGTCTATTGTAAAATACAATTTGTTTTTGAGACATCTCTAAATCTGATGGAATTGTAGAAAACGGGTTTACTTTATCCCACATGGATAATGCATCAGTCTCAACCTGATTGATAATTCTTTGTCCCGGGTATATTGAAAATTGGGTTCTTGTTTGTTCATGCTCGCTTCTCGTGATCGTTTCTTTTGCGTAAATTGGGGGCATTGCCACTTGAATTCTCCTTAATTTTACTAATCTAAACTCAAAAACCGCTCGCTAGAAAGTTTTTGAAGATAGCAACCTTAACAAGGAGAACTTTAAAAGGTCAATATAACTAAATATTTTAATTCAAGTCATTAATAATGAACGATATTGGATTGGAACACAGCGATTACATTGTTTACGCCGATGAAAGCGGTGATCATAGCCTGACTTCGATCGATGAAGGATATCCGATATTCGTTCTTTCCTTGCAATTAACATAGAAGAAGTGGGCTGCCAAGCTCTTCTATGTTCAGCTTATCCCAACTATCCGGAAATTCCGGATAGTTCACAAATGACCACTGGATGACCACCAACCCCCTAAAAGCGGCAACAGATCGCTAAAGATCGCAATAGATCTAAATTCCGCAAGTCGCTTACACTTGTGTTGTTAGTTAATGCGATTGATTGCCAATTGTAGGCACCCCGCGGACTCATAACCCGTCGGGCCTTAGGTTCAAATCCAGGTTGCCCCAATTTTCTATCTCGTTCTGTTTCAGAGCGGTTTTACCAAAACTCATCTCCGTTCCTTTTCCAAGCCGATCATTATGGCAGAATTCTTGTCAGGATTCTATGGGTTTGTTAAGCTCCATAGCTCTTATAAAAGGCGAAGCATGGAAATCTTCGAATCAAAGACCCTAGAGGAATTGCTGAACCTCCTCGATGCGCGAAAGACTCGATGCGTATTTCGGGGCCAATCCCCCCAAACGCGAATTTTCAGCTTTCCTTACATGTAAAAATCGCTTGTAATTCCTGTTTTGGGATCGTGGGCATTTGCTAATCTTCCAACTGCATCGGCTTTCAAAGATGCCAAATGGACAAGGCCCCCATCTTCAGGCCCTTCTTACCCACACCGAAAAGAAGATAAATGTTTAGCAGGATGCGACTCTATTCCAGAAGATCTAATGAAGCTGATATGCCATGCTTTCTGTATATTGTTTGTTAGGGATAAGAAATGCTAAAAACTATCCTACTTAGCCCAATAGGAGGTGCTTTAATGCTGTTTTCCAGGGCGTTGTTGGCCTCCTTTTGTATATGTGGCGGAATTCAACTGTTTCACTTCAAAAAACTTTCTCCTTTTTTTACCATGAAAAGAGTTGTCAGCCTTTTCCTGTTAACAATTGGAGCAAGGCTTGTCGTTGATGTTGTATTCTTTTGCAACATCGTATGAAGGATTCGCACCTTACATAACGCGATCTGTGAATCAATCCATGCACTTTCAAATGACCCCATTTTCATTGCATTTTTAAGGAAACAAATTAAAAATTTTATTTTACATTAAAAGTAAAGTTTATATTTTAATTTGAAAATTAGTGTTGGAGCAGTAAAATTTTCAGTGTTCATAAATATAGGCAATAAAAACAGGCATCCATCGGCCCTTCTGCATAGCATTATGAAGGGATATTCGAGTGCGTGATACCTATGTGATGAATAGAAATGAAAAATAACTAAAAAACGGAGAACACTATGGCGATAATGCCAATCAATAACGCTAATTCTGCTTTGAATTTTGGAATCTCAAACCCTATTCAGAATTTTGGAAAACTGGCACTTGCCTCATTCGTAATGAATATTATTTCTAAGCTTCCAGTGGCTTGGGCAAAAGATTCCGGAATGTCAGAGAAAACTTGTGAAGTGATCTGTGATCCTATTGCAGAAGGAAAAGATCACCCAGCAGAGCGAACTTGTAGGCAGATGTGCAAAGATGAAAAAGGTGTCATAAGAAAAGCTACAGAATGGACGATAGATAAAGCAGGAAATGTCATTAGAGGTGTTACTCCTATAGCAGGCCCTGCAGCCCGACTGTCTATCTATGTGTATGGGTTCAACAGTCAAAGACACTGTCAAGACCGTTGTTGGCCTAGGGTGGGATACGATCACTGGCAATCCAACCAATGTAAAAAAGGAACTTATTTCAATAGGGAAAAGATCTGTATGTCCAATTTTTACTTTTGGGAACTATTTACTTTGTAATGCTTGCTGCGCAGGTGGTAAATATGTTGGAGTAATATAATGAATCCAACATCTACACCACCAGTAAATCAGAATTATGCACCGATTTTAATTATGGGCACTGGAAGATTTTTTTCTTCTCACAAAACCCTTCTTAAGGTGATCAATTTAGCTCCTATTATATGCTCACTTGCGTGGATGGCCAGTAAATCTACCTTTTATCCCCCCGTTTTCCAGCTGAATAAAAACGGACTGCTGTGGCAATGCTTCTTTGGCATATCAGGAATTTGTACATGGATGGCAGAGAATTATGAGAGGAATTTGTCTGGCAAAAACGCACAAGTGTTGTCTAGCAAACCCCAACTTTTACAACACTTCAACTAATGCGGATGGGCAGGGGGCTGGCTAGGAATGTGAACAAGTTCGACTTGATGTCGGCCAATTTTGATGAAAGCGGATTCTAGAACGAGCGTAAACCCAATTTTCTGCATTTTAGCTGGACTGCCATCGTGGTTGCCTCGAATACAAATCTTATTTCCATGAAGGCGCGCGCAAAGACTGGTAAGAAAGTCGGTCGTGCCTAATCCGAAATCGCCTAGGAAGAAAACCGTATCCTGCGGCGCAACAAGAGCATTCCAGTTCTCAATCAGCCGTTCGTCCATTTCGTTAACAGATTGGAAGGGGCGTCCAGTGTAACGAATAATGTTGGTATGAGAAAAATGGGTATCAGATATGAACCATTTATTCATTGTTCGTCCCAATCATTTCCCATCTATTCAGCAGCTTGTCTACATCTCCCCAAGGAAGGCGACTACCCTTAACTTTCATGGCATCAAAACTATCCTTGGCTTGAGACTGCTGTATAATTTTCTGGTTCAGCAATTCCTCAATAATCCACAGTGTCCCATGGACTTCAACTCCTTCCTTTTTTGCTGCGATGCGAAGATCTTTGTCTCCTGTCAAAAGAGGACATTGTTCTTGAAGCGCTAGAGCTAAAGCGGAATGGTCCATTATGCTAGGCCGCGGATACTGCCCAGTGAGAAATTCTGTCTTCTTGACCGATTCAGCAGTAAGACTTTTCACTTTCAACCCGGCCTACAAAAGATGGCTGTGTCGCTCTCTGAGCTCTAATTCAAAAAGAATGTCAGGAACTGCGATTTCGTAAGGAAGCTGAAAGATGACTGGTATTAGAGTACCGACCTCCATGTCGATAAGAATGTTAGCATCGCTGATGAGTAAGAGCATTTCCGTTTTGCACCTGACGAAGAGCTTTTAATTGAGAGAGAGAACAGGATAACAGTTCTGCGGCTTTTGGTTCCCCAATATACTCTTCACCGAGAGCATGAAACAGCATTTGGTTAAAGGCATGATCTTTTTCTGAAGGAATTTCTATCCCCGGTTCTTTACGATGCCATCCTTTCTGTCGGAAACGAATGATGAGGCTTTTGTAGTAGGATTCTTGAATGATTCCCAAATCTTTAAGACGATAGCAAATAGCTCCCATGCTTAGTTGAAATTGTTCTTTAAGAAGAAGAAGCTCTTGCCATTCAATGGCTCGACGCTCTTTTCCCACCGCTTGAAACACAGCTTCACGCGGAAATAAAAAAGCACCTGCAAATCGATTGCAAGCTTGCTCTTCATCTAGTTTGGGAGAAAGACGATTAATAAAAATATAGTGAGCGAGTTCGTGAGCTAGATTGAAACGTTGTCGATCGCCAGGCCATTTGGAGCTAATCACTATGATTGGCTGATCATTGATGACGGTAGAAAGACCATCAAAATGTTCTTCATCAGTGTTAATAATAAACACTCTTATTCCATGACTTTCTAAAGCATCAATAAGATCGTGAATAGGAGCTAAACCCAATTTCCAATGATTACGGAGTTTTTCAGCAATTGACTCTATCTCTTCAAGACTATTAATCTTCTGAGGGAAATCAGATGGAAGTTCAAATATCGGTACAGGAGAAGTCGGATAAAGATTCTCTAATTCTAAACGACGCTCGATTTGACTGATTACTTCAAATTTAATTGCTTCTTCAACTTTTCCATTCAATTTTTTTCGTTTTCGAAACTTTACATTTTCGAGAGAGACTTTGATTGGACGAAAAAAGAAATCGACACGAACTTTCAGAGCTCTGGCTAATTTTATGAGCATGTCCGAAGAAGGATAGACATCCCCATCTTCATATTTCTTGATAGCGGCATGGCTCAAGTGCACGAGATCAGCAAGTGCGCGTAAGCTCAAACCAGCAGCTTTTCTAGCTTGTTGAAGTCGAATTCCTAAGTTGCTCATATAGATGCCTATATTTATAGATTTCCTTTACAGTTTACATTATAACAAAAAACACATATCTTGTAAACCAGACACTTCCGCAACTTTTAAACAGGAGAATTTCCCTATGAACGTCTTTGAGAGATTGACACAACATTATCAAACGAAAGGAGTGGCTTTTAAAACATGAAAGAAAATAAAAAAAGATGCTTTGGATCGGCTCCTGGCAAAGAATTCTATGCAGAATACCATGACAAGGAATGGGGTATTCCAGTCTATGATGATAGACACCTATTTGAGATGCTCATCCTTGAAGGCGCTCAAGCAGGTTTGAGCTGGGAGACAGTCCTCAAAAGACGAGAGGGGTACCGGAAAGCTTTCCACCATTTTGATCCTGTAAAAGTGGCTAAAATGACTGATGATGAATTGAATGATCTGCTTGAAAATCAAGACATTATTCGGAATCGACTGAAAATTTACGCTGCCCGTCAAAATGCATTAGTGTTTTTACAAATCCAAAAAGAATTCGGTTCATTCTCCAGATATGTTTGGAGCTTTGTGAATGATAAACCCCTTGTAACACGAAGAAAATCCCTTCAAGATATCCCCGCTTCTACTCTTACTAGTGATGCTCTCTCAAAGGATCTCAAAAAAAGAGGAATGACCTTTGTAGGTTCCACAATCATATACGCCTTTATGCAAGCCGTTGGTCTTGTAGATGATCATCTAGCCGATTGTTGGTGCTCACATCGTTGATCTAAAGCTTTGAATAGAGAACGTATCACTTATTCAGTGGAAAAAAGGGGGCCCTGTGAAAATCGCTCTCCAGTAGGATCGCAGTAGACTTCTGCAAAATTCTCATGAACTCTGGATTCGGTTGGGTTCCAAAATTTTGGATGCTCAACATAAATCACGCTTAGAATGGTATCTACTGTTTCTGAGACAGGTCGACCATCTCGCATTAAAGCACGCCATTTATGCACATCGGCATCCATTTGCATGTAAGGATTTTTTTCTGTATTAAATCTTTCTCCAACTGTTGCTGCAGTTTCAAAATTTGTTACAACTGGTCCTGGATGAATATTGGCAACAGCAATGTTATATCCAGCATCTTTTAAATCATTTCTTAGTTGAGCAGTATAATGTTCAACCATGGCTTTGCTCCCAGAATAAAAACATTGGCGCATATCAGGAAGAAGTCCAACAATGCTACTGATTGTAATAATCAATCCTGAATTTTGCGCTCTCATTATGGGTAATATGGAGTTTGTTACTTTTACAACTCCAAGTACATTAGTTTCAACAATTTGTTGTATTTGTTTTATACTAAATGATTCCGCAACACCCACGATTCCCATGCCAGCATTATTGATTAAAATATCAATTTTACCGATAGATTGAACCAGTGATTGAATGTTCTCTTCACTATTAGTAACATCTAGTTTTTTAATTAGGAGATTTTGATGCTCTTGTGCAAGAGATAATAACTTGGGGCTATTTTCTGGAGAACGCGCAGTGGCGATGACTTTAAAACCCTCTTTTGCAAGTCGCTCTGCCGTAGCAAGACCAATTCCATTTGATGCGCCCGTAATGAAAACAACGGTTTCATGATTTAATTCATTCATAGGATAGACTCCCTTCTGTTTGAGATTCCCTAATTCTACGGCAAAGATAAAAAGAGGGCTGAAGGTAAAGACAAGGAGCAATTGCATCAATACCTTGATGTCGCGAAATCCTAGAATACTTTGTGACATGTCAAGCCTTTTTGGGGAAGATTGTGAGTTTTTTAGAAAAATTTGTCCAGTCAAAAGGTCTGAATGCGTCCAACCGCCCCCCATACTATTATTAACGTACTGGAATACCCGGTTTTCATGCTGGCTGCCTTTATTTTGACAATAAAATATTTGATATTGACTGAGAATCAAAGAGTCGGCACGATGGCTTCTCCGCTCTAAACAACTTGGTTCATTCTTTTCTGTTATGCTGCCTGTCAACAACTCTGATCGCTCAATCTCCTCACCTATCTGTCTCGGAATCCTATGGTGAGACAATTGACCAAAAAATTAAAATCAAAGTAGACGGCCTTGCTCCTTTTCAGGAAATCGAACTCAAAGCTGAAGCTGAAGATCAACGAATCCGACGAGCCCATTGAGGTAATGGTCATCGAATTCAAGATATGAAAAAAACAATTTTTTCTCTATGCAACTCTAAAAATTATTTTTCGACAACGCCTTACCCTTGATTTTTTCTGTATTTAATAATCTCTTCAAATGAAATTAGGCGCTGCTTCCCTTCTCGACGAAAAGGGATCATTTTGTCATTGAGCAACCTAATGAGGCTTTCTTCGGAGAGTTTTAAGAGAACCGCCGCTTGTGGAACGGATAATTCCACCCGCTCATCGGAATGAAAAATCGTCTTCTTTTTGGATTTTTGAGAGGGTGCTTTCTTTTGTGTGGCTGTGGATGCTTTCGTTTCCTCACCGGCTGGCGCCATTACGATACCGAACACATCCGAAAGGTCGCGGTCTTCAAGAGTATCTGCACTTGGCTGAGATGCCGCAATGATACCTTCCGTACTTGCCCGAGCAATCAATTCCAAATGATCAACATGTCTCAATGTAAAGAGCTTCTCAGGTTGCTGGTCGAGGGAAGCTCCGATACCGTAAAGAACGGCCGCGGTATGTTTGCACATTCCCACACCGTCGGGGCAGCTGCATGACATCTCAATTTCATTGGGGCGGGGAAATAAACCACTCTCTTTGTCAATGATCATCGACATAACAGCGTCTGAAAATTTTCCCTGGAGCAGCTCGATCAAAGACTCAATTTTCCCAGAACATCTCTTAACAAGGCTAGTCCACTTTGAAGCGGGCATGGCCTTAATTTCAATCGCAACCTCGTAAAGATAAGACCCCATTACTTGGGCCAAAATTGCCCCTTTAGAGATCTGGAGGTCGAGCACAAAGCCGCTCCGGACATAAGTCCTCCCTCGGGGCAGGCGGTTGGCATAGTCGCTGTAGTTTTCCAGATTGTCACACCAAGCTTTTCCCCAAAATGTATTCGCAATCTGGCGCCCAGCGATAACCACGGGATTTAAAGCCTTGCCCTTCGCTTTTGCCTTCTGTAGTTGTTTGGCTGCTTGCGCTCTTCTTTTAGCAACTGGCACATAAGGCGCCCAGTATCTCATTTTATTCTTCTCCCATCGCGCGCCGGATATCGAGAGAAACCATCTGCAACACCTGTTCATTCGATAGTTCGGTGAGAGAGATTTCCTTTCCTTCTTCCAGCAACTCTTTTGATAAATTTTTCTTCGCTTCGATCAAGGTATCGATTTTTTCCTCAATTGTTCCTTGGCAAATAAATTGATGCACCAATACGGGATGCTTTTGCCCAATGCGATAGGCACGATCCGTAGCCTGGTTTTCAACAGCTGGATTCCACCAACGGTCAAAGTGAATAACATGAGACGCCTTTGTGAGGTTCAATCCGGTTCCTCCCGCCTTGAGAGAGAGGATGAAGAAAGGCGGTCCCTGATCTTGTTGGAATTTCTCCACTAAGGCAGCTCGCTTTGAGACTGCAATATCCCCGTGTAGGATAAGTCCTTCCTTGCCAAATAGGTTGGTTAAGAACAAGAACAGAGGCTTGATGATTTCTTTAAACTGTGTAAAAATTAGGACTTTCTCTTGTTTTTCAGCAATCTGTTCGCAAATTTCTCGCAAACGGATCCATTTGCCACTTTCCTCTTCAGCAAATTCTCCAAACCCCAACCATTGAGAAGGGTGATTGCAAATTTGCTTGAGGCGCATCAGGGAGGATAAGACAAGCCCGCGTCGTTGAATTCCTTCGGCCTCTTCCAGTTGTTTCGCCAGTTCTTCAATCGCTTGCCTATACAAGCGAATCTGAGCTTTGCTTAAGTAGCAGTAGGTTTTCATTTCTGTTTTGGCAGGAAGATCAGAAATAATGTTTTTATCGCTTTTAAGCCGTCTGAGGATGTAGGGCTGTGTAAGTTTACGAAGAGCTCCCATAAAATGGGCGCGCTCCGCCTGTTTCGAGTAACCTGCAAATGCCTTAGCTGAACCCAAAAGGCCTGGAGAAGTAAAGTCAAAAAGGGACCACAGGTCGCCAACTCGATTTTCAACGGGTGTCCCTGTGAGAGCAAGACGCACGTCGCTCATCAAGCCCTTCACTGCGAGAGTCTGTTTTGCATTAGGATTTTTGATCGACTGCGCCTCATCCAAAATGACGAGATTCCACTCGGTCTCTTGCAATGTTTTTTCTCGTTGAAGAACTCCGTATGTAGTGAGAACGAGATCAACGCCTTCCACTCTTTCTTTTGCCGAGCTGTGCGCAAGAGCCACTTTAAGCGTTGGAGCAAAGCGGGCTGCTTCTGCCAGCCAATTTCCTAATAATGAAGCGGGAACTACTAAAAGATGAGGTTTATCTGTGGCGCCCATTTCTTTAATTGCCAAGAGCAAAGAAAGAACCTGAATGGTTTTTCCAAGTCCCATATCATCCGCAAGGCAGCCTCCCAATCTCAGCTGGTACAGCACCCAGAGCCATTGAACCCCTTTCTTCTGATAGGGGCGGAGCTCTCCGCGAAGATTTTTACCTAATGCCTCTTCCAGTGCTTTTTCTTGAGAACGGTGCGGGTTTTTAAGCTGCTCTAAAACAGTCTTTAACCAGTTTCCTGCAGTGACTTGAAACCACTCAATAGAAGTTTCCTCTGTTTTGCCTTCGGAGAGGGGTGTCGTATCCATCCCAGCCAAAAGGCGTAAACCCTCCGCCATTGAGAGACCCTCTCGTTTGGTTTGTTTCAGGTGATCCCAGTGAGAAAGGAGAGCCTTAAGCTTCTCTTTATCCACTTCGACCCACTGCCCCTTGACTTTAACCAACCCCCCATCGCCTTGCATAAGTTCAAGCCACTCATCTCGCGTCAAGGATTCCCCATTAGCATGAGCCAGCCGAATATCAAATTCCAGCAAACTCCCCAACCCCAAAACAGAGGCGGGCCGTTCCCCTAAATGCACTTCCGCTTTCAGTTTCGGCGGTTTTTGCGGATTCCACCAGTTCGGCACACGAATCATCACACCGCTTGCCTCCATTAAGGGAATGTCTTGTAAAAACCTGTGCGCATCATGGGTCGTCCAAGCCACGGCTTCAAAAATAGTCCCTGCATCAACAAGTCCTTTAACAAAAGAGCTTTGAGCTGCCGCTTTTTGTACAGGAATAAGAAGGGATAGTAGAGCAGAGCGTGTTGCATCCTTTGCGGACTCTTGCAATGCTCGCTTCAAAGGCAAATGTTGCGGGAGGTTTCCATGATGGCTGAGCTGCGTGTATGTAGCCAAAAAAGCAAATGGCTTTTTTTCGTTATTTTTATTTTCCGCTAAGTGAAAACAGACCCGTCCCACTTGGTTCCACCGGGAACTATATTGACCTAAATATGTTTGCAAGGACCCTGAAAAAGCGGTTAGCTCTTGATTCAGGATCTCCACCATCTGCCTCCAAATATCAATTAAGACCTCTTCCGAAAGATATTCCGTTCCTTGCATGAAGGGGGCTTCGTCTAGGAGGGCTCGGAGTTCATTGTTACTTGGCTTATCGATAATGATTTTGCCCTGATTTTCAGTACTCTGTAATTGACAAACACGTATGATGAATTGACGAGAAAAGGTCTGCCAGAATAAAAAACTAGGGGGTAGAGATGCGAAATCGCGAAGTCCCAAATGCAAAATGGCATAAGGAACGCTCTTCACAAAGAGCTCCTCGATTTTTGTACATTCCGCTAAAAACAATCGTTCATCCGACTGTCTATCTTTATTGACATAGACACGCCCTTCGGGAGACAAGCTCAGTTCCACGGAGACATCTTGAGCAATTTCCAGACTCATGAAATCCTATCTGACAAAACGATAAGAAATTGTATGGTTTCAAAAAGTTTTTAGGCGAGAATTTTCCGCTTGGCTCTCCTCAATTTTTCCCTCCCAGCGATAAAGAGATGCAGCAGACCGTAGAACATCAACTACTTAGCAATAGATCCTACCCCAGCAAGAGATAGAACTAAAAAGATAATGAACAAAATAACAAAAAGGAAAAACAAGATTTTCGAAATAGTTAACGCTATTCCTTCAACCCCGCGAAACCCAAACAATCCCGCTATGATTGCGATCACTAAAAAGATAATGGCCCAAATGAGCATACTTCTCCTTATAACGTTTAAGAACTAGAAACAGTCATTTGATTGTTAACTTTTCTCACGCCGGTTACGTTTTTCACGCGCCTAACAATCAAATCCATGTCATCTTGACTTGCCACAGAGCCCGTTAAAGTTACAACCCCATCATTCGTAACAACATGGACAAACCTCGAGCTCCATGCCAAATTGCTCTCTGATAAGAGAACCTGTTTGACTTTCCAGGTTATAGTCCAATCCGCATTTTGTGTTTGGTCCGCATATCCCGCGTTCGTATTATTATAATTTCGATTTTGGATATTCGAATTGCAATTTGGATCGTTGTAGCAATTTGGAGAATTTCTATAATCTTGATTAAAATCTCCTCCCGATCCGTTATTTCCATTTCCGCTCCTATTATTGCCATATCCAGAACCTTGATCAGATCCTCGACCTGTTTCACTTTGAGCACAGGCGGTTAATAAAAGAACGATACTTGTAAAACACATTGTATTTTTCATAATCTTCCTCTAAACCATGTGATATTAAAATGCGCTTCGAGCGCTTCTATTTAAGGCCACGCGGTGTTGATTGTTTCTTTATGCAGCCCTACGAGATTTGCTGCTGCGGCTCTTCCTAGTAGAAGAGAAACGTTCCATCTTTACGATATCTCGACATATGAAAGAAAACCCAGGCCCCTTTTCATTACAGGTCTTCTTTGATTTGTTAATTATCAAATTATTTTTTTAAAAAAAATAAAAAATAAATTTAGCATCAAATTATACCAAAATTTTCTCGAAAAATTTAGATTTATTTTATTCTTTGACAGTCACGAAGGAATCTAAATGCAAGGTTTTGGAAAACCTGTAGTTGAGGTTCTCAGCTCCTTGACAAAGAAGAAAAGCATTTTCTTTACAGGCTTGTTCGCGTAAGTATTCGGTTCCCTTTTCTTTGCAAAAAACTTCAAGAGAATCAATGGTTTTCCATTCCAGATCATCTAATTGTTTCGAAGACAAACGGTGATGAAAGAGAGAATTTTTTGAGTTCATAGCAGTGAGAATTTGGGAAAAATATTGTGTAGTTCGCGATAAGCATCTGCAGCAGACCTACGAAAACCATTCATTTGAGTGCTAGTTATAGAGGGAGTTCCGCACTTTTTACAAACGTAGCACTCGATTATTACTTCGATTTCTATCTCTTTTACCTTTGGGGCAAATTTTCGATTTTGCAGATTAAATTCATCGTTGTTACACGTAATGCAAAGCGGCAGACTAGCCGGATTCAGGTCTAGATGTTCCATAAAGATATCCCCACATTAGTTGTATCAGAACGTGATCAAAATACAACCTCTCCCTTTTTTTAATAGAAAATTCCTTGTCAAATTTTAAAACTAAACATTTATCCGTTGATGATTTCTCCTCCATTGGGATGTAATACTTGTCCTGTCATGTACGAACTGTCTTCACTTGCTAAAAAAACATAGCAAGGAGCGACCTCCTCAGGTTGACCTGCTCTTTTCATAGGTGTGTTTTTGCCGAAACTTTTGATTTTCTTTTCTGTAAAAGAGGCGACGATAAGCGGTGTCCAAATTGGACCAGGAGCCACTGCATTCACTCGGATTCCTTGTTCTACTAAATTAGCCGACAAAGAGCGAGTGAAGGAGACGATCGCGCCTTTTGTCGACGCATAATCCAACAAATGATCGCTTCCTCGGTACGCTGTGACAGAAGTGGTGTTAATGATTGTAGCTCCATTTTTCAAGTGTTTTATGCAATGTTTGATTAAGAAAAAATAGGAAAAAATATTGGTGCGAAATGTATTTTCCAACTGTTTTTCGGAAATATTTTCAATTTTGTTTTGCTCTATTTGCTCTGCAGCATTGTTTACAACAATATCAATCTTTCCGAAATTTTTCATTGTCAATTGAACCGCTCTTTTAACTGCTTTTTCAATGCCTACATCACAAGAGATTAGAAGGCATTTTCTTCCTTCACTTTCCACAAGTTTTCGAGTTTCGCGCGCATCTTTATGCTCGTCGAGATAAATAATAGCCAGGTCGGCTCCTTCTTTTGCAAATGCGAAAGCTACAGCCCTTCCAATGCCACTATCTCCTCCCGTAATGATCGCTGTTTTATCCCTCAACCGCAAATGATTCGTATTTCCTTCCCATCGAGGTTTTGGGTCCATCTTGTATTCCAGTCCTGGCTGCGTTTTCTGTGTTTTCACAAGGACTCCTTTTATTTTCCTTTTAGTTTATTTATATTTTTATTTGAAACTTAGTTTTTTTGGTGTCTTTTGATACTTGAATAAATTTTTTGAAATTAAATAAACGGTGAGTATTGTGAAGTCAATGATGGAATAAGAGATCTCACCTGGAAGAGCCGGATAATACTTCTTCCAAGAAGAAAAAAGGTAAGAAATCGAGGTACAAAAAAGCGGCTTAATTGTAAATAGTTTAACGACTTAAAAAAGGCCGGGATTCTTCCGGCCCTTCTTTGGGAATTCACTAAAAAGAAGAGAGAGAACTGTTTTTAACCGGCGGCTCTCTTATTCACTCCATGTGAAAAAAATGTGCCTTCGGCTATTTTTGATAATGTGCTATCGGCTTCTTTCTCCTCTGCTATGCTTTTCTTTAATAGTTTTTCCACATTGGGAAGATCTAAAATCTTGGCATATGTGATCAATGTTCCATATACCGCGATTTCATAATGTTCTACCCTTTGAGCTGCTCCTATAATCGCAGCATCTAAGACTTCGCCGTTGTATTCATCCAACGCTTCTTCTCCTTCTTCCAAAATACCTCTCATGGCAGGGCAATCGGCATCTGAAAAATCCAGATTGAGTTCTTTTGCTATTTCGTCAAGTCTTTGCACCTGTTCTTGAGTCTCGTTCAAATGCGTATCCAAAGCGGCTTTTAATTTCTTTGAACTAGCCGCATTGATCATTTTCGGCAAAGCTTTAACGATTTGTTGTTCAGAGCTATACATATCTTTCAGCTCGTTTTCAAATAACGTATTAAAATCAACCATGTTCACACCTATTTGTTCATTTCTTTTTTTTAGGGATTTTGGCTCCTGATTTTCTTGCCGTATTTAATGCAATGGCCACGGCTTGCTTTTGAGGTTTCCCGTGATGCATTTCAGTCCGAATGTTTTGAGAAATGGTTTTTTTTGAAGAACCTTTTTTTAAAGGCATAATCTCTCCATTTTATTTTTTTCCAGCATCATCTGATACTTTTTTACTTTCATTAATTTCAATTTATATAAATGCATAAGTAAAAAAAATTATCTATATTTTTTGAAAAAATTTTCTAGGAGAAATAAAATCAGACATTTACGAAACATATGGGACATCAACCAAAGAACGTTCATTTTGGATAATTAGGCAAAATGCCAAAAGAAATCGAATCTTTCCCATATTTTTGATGGATTAAATCTAAAACGTGGGAAGCTTTTTTTTCTTTCTCTCTGGAATGATCTGTGAAAAACTCATATTGTTGAGATACAGAATTTTCTAAGTCAGAAAAACGAACGGAAATTTTTTTTAACCTTGCAGAACCTGTAGGATTGATGATTTTCCACATTTCGTGAAAAAGAGATAAGAATGCCAAGGTGTCATTGATCCGATCACATCTTAAGCTCAGTTCTAAATACTCCCCTTTTTCAAAAATTACAGATAAATTCATCCGAGAGGCGACAAGTCCCATCTTACGGAGACGCTCCGCTGCTTTTGCTGTGAGTTTTCTTCCTACATCGCGAGCTTTTTCTGGGTGTCTCAGTTCTGGTGCCATAACATGGCTATGGCCTACGCTTCTTCTTTGCGTTTTTTTGTCAGGAAGATCGATACCTTTTAGGTGATGCCACATTCTTGCACCTTCTATACTTCCCCAAGCTTTATGAAGCTGTTCTAAATCCAAAGAGCAAAGTGTTTTCATATCCAAAATGCCGCGCTTTTTTAAGCGGGTTTCCATGTTTGCGCCAATTCCTGGTAAATCACGCAGTTTCAAAGAGTAAAGTTTTTGGGGAAGATCTTCTTTGCGAATAAAAACTAATCCGTTCGGTTTTTGCATATCAGTGGCTACTTTCGCAAGGTAACAATTAGGAGCAATCCCAATCGAACAACGAATCCATTCTCCGACATGCTCTTTTAGACCTCGTTTGATTTTCTCTGCCAGCTTTTCTGCATGAGCGCTCTCATTTTCCATCAATTGGCAAGCTACTTCATCAATGGAACAACCCTTTGCCACAGGCACATATCGGTCAATTTCTCGAAGGATTTTTTCATGAAATTCTATATATGCTTCATGATTTGCTAAGATGCAAATCAAATGGGGACACATTTTTTTGGCTTCCCAAATAGGTGTTCCCGTTTTCACCCCAAAAGACTTCGCTTCATAACTTGCCGCAATGGCGCAAGTAGCATCGGTATGTACGGCAACTACAGCAATCGGTTTATTTCTTAATTTGGGATTGAGCTGCTGTTCCACGCTCGAAAAATAGCTATCGAAATCAATATACATCCAGCGGTAGGTCATAATTCCTGAGATGATTATACCAGTTCCGATTGAAAATTGTGACCGCTCAAAAGATGAAACCAAAGGTCAACTTTTGAATCACTTCGGGTACAATATAACATCTAATTTCAGAATCAATTGATACTAATCTTAAAAAAAAATTTAAATTGAGAAAAATAAATAAAAAAAATACATTAAGGACAATCCTAAGTGATCAAAATTTGATAAATGGTATTACTCGGAATTTAATTTAAAAACGGCATGAGCAATGAAACTATTCCCTATTGGCAAAGAAAAAAAAACTTAAATCTCTATCCTCAGTTAGATAGAAATAAAAATACCGATGTCGATGCACATCTTCCAGGGTTTCTCGAAATATCGCCGAAAAACTCCAGGCCATTGAAGGACTAAATTTCGGTAAAGATCGATCTTGAACAAAGCGATTCCAATCGGAGATCATTTGCTTGTCTGCATACGCAAATTCTAGTTTGATAGAGTTGTTGGCCTCAAAAAGAGATCAGAAGTTTCCCTCACGACCCATGACAAGTAGGCTGGATTCCCATCAACAACGTGGATTTGCACAATCTCTGGAACTTCATAACTACAATGAGATTGGATGTATTTTTGAATTGCATCATATCGACTATAAGTCGTTTTGAGGATGACTTTCACTTCTCGGCTCTCCTCAATTTTCCCTTCCCAGCGATAAATGGATTCGATTCCGGGCAGAATTGAAGCACAAGCGACCAAACGCGCCTCCAATAACCCATGAATAATTTTTTTAGCCTCGGGTTTATCCCGACAAGCCCAACATACATAGACCATCGACTCTTGGTGCATCCTTCGATCCTCATTTTTTTGAATACATACAGGTTAACACAGGGATTGTATTGCCTCATACTATCCCTTTCACGATCGACAAACCCCGGGGCTTTGACGCAGTCCAGTGCATAAGGATTTTTGGAAAAGAGCACTAGCTTGCCAAAAAACACAAATGCGTTAGAATAATTGCCGTTAACAGTCTCTTAGAAGCTGTCCTAAAACTCAGCTTCTGTCGATTTTGGGGTTCTTTTGAGCCGATTTTTGGTTCTTTTTGCGGGGGTAGTATCAAACTTCGTATACAACCCCCGCAAAAAGAACCAAAAATCGGCCAAAATA
>DATIJP010000013.1:0-26921 GCA_035478495.1 Rhabdochlamydiaceae bacterium
GTGCCGATAAATTGGAACAGAATGGTACAGACATGAACAATGCTAAATGTGTGCGCAATGTATTCTGTGCGGATGTCTTTATCAGGATAAAGCCGCTCTAAGTAATGGTTAAACTGGAAATCCACTAAAGTGGCACAGACCTGCATTAACACCACGATCATTAAAATAAAAAGGAGAAATCTTGAGCCGGAAATTACTTTTATTCCATGGATAAAACTAGTGGAACTAGAAGCTGGCAGCTCATTTTGGATATTTTGAGCAGAACTATATTTAATGAGAAAAGTATAGGCGATCAGCAGAAGCAAATAGACAGGCAGAGATAAATAAAGAAGCTGCTCAGAGCCCACTTGGACAGCGAAAAATCCAGGAAAAAAACTCCCAAGTAGCGAGCCCATCCCCCCAATTCCAAAAAAGATCCCATATAAGAGTTTTGCATGTTCCATTCTGATGGTGGAATGGATCACAGAATAAAGCTGCTGGAACATGAGCAGAATATAGACCTCTTTCCAAATGTAAAATATAAAGGGCAGACAATGAAATTGATTAATAAATAGAGCAAAAAAAAGATTGCCTCCCATTACAAGTGAGAGTGTTACAAAGAAGGTCTTGGCGCAGCCCCATTTGGGCAGAAAATGGTTATAGAGTGAGACAATGAGAAAATTAAGAGGGATCACTGCTAGCCAAGCATAAGGGAAAAATTGACTCGAGTAGGCATGGATAAAAAGAGAGTTGCTGACTGGACGGATAATCGCATATTCGGCGCAAATGAAAAAACCTGAGAGCATGGCAAAAAGACAAAACAACTTTTCTCTGCGCGAAAGAGAAAAGAGGATTTCTCGTAAATGATTAAATCTTTTTTGAATTCCAGCATTCATGCAAAGAAGTTTATCAGGAATAACGTCATTTACGGAATTTAAAACATTTTGACTAAGTCTTTTTCATATTCTGGGGCAATGTAGACAAATCCCCTAGCGCCGCTAGGGATTAGAATCTCGGAAAGCTCGCTTGCAGGGACGACCTTGCCATTTTTTCTTAAAACTGGAAGAGAAAGACCATACTTAGCAGGTTTTTTATTTGAAAATTCCCACTCCATTAGAAGATCTGGAATAGATAACTTTTTTTTAAAATTTTGAAGGTCCTTCTCTTTAATCCCTTCAGGGATAGCAAGGGCTTTAAATCTTTTTTTTCTGGATGTAATGCAGCTGGCATCTAGATGATCAGGATGGGAAGGATCGCTAGCGGCCTTATTTAAATAGATCAAGACCTCAGGCTCGCTCATTGAAAGGTATGCCTTCAAATCTTTGAAATATTTGGAATTAGAATAAAGATGTTGCATGAGCCGGGCAAGATGAAATGAATAGGCCTTGATTGGAGGATATTGGTAAAGACGGCGGTACATGTAGTGGCGCGCAAGCAATAGCGCCTCGCAAGATTCCAACCCATTTTCTTCGATCCCAATCTTGTCTGATGAAACGACACAAAGCATTTCAATAAGCTGCGAATAATCAAATAGTCCATAGGAAAGTCCAGTGGATTTTGCATCTCTTAGTAGATAATCGATTCGATCAGCGCCAACAAAATCTCCCGAGACAATTTGCGAAAAGATCCTTTCCCAAGGAGTGAAAGAGAGATTCAAACCCAGCTCTTCTGCTTTTTCTTGTCCCAGAGCAAGTTTAAGGAGATCGTTTAAAATATTTTTCTTCTGGAACCTTTTTCCTGCTTTATGCCAAAGGGGTTTTAGTTCAGAAGACTGGATGATTTCCAGGGTCCAATGTTCATGCCCTTTTCCTTTGAGTAATCGTTTTTCTGCAACATGTGAAAAAGGAAGATGTCCTAGATCATGACAAAGAGCGCCAAAACGCAACATTTGGCGCCAATATTCAAGATCTGGCTCATGATAATTGGCTTTGGTAGTAATCTGATCAAAAATACGGCTGGCAAGCTCCATTGTTCCCAATGAATGCTCAAAACGGGTATGAGTTCCGCCTGGATAGACCAAATAAGAGATGCCTAATTGATGGAGATAGTGCAACCGTTGAAAAAGAGCGGAATCAATCAGTTCTCGTTCGCACTGATTAAAATGGATAAATCCATGGACCGAATCGTAAATCTTTTCAAATGCTAGGGGCAACTGTTGCATTTTAACAGTTTATCACGTGCGATCTCTTCCCAGCTATAGATTACAAAGTTTTTTTTGGGTTTATTATGACAAACAAGAAATCCATAAGGGAATTTAGGAGGAATAGCGCAAGAGGTAGAATCGATTCCATCTGTAGAAGAAGATCCATTCTTTTCGATATTCTGCACAAAGTGATTCTCTCCTTCTCTTTCGTAAACTTTAATGAGATCATCTCCAGGCGTTGAAAGTAGAATATAACCTTTGCCATCATCGCAGGTATATAGGCTTAAACCTTTTCGTAGCCCATGCACATCAGTAGCAAAAATGGAATGTGGTTCTGGCTTGCTTGTGGGATCGGCGTCGAATTTTAAAACAGCATAATGTTGATCGGCCATATAGAAAAATCCCTGATCATCATCGGCACACATGCCTTCAACAACGCTTTTTGTAAATTCTCCCCCAAAAGAGCGTACCAGACTTCCCATCACCTGTCCTGATCCATCATCTTCAAGCAAGATTTGATGGATATTGGCCTTCGCTTCATTTTTGCTTAAGAAAGCATAAATATTTCCTGTGTTTTTATCTTTGTAGAGACAAAAGCCATAGGGTTCATCTGAAAATCCTGTTTTGATGCCGCCCGTTGTTGTAATGTCTGTGAGAGTGCGCGAATCGGGATTGATTTTGAAGACTTTGATGATATTTGTCCCTCGAATGGGACAGGCCACAATATCTACTTTTTGATTGCCCACTCGCATTCCATAACGGACATCCATATGCATCGGCTCTTTGACATGCTCTGTGCGAAAAATTTCTTTTCCAGAGAAGTCCCAAAGATAAAGCCCTCCTTTTTTTTCATTATCGTTGCCAATAATAAGGCTTAAACTGCGATCAGTAGGGTGGATCCAAATCGCGCAATCGTCGGCGTCTTCTTGTACTGATGAGGTAGCAAAAGCAGGATCGATGGCATCGTTTTTCTTTTTTGAACATGAAAAAAAGACCAAAAAATTAAGAATGATAAGTACGCGGAAGACTTTCGTGCATATATGCATAGGTAACCTCCACAAATTCTGCTTTCCTTTGAAGCTCTTTAATATTGCGCGCGCCGCCATATGTGAGCCCGCTTCTTAGGCCTCCCAAAAGAGTATTAATCAGCTCTGAGGCGCCTCCAGATACAGGCGCCCAAAAATCCACTCCTTCAGCCACTGTTTTGTCCTTTAAACCGCCATAGAATTCAGTTTGGAAATCGGCACTTGCTTGTCCGCGAAATTTTGCCATAAAACCAGAAGGAAGCTCGCTTGCCTTTTTTTTAATAGCGGCGCTTTCATGTGTGAGTGCAAAAAGTTTTCCGATCATCACAGTGCTAGCGCCTGCAGCTAAGGCCAGTACCACATCGCGGCTAGTGCGGATCCCTCCATCGGCAATGAGAGGCACGCGCAGTTTTTCTGCAATCTCTGCGCAATCAGAAATCGCGCTAAATTGAGGCACGCCAAAGCCGGTGACCATTCTTGTCGTGCAGGCAGCCCCTGGACCTACACCCACTTTTACAGCATCGGCCCCGGCATTCACAAGATCATGATAGGCCATGGCTGTGCAGACATTGCCCGCGATCACTTCGCTATTAGGGTGAGTCTTTTTAATCTCGGCAAGGAAATGGAACATCCGCTCAGAATGGCCATGGGCCACATCAATACAAAGTCCATATGCGCCGGCGTCAAGAAGTTTGCGTGTGTCTTGAATTTTTTGAATACCGCATGAAATAAAGGTATTTTCACCGTATTTCTTCACCCATTTCAGCTGATCATCAAAAGGGGAAAAACGGTGAAAAATAGGCAGGGTTCCATGGTGGAGCAGAATAGCTGCCAATTCCTCTGAGATCACTGTGTCCATATTGGACGCTAGTAGAGGAATTTGAACTTTGCGCTTTTTGGTCAACCAAGTTTCTAAGGAGGGTTCGGTCCGTGAGGGAACATTATTAAATTGAGGCACTAAGGCCACATCATCAAATGTATAACTTTTTTTCATTGAATCGCCTGCTTTTTCATATATACTAGACTCCCATGATTAGCGTCACTATCCTAACAAAAAACAGCCGCCGCACCCTGCAAAAGACTTTAGAGTCTGTGCGTTCATTTTCGGAGGTGGTGATTTTAGATACTGGCTCAACCGATCAGACTCTATTTTTAGCAAAAGAATATCTAAACACCAAGATTTATACATCTCCATTTTTAGGATTTGGCGCGTTGCACAATGAGGCCGCTCATCTTGCCACTCATGATTGGATCCTCTCATTGGATAGCGATGAGGTCCTAACGGCTGAATTAATAGAAGAGATACAAGGACTTGTCTTAGATCCAACCTGTGTCTATTCCATTGAAAGGCATAATTTTTTTAATGGTAAAAGGATCAAATGGTGTGGCGGCTGGCATCCGGATCGCGTGGTTAGGCTCTTTCATCGAAAAAGCGCTTGTTTTTCTGATGATCAGGTCCATGAAAAAGTCATCACACAACACCTCAAAGAGATTTCTCTCCAATCTCCATTACTCCATACCCCCTATTTAGAAATTGCCGATTTCCTAGACAAAATGCAGCACTACACCACACTTTTTGCTGATCAAGAAAAAAGAAAAAAGAAGGTGTCAGTTTTTAAAGCCCTCTATCATAGCTTTTATGCGTTTGCCAAGAGCTATATTTTTAAAAGAGGATTTCTTGGAGGAAAAGAAGGATTTATTATCTCGATGTATAATGGTCATAGCACCTTCTATAAGTATTTAAAACTTGCAGAAAGATGCGACAAAAAGTAATCATTTATACACTTGCAGTAACTTGAGTGAGTTTTTATGGACGTTGAAATCCTTTCGCGCTTGCAATTTGCTTTTGTCATCACATTTCATTTCATTTATCCCCCCTTAAGCATTGGACTTTCGCTTGCACTCATTATGATGGAGGGAATGTACCTCAAGACCAAAGATCCCATTTGGGAAAAAATGACTAAATTTTGGGTCAAGGTATTCTCACTGACATTTGCTCTTGGCGTCGCAACAGGAATCCCTTTGCAATTTTCACTTGGAACAAATTGGGCGCGCTACTCACGATTTGTTGGAGATGTCTTTGGAAGTTTACTTGGAGCGGAAGGTTTTTTTGCCTTTCTTGTAGAAGCTGGTTTTTTAGGCGTGCTTTTATTTGGATGGAAGCGTGTGAAGCCGTCCGTCCATTTTTTGGCCACAATCATGGTAGCGCTTGGCGCTCATTTCAGTGCGATTTGGATTGTCAGTACAAATTCTTGGATGCAAAAACCATCAGGCTATCGACTCGCCCTCGATGTGGGCGGAGAACAAGTCGCTCAAGTGACTGATTGGTGGGAAATGTTTTTGAGCCCGACTAATTTGAGCCATTTGACCCATGTGCTTTTAGCTTGTTGGCTCACGGGAGCCTTTTTAATCGTCAGCGTCTCCGCCTACTATCTTTTAAAAAACAAGTACCATGAATTTGCAAAAAAGTCGATGAAAGTGGGACTCATTATTGCCGGCTGCTGTGTGATCGCGCAGCTTATTTCTGCGGATCACTTAGGAAGAAAAATTGGCGAGCATAATCCAGAAAAATTAGCTGCCTTTGAAGGCATTTATGAGACTAAAGAATCAACGCCGGGCTATATTGCAGGTTGGGTCGATGAAAAAAATGATCAGGTCTATGGAATAAAAATTCCTGGCCTCATGAGTTTTTTAATGCACCGTGACCTTACAACGCCAGTTAGAGGGCTAGACCAATTTCCTAGAGATCACTGGGCCTATGTCCCTGCAGTATTCCAGGTTTATCATTTGATGGTGGTTATGTGGACGCTGATGTTTTTTGCGGCTGCATTTGGTCTCTATTATTGGTATAAAAACAAGTGGAAAATGCATCACTTGGTTTTGAAATTTCTTATGCTTGCCGTTGTTTTCCCACAACTTGCAAACATTGGCGGCTGGTATAGCGCATGCATGGGAAGACAGCCGTGGATCGTTTATAAGCTAATGAAGACAAAAGATGCTTTTTCAGCAGAATTAACGCGTGGACAAGTGATTGGCTCTTTGGTGATGTTTGTGGTGATGTACTTACTCTTTTTTGCGCTTTTTTTAGTTCTTTTAGATAAAAAGATCAAAAATGGGCCTAATGTTGTTGAAGAAGAACTCCCTTACCGAGATGTGTTTAAGTCATGATTAGTTTCGAATTTTTACAGCTTACCACCTATTTCGTGATGATGTTCGCCGTGATTGCCTATGCCACCCTAGATGGCTATGATCTTGGTGTAGGCGCTCTCCATCTTTTAACAAAGGGAGATAATCAAAGGCGCGTGATGATCAATGCCATTGGTCCTGTTTGGGATGGCAATACTACATGGATTGTCATTGGAAGTGGCGTCTTGTTTGCGGGATTTCCAAGGGCCTTTGCCAATTTGACCTCAGGCTTCTACACAGCCACAATGGTGCTTCTTTTTGGATTTATGCTGCGTGCTGCATCGATAGAATTTCGCAGCAAAAAAGAGAGTTATGCGTGGCGCTATTTTTGGGACTTTTGCTTTTCAATGGCCAGTGTTGTTCTAGCTCTGTCAGTGGGACTAATCTTGGGCAATATGGTTGAAGGTATCCCACTGAATGAACAGGGCATTTACAAGGGCGGCATTTTTCAACTGTTTACTCCCTATACAATTTTAGTTTCATTTTTGGGCCTCTCTCTTTTCTCTATGCACGGCTCGATTTATTTACTGATGAAAACAGAAGGTGAATTCAATCACAAAGTGCGCAAATGGATCAGGCCGCTTGTCACACTATTTCTGATTTTATGGGGGACAACAACTTTTAGCACATTTGTATTTAATCCCCATATGGTAGCCCCTTTTTTTGACCACCCCTCGCTTGCGATCTTTATTTTTTTGAGCTTAGGATTTATTGGAGGCATCTTACATTTTGTACGCAAAAAACAAAATGCCAAAGCTTTTCTCTGTTCGTGCCTTTCAATTGTCTTTTTGCTAATTCTTTTCATGATAGGAACTTTTCCAAACATTATACGCTCATCAATAGATCCTATGAATTCACTCACGCTGTATAACAGCTCTGCTTCTAAAACAGCGCTCTATGTGATGGGCCTCATCGGATTGACGGGCATTCCCCTCAGCTTTTTCTACGTCTCTTACGTACACAAAGTATTTAAAGGAAAAGTGAAGCTCGACCACACTAGTTATTAAGAAAAGTAAAGAGAAGAATAGCAGGATGGCAGGATGAACATGATAGAAGAACAGGATGGACAGTATCCTATAATTTTCCTGTGAATCAGAAATCTTTTTCTTTTCTTATCCTGGCTATCCTACCATCCTGCTGCTCTTCTCTTCGCTTTTCTTATCCTATTCTTTTATCCTGTTCATCCTGCCATCCTGCTATTTTTCTTCAAAAAAATAAACCATTTCATTCAGGAAGCTCTTGTCAATCCTGTTCCTAGAAATAAAGTAAAATGCTAGGATTTACCAGTGTGTTTTTATTTTTAATAGGAGATTTCCATGAAAAAATTAATGTTAGCAATGGCATGTTTAATCAGTACATATGCCTATGCACTTCAAACCGGGACTTATGAATTATGGGGAAGCAGTCACCCAACCGGAGAGTTCAATTATCGAGGCGAAGTATGTATTGCTCCACAAGGCGAAAATTATTCACTTTTTTGGAAAATAGGAAATTCAAATGTACAAGTCGGTGTCGGTATTCTGCGCAAAGATGTTTTAAGTGTTGCCTACCATGATTTATCACAAAATACGGATGGCGTTGCCTCCTTCTGCCAGATTTCTGAAAATGTGCTAGAAGGAAAATGGACAGGTTTTAAATCGAATACCTATGGTAGAGAATATCTCGTCTGGAAATCTCCATTTATTGACTTTTAATCTTTAAGGAGGCACAATTGCCTCCTAAAAAACCATATGAAAAAAATCATCTCTTTTTTATTTCTGCTCTTCTTTTCAACTTCATTACATCCAGAGGAAAATATGACAGTGGCTGCGACAAAACAAAGTGGTGTTGTGATCGAAACAACCCAAGGCCCAATTGAAGTGACACTCTTTCCTGATAAAGCGCCTAAAGCAGTGGAAAATTTTCTCAAATTAGCAGAGAGCCATTATTACGATGGGACCATCTTCCATCGCGTCATTAAAGGCTTTATGATTCAAGGCGGAGACCCGCTTGGAAATGGAACTGGTGGACAATCTTTCTGGGGAAAATCATTTAATGATGAATTCTCCCCCTCTCTGACATTCAACCGTCCAGGACTACTTGCCATGGCAAACCGAGGTCCTAATACCAATGGAAGTCAATTTTTTATTACTACTGCTGCAACCCCCTGGCTGAATAATAAACATACCATTTTTGGCGAAGTGACAAGCGGGATGGATGTAGTAAGAAAAATTGAAACAACGCCGGTTAGTAATGACCGTCCCATCCAACCTGTAAAAATTATTAAAATTACTTTAAAAAAGTAGATTTTTAATTAATTTTATTTTAAAATTTAACTCCTATGTATGCTTCTGAATTAGGCTGGGCACAAGTCCAACATAGTATCGACTCCTCTTCTGATGATGATTGGCTTGCATTTCGTCTTGGTCAAATAAAGGATGGAGTTCAGCCTAGCGAACTAATTTCAAGGTGGACATTCGAGACTAAAGATGCGACCGGTTTTTCTTATGTCGGTTACCTCATCGCCCGTGTGGGATCTTATGCTCTTTTTATTTTCCCGCTCTTGATCGTCTCTACTAATGTTGGTCTTAATACAGTCCTTAGAATCATCGACTATTTTATAGATACAGGACTCTACATTTACTCAAAAGTGAAAGGAACAGAAGAACTCTACCAGTCCAAAAAAGATCTTACTCAGCTTTTTTTAACGCTTGCTATTGCTCATCAAAGAATTGCAGATCAAGAACAAGTTGAGCAAAAGATGCGATTAGCTGGCGCGCTTTGGGAGCCTGGCAATAAACGCATGTATCTCTATCATTTTAAACGGTGCATTCGGAATCAAGAATTAAACCGTCGCCTTTGGGATCAGGCTTTTGAAAAAACAATTGCTACTTTATCTCCTGAAGATCTGAAAACCCTCCTTGTCGCTATTCAAATTTTTCCTAGAGGCAGCACCCTCTGTCCTGATTTGCAAAAGAAATTTGTTTTAAAAGCATTGGAAGTTTGTGATGGATCTATCACATTGCCAAGAGGTTTAGAATTCGATCACTCTGAAATTAATTATTTTACTCTCACCCGTTGTAAAGTCGATTTAAATGGCGCCTATTTTTCAAATATTACTTTGGAAGATAGTAATGCATTAGGGCGCATTAATGATAATTCAATTAATAAAGCTCACTTTATTTATAATTATTAATTCTGGTATAATTTCGTTGTTCTAATAACGGAGATAATAATGTTAAAAAAATTAATTTGTTTAATGTTACCGCTTGCTTGTGTTGCATGTGGATTTGCTGATGAAGCAGCTAAAGGGAAACCCATTGACCCTCCTAAAGATGCTCCTATCATAGACAACTTCTATGATCCAGATAAAGTCATCGACGCTCCTATCCCTCACGTAAGCGACGCTCAATAATCATTTTTATAAGAGTGTTTTAAAAACAAAACACTCTTTTATTTATTAATAAAATTAAAAATTATGAATTTAAATGAAAAAATTACAAACAATATTAATAACGTTCACCTTCCTGCTTTCGTTTATCGTGATACTAAACACGATTTTCCATCTGATGTTTCAGAAAATAAATCCCTTACTAGCCAGTGCCTCCGTCTAGGGGCAGTTGCACTTCCTTTTTTTAGTCTTCACCGTCCTTTTGGCATTGCGTTCACATTCATCGGAAATTCACTGCGATTCATCACGTGCAGCAAAGAGCTTAGCGCTGCTGTAAATACACGGGAAGTGATCCCTGTTGCATCATCACTTGCTAAAACAGCCGTATCGGCTGGAGCTCTAGCTCTCATGGCCATCTCCCCTGTGCTCAGTATGGCAATCACCACTACACAGGATATCGCTCTTCACTTAGGCCATTTATATACGGCGTACAGCGCCAACGATAATAAAAAAATCTTTGAAAGTTTTGCTCATATTTTTGCAAATGCCATTTATTTGGGATTATTCTTTACCTATTCATTAGAGCTAACACTCCTTGCATTTTCTGTACAAATTCTACTTGGGCTCTATCAAGCTTCTGAAGAATTCAATAAAGGCAAAGACCATTTTTTAGAAGGAACTGCCCATTTAGTCATGGCGGCATTCCGTATCCATCAGATGCGACCTCAATTGCAAATGTTGCAATTCAAATGGGAATTAGAAAAAGCCCTCGCCAATCTTCCTGCCGAGAACTTTGTGGGCGAGCTGGGTGAAAATTGGGAATTCCCCTCTGACCACCTTCCTATAGGCGCCACTGTCAATGGAAAACATATTGGTTCTTGGAATGTGCTTGATCGTAACTACATTGACTGGGTCACTGACAAAAATAGTCAAGGGATCCATGGAGGGATGATTTCAAGACTCAATAGAGAAAGTTCTGTGATGAAAGGGCTTACTGTTCGAGAAGTGCTCATCATCCATCAGATTTTAACGATGGTAGAGCGTCCTAATCGTCCCTTTAAAATGCTCGCGCTCCAAGAGTGCAATAGTCTCTTTATTAAAGGATTGCAATGCATGCTGCCAAAGCACATTGATATTGTTTATCAAGATAGATCTCTAAGACGCCAAGATCAAGAGATCCTTCTTTATAATAAAAATGATTTTGAGTTCATTCCGGGCGAAAGTTCTACATGCATTACAGATGCTTATCCATCGGCTCCAGGAAGACCTTTGATGGAAGCCATCTTTAGAGATAAACAAGCAGGCGAAAAATTTCAGATTTTTGTGGGGCATATTCCTGGCGCTCCAGATCTTCCTGCAAGATTTGAATTTGCTGAGTATGTCGTTTCGCATAGAAAACAAGATGCCACGACCGTTGCTTTGGGAGATATGAACTTTAATCCGATTCAAATGAAAGAGGCTTTTGACAAAGCGAAGAATAAATTTCTCACCTTCCATGAATTTGAAAACCCGATCTATTATTACACGAATATCGATCCTGTGAGCAAAGCAGCGAAAAATATTGACCAGATGTGGATCTCTGCGAAAGATGATATGGACGTAGAGATTGTTGGAGACCTTCCAGATCAGGTGCTCCCAGGATTGCAAGAAACTGTCAATCAACTTCTTCCCAACTCATCCCATTTAGAAGCTCTCTATAACCAGAAAAAAATCGATTATATTAAATTCATGACCGTGCGCTGGCGATTCTATTTAGAACGTCTGAAAGAATGGGAAAAGTATAGTCACTTAGCTGTAAAATAAGTTATAAAGTATGGAATGAGCGTTGATCTTTCCGCACTTGCCGATCAGGTCATGATAGAGAAGGGATTTATCCCTGCTTTTCCAGAAGCTGCCCTCCAAGAACTTAAGCCAATTCAGTCTGCTCCCCTTGATCCTTCTATGCGTGATATGCGGGATCTTTTATGGGTCTCAATTGATAATGATGATTCATTGGACTTAGACCAATTGACCTATGCTGAAAGTGATAAGATCTATGTCGCAGTTGCCGATGTGAGTGGACTTGTCAAAAAAGGATCGGCCCTTGACGAGTATGCAGGCCACAATACCACATCCGTTTATACGCCGACAAAGATCTTTCCTATGTTGCCGCCAAAACTCTCCAATGATTTGACCTCGCTAAATGAAAATAGCGACAGGTCATCTATTGTGATTGAAATGCAGGTGCATGCTGATGGTTCATTTTCCATGATCAATATCTGCCAGGCAATCGTGCGCAATAAGGCCAAGCTCACCTATAATGGGGTGGCTGCATTTTTAAATAGTGGCGCTCCCCTATCCAATCCTGCTGCAAATGATGCAATAAAAGATCAATTAAAATTACAAGATTCGATTGCACAGCGGATGCATGCCTATCGCATTTCACAAGGCGCTTTAAGTTTCATTACAATGGAAATGGTGCCGATAGTGAAAGATGGGGTAGTAGTGGGACTTTCTGAGCCCGTTTATAGCCGCGCTGATGCGATCATTGAAAATTTCATGATCGCTGCCAACTCATCAATGACCCATTATTTATGGGAAAATCATCTGCCGGCTTTAAGACGCATAGTGCGGACACCTAAAAGATGGGACAGGATTGTGGAGCTTGCCAAAGAATATGGCGAAGTATTGCCGCCGTCGCCCAATGCAAAAGCACTTGAACAATTTCTCTTAAGGCAATTAAAGCGCGATCCTATGCATTATCCCGATCTTTCCTTATTGATGATTAAACTGATTGGTAGAGGCGAATACATTTTGGCGCGACCAGGTGAGCGCTCTTTAGGCCATTTTGATTTGGCCCTGCGCGAATATGCGCACACGACAGCGCCAAATCGTCGTTACCCTGACCTCATTATGCAACGGCTTTTAAAAAGCCATCTCTATCATGAGAAACTCCCCTATACAATGAAACAGCTTGCTGCCATCGCTCTGCGTTGCACTGAAAAAGAAGATGATGCAGCCAAAGTAGAGCGGCGCATGCGCAAATCCGCAGCCGCCATGTTGCTATCTCAGTATATAGGGACTCAATATAAAGCTATTGTGACAGGAACAAGCGCAAAAGGCACATGGGTCAGAGTAATGAGGCCCCCTATTGAGGGCAAACTCATTAAAGGTTTTAAAGGATTAGATGTAGGCGACCAGCTTAATGTCAAACTGGTCGATGTAGATGTTTCTAAAGGATATATTGATTTTACGCGTGTTTAAAGTAGAGTTGTAGAATCCGGAGCAGATTGTACCGTATCATTAAGGACGCATCCTGCAACTAGTAGGAGATAACTCAGTAAGGATATTATTTTAGCACGCTCATAATGGTTAGCTCTTTCAAATTCCTCACTAAGTCCTAATCCCTCCTCACTACGTCCTAATCTCTTCACGAATTCCTCACTAAGTCCTAATCCCTTCACGAACAAACGTATAAGATGGGGTGGGTATAATAGAGATAATGGAGTTTCAACCGTGGCTTCAACTGTGGCGCAAATACGAAAGCATCTTTGGAAATCTTGAGATGTCCCAGTTGTTCTTATTTCCATTTTCTCAATTATTTTATTAGATATATTCTTGGTTATTTCGGTAATTCCATTTTCAATTCTAGTATCAATTGATCTGATTGCTTGGATTCCCTTATTTACAAACCTGGTAATAGATAACATATTTTCTCCTTTTTTTATTAATTAAAAATTATATTATAAATGTTCTGTTAATTAAACAGAACAAATATTTAATTAATTAATAATTAAAGGGATAGAAACTTATGTAAAGAAATTATTTTAGGCTGAGCGTTTACAAGCAATTTTATTGATCCCTTCACTAAATTGCGTCCCTTTAGCGATTTCGGTCAATTTTTTGTCCGCATTTCCTTCTTCTTGTGAAGAGTCTTCAAGCAAACGTTCGACTTTAAATAACCCGAAATTTCGGGCGTGGTCTTTGAGAGCTCCATAACAAGCCATTTCATAATGTTCTACCTGTTGGCAGCAATTAATTAAGGCTGCATCGCGTACCATACTTTCATACTTGCCTTTGATATACTTTTCGCCTTCTTTTAAAAGAGCCTTCATCGGCAGACAGGTGGCGCCAGTGAGATTTTCTTTCAGCTCTTTACCAACTGCCTCTAAACGTTTGACTTGTGTTTTGGTTTCTTGGAGATGGTGTGCCAAAGCCTTCTTCAAATTGTTAGATTTGGCAGCTTTAATTACTTTTGGCATTGCTTTTGTAATCTGCTTTTCAGCGCTGTACATTTTTTTAAGTTCTTCTATAAAAAAATCATAAAAATCCTTCATAAATCTCCTTCACCTGTTTGTTTTTAATAATTGCGCTCGATCTCAATTTCAGTTTTTCCTTTTTTTGTTTTTACTTCGATATTCCAAAAGGTGATGATTTTCATAAAAATCAACACGAGCACAAAAGCCAAAATTACTCCAATGACGCCTGTGTATTTATAGCCCCATTCCCTACTATAAGACCATCTAGGAAGTGTGACAATAAGTAACACAACCAACACAAATAAAAAAATAAAGCCCATGATTTTCTCCTAATTACACAAATATCAGATTCTACTCGTTAAATAAAGCATTTTTTTGATAAGTAAAAAGATATTGGTAAACATGAAAAAGAAAAGAAGAAAAACGCGCACAAGTAAAGTTCTGCGCAAAAAGCGTAAAAAATCATCTTTAAAGAGTGCCGCCTCTCCATCGAAAAAGATTAAAAAGAGGCCTCCATTTCCAGATGAAGAAGAAGAGGGGCAAAGGAGATTAGGATCCCATTGGGACCGCGGGCACAAAACGAAAAAAGGATGGGGCATCCCTCCCCATACTTATCGCTACATGCAAGATTATATTAGTCCAGAATCCAGGCATTGGCAGCAGGTCCAAGAAGGCGAAGGCGATTATGGCTATGAAGGAAAAAATCCATCCAATCGTCGGTATAATGACCAAAGTCCCGAAGAGAAGCGGCATCGCAAAGAAGAGGCAGACCCTCATCGGGGTTATGGGAGAGACCTTCAGGATATTGAGGATGAAGATGCTGATGATGAACATTATTTTCCTGGGCAAAAAACATCCTAAATCTCTCGATTTTTTTCCGAATATTCTGTTTAATTTCTAAAGCGATTTCGTTCAAAAATTGGAGGATCCTATGGCAAGTTCTGCTGTCCTTTTGCAAGGCTCTATTGATATTTACTGGTGTAAAAATTGCGGCTCATTGGAATATCACACTTCGCCTGGTTTGAAGAATGGTCGTATCGAGGTAAGTGAGGATGCTTTGCATGAGAATAAAACTGGACGCTGGGTTTCTTATCATACTCAACCGGCTGGTGTAATCAAAGCAATCAGACGTTTTGTTAGTTTGGGGTGCGATGTACGCGTGGATGTTGCATGTAAGAAGAGTGCGCATAAGGCAACTATTTATCTAGACGGGTTTACCTCTTCCCCAAATCTTGCTAAATTAAAACATGAAACGACTTGTTTCCAGGCAACCTCTCTCCCAATGGATGATAAGATGAAGAATATTTTTTCAGAGCGAATAACAATTACTAGATTAAATGAAGATGTTTATGTGATTGATGAAAACTAATCAATAGATGGACCGGGACTTTGTAGCTCCTCAGCCAAAGCAGCTTCCGCTTTCTGCTTTACAAGAGCTTGCACCTTAGCCAAAAAATCGGCTTCTTTTTCTTTCTCCATCTCTTCTTCAATAGTAGCCATGTCTTCTTTAATAATAGCTAAAACTTTCTGTATTTGCTTAAGACACAAGAAAAGTTGTTTTTTTGCATTAGATGCAAAATTGGGAAGACCTTGCTTTTTAAGTGCAGTGATAAGTGCATTGAATAGAGACAATATATCACGTGCCTCTTGTATCAATGACTCAGCTTGAGAACTAGTTTTTTTCATTGTTTCTTCAATAAACTCTATATTTGGTAAACGACGACAAATCTTGAATACCTTATTTAAATTTGGGATTTGCACAAAAAAATCCAATAATCGCTCAGCATTTTCTTGACTTGGTTTGAGAATGTCGGAATTTTCTTTTAATAGTCCTTCTACTATAAGGTTAAGCTTCGATGTAATTTGAGATGCGCTGCGCGCAAAACATTCATTTCTGTATTTAGAAAAAATAGTGGAATTATTTCCATCTTTTTTACGAAGGACATTTAAGATCTGTCTGATTTGCCTTACACCTTCTTTCAATGTATTTAATCGGGCAGCATTTTCATCGCTGATTTGATTTGGAGCGGCTATCTTCTCTAACTGAGCAATAGCGTTCTCTATCTGCTTTTGCGTATTAGATGCTCGCGGGACTTCAAATAGATTATCACGGAAAAAAGGACCTTGATTCTCTTTCCATCCTTGTTTAACAAGCGAATCAAAATTTTCGCGCAATGCCTGCAATTGTTCTACCTCTGAATCATTTAATGGCTTGATCTTCTTCCCTGCGAATTGCTCTGCAATTTCCTTAGCTTCTCTCGCTAAGAGGCCATTTCGAAATTTGGCAAAAATACTATTGTTGTTAAATAGGCTCTCTTTGTCGTTTTTTACGACTGAGTCTAAGATACCATTTAATCTTTGTACTGCGTTAATTGCTGACATAATGCATTTTTATTTTGTTTAAAATTAAATTTTAACTCTTATTTCATTAAAAGTCAATAATTTAGATTAATAATTGAAATAAACTTTTTTTATAAGTTACTAGTAATCAGCTAGTTATATTGGAGCTGGAATCTCAAGGCACATAGATGGTGATTTCAATTGGAGTGGAAAGAGATCCATTCTGCACAGCAACCACGAAATAGGAATAGAGATGTTTAGGCATTCTATTGTGATCAAGGTATTCAAATACGGTATTCGGCAGCGTGGCAATGCGATCAGTTAATGCAGCATCACGGAAGATCATATAACCACTTGGAGAAATGCCTGAAGGAGCGGTCCACTGTATCTGGTTAAAATGATCTGTTTGAGTTAAGAATCTATTGCGTCTTGAAGAACCCTGTATTGAACTAGGAGGAAGGGCAGATGAAAAATACCAGCCGACGATATCGCCTAAGGCACCAGAACCAATGGGCTCGCTATTCGCAATGAAAAAATTATTGTCTGCTGTTACGACATTGGAGGGGGTGGCTTCTTGAGTTCCAAGCGAGGGATCTTGCCCTTCAACTAAGGTGGAAGTGGCTGGATTATAGAGCCAGCCTACTATGTTGCTAGTGCCGCCGCCAGAGCCAATTGTCTCCCCATTTGCAATGAAGATAGTACCATTTTCTGCTTCTGAGATAATGCCGGGAGCGGCCTGTTGGGTACCAAGAGAGGGATCTTGTACTTCAGTTGCGGTGGAAACAGAAGCGGCTGGATCATAGACCCATCCGATGATGTTGCCTGTGCCGCCAGAGCCGACGATACCACTATTTGAAATGAAAAAAGTATCATTTGCTTCTGCTACAACCTGGTTAGGCCTGCCTTGCTGAGTTCCCAGAGAGGGATCATGCACTGTAGTTAAGGCGGGAATGGCAGCTGGATTATAGAACCAACCGACGATGTTGCTAGTTCCGCCAGAGCCAATGGTTCCAATATTTGTAATAAAGAAAGTATTATTTCCTGCTGCTACGATATTGAACGGCCTGGCTTGCTCTGTTCCAAGAGAGGGATCTTGGACTTCGGTGACAGTGGTTAGCGAAGTGGCTGGATTGTAGAACCAACCCACAATGCTGCTAGTACCGCCAGAGCCGATGAGGTCAACATTGTTAATGAAGAAAGTATCATTTCCTGCTGCTACGACGTTATCTGGTAGGGCACTCTGCGTTCCAAGAGAGAGATCTTTTACTTCAGTTAAAGTCAAATTGTTGTGATCATAGAGCCAGCCAACGATGTCGCTGTCACCACCGCTACCGATGCCATCGAAATTTGTAATGAAAAAAGTATCATTTTCGAGTCCCCCTGCTGCGATATTGTCTGGGTTTCCCCTCTGAGTTCCAATAGAGAGGTCTAGTACTTCAGTTAGGGTCAAAGTACTAGTATCGTAGTACCAACCGACGATATTGAACCCACCAAAGACTCCCCCTGAATGTGCAATGAAAAAATTGTTATTTCCTCCGGTTACGATTTTTAACGGCATGGCATGTTTTGTTCCAATAGAGCTATCTTGTACTTCAATTATGGTGGAACTGCCCAGATTATTATAAAACCAACCGACAATGTTACTCAAGAGGCCACCACCGATGGCTTCGGAATTGACAACGAAAAAAGTATTATTTCCTGCTACTGCAAGATTGAAGGGAGTAGCCTGCTGGGTTCCAAGAGAAGTATCATGCACTGTAGTTAAGGCGGGAATGGTCGCTGGATTATAGAACCAACCGACGATGTTGCTAGTTCCGCCAGAACCAATGGTTCCAATGTTTGTAATAAAGAAAGTATTATTTCCTGCTGCTTTGATATTAAAGGGTGAAGCCAGCTGAGTTCCGAGAGAGGGATCTTGTGCTTCAATTGCTGTGGAAAGAGAAGTGGCTGGATTATAAAACCAGCCGACGATATTGCTAGTGGCGCCAGAACCGACATTCTGCTCATTTGCAATGAAGTAAGTATTATTTCCTGCTGCTGCGGCGCTAATGGGGTTCGCCTGCTGGGTTCCTAGAGAAGGATCTTGCACTTCTGTTAGGGTATTGCCGCTGAGGACCTGCAGAATTGCTAAACAAGCACATATGATCCACAAAACTCTTCGCATAAAAACCCCACAATGAAGAAAAAAAGCTCAATAACGTTAGATGTTTTCAAATATTCTATTAATTGTCAAAGATCAGCCTATCTCAAGGCACATATATGATGATTTCAATTGGAGACGAAAGAGATCCATTCTGCACAGCAACCACAAAATAGGAATAGATATGTTTATGCATTCTATTGTGATCAAGATACTCAAATACATTGTTTGGCAGCGTGGCAATGCGGTCGGTTAATGCAGCGTCACGGAAGATCATATAGCCGCTTGGAGTAATGCCTGAAGGAGCAGTCCACTGTATCTGGTTAAAATGATCGGTTTGAGTTAAGAATCTATTGCGTCTTGAAGAACCCTGTATCGCACTGGGAGGGAAGGTAGGAATAAAATACCAGCCGACGATGTCCCCAACACCGCCAGAGCCGAGGTTTGAGTCATTTACAATGAAGAAAGTATTTCCTGCTGTTGCGAGATTGACGGGTAAGCCCTGCTGGGTTCCAAGAGAGGGATCTTGTACTTGAGTTACGGTGGAAATGGAAGTGGCTGGATTATAGAACCAGCCAACAATGCTTCCAAAGCCACCAGAGCCAATGGTATCGGTATTTACAATGAAAAAAGTATTATCCCCTGCTACTGCGACATTGAAGGGGTTGGCTTGCTGTGTTCCAAGAGAGGGATCTTGTAATTCAATAAAGGTGGAAGTGGCTGGATTATAGAACCAGCCAACGATGCTGCCAAAGCCGCCAGAACCGATGAGGTCCCCATTTGCAATGAAGAAAGTATTATTTCCTGCTGCTACGACATTAGCAGGGATGGCCCTTTGGGTTCCAAGAGAGGGATCTTGTAATTCAATTAAGGTGGAAGTGGCTGGATTATAGAACCAGCCGACAACGCTGCCAAAGCCGCCAGAACCGATGAATTCATTATTTGTAATGAAGAAAGTATTATTTCCTGCTGCTGCGATATTCGAGGGATGGCACAGCTGGGTTCCAAGAGAGGGATCTTGTACTTCAGGTGCGGTGGAAATGGAAGTGGCTGGATTATAGAACCAGCCAACGATGTTGCTAGTGCCGCCAGAACCGATGAATCCACTATTTTCAATGAAGAAAGTATTATTTCCTGCTGCTGCGACATTTAAAGCGAAGGCCCTTTGGGTCCCAAGAGAGGGATCTTGTACTTCTGTTAAGGTAGTGCCATCATAGAACCAGCCGACGATGCTGCCAAAGCCGCCAGACCCGATAGCCTCTGTATTTGTAATGAAGAAAGTATTATTTCCTGCTGCTGCGATATTAAGGGGGTGAGCCTGCTGGGTCCCAAGAGAAGGATCTTGTATTTGAGTTGCGGTAGAAATGGAAGTGGCTGGATTATAGAACCAGCCTACGATACTGCCAGTACCGCCAGAACCGATGAATCCACTATTTGCAATGAAGAAAGTATTATTTCCTGCTGCTGCAACATTTAAGGGTTGGGCCCTTTGGGTTCCAAGAGAAGGATCTTGTACTTGAGTTGCGGTGGAAATGGAAGTGGCTGGATTATAGAACCAGCCGACGATGCTGCCAGTACCGCCAGAACCGATGACTCCATCATTTGTAATGAAGAAAGTATTATTTTCTGCTACGACATTAACAGGGCCGGCCCTTTGGGTTCCAAGAGAGGGATCTTGTACTTGAGTTGCGGTGGAAAGGGAAGTGGCTGGATTATAGAACCAGCCGACGATGCTGCTAGTACCGCCAGAACCGATGAGTCCATTATTTACAATGAAGAAAGTATTATTTTCTGCTGCTACGACATTAAAAGGGGCGGCCCTTTGGGTTCCAAGAGAGGGATCTTGTACTTCAGTTAAGGTGGAAGTGGCTGGATTATAGAACCAACCGACGATGTTGCCCGTGCCACCAGAACCGATGAGGTCCTCATTTGCAATGAAGAAAGTATTATTTCCTGCTACTGCGATATTGTGGGGACGGACCTGCTGTGTTCCAAGTGAGGGGTCTTGTACTTCTGTTATGGTGGCTCCACTGAGTACCTGCAGAACTGCTAAACAACCACATAGGATCCACAAAACTCTTCGCATAAAAACCCCACAATGAAGAAAAAAGCTCAATAACGTTAGATGTTTTCAAATATTCTATTAATTATCAAGCTCTAAGGATTTTGTTGGATTTCTTCAACATCATTGACATGGTGTATCCCAAAAGGATACAATAATTTTCATAACGCTCCAGGTTATGATTTTCATCCCCTAAAGGGAAAGTTTAAAGGTTACTATTCAGTTCACATTAATGGTAATTGGACGATTATTTTTCGTTTTGAAAATGGCGAAGCAAGTGATGTCGATTTAATAGATTATCATTAAAAAGGAGTAAATTATGGTAAAAAGACGAAAACCAACACATCCAGGTATCATACTTAATGAGGATTACATTAAACCTCTTAATCTGAATTTGCAGAAGCTAGCAGAGCGCTTATTAATGACCAGAAATACTCTATTTAAGCTTAGAAAAGGAAAAGCAAGCATCACCCCATCCATTGCTATTTCTTTAGCGGATCTTTTTGATACGAGTCCGCAACTTTGGTTAAATCTGCAACAAAATTATGATCTTTGGATCGAAGAATATCAAAATAAGCATGTTCATGTAGAACCTCTTATTAAAAATGGGGTCATTATCAGAGGAAAGCAGAACCGCGGAATCATAAGAGCTAATTTCCCAGTAGGAATTCTAGTCGATAAGACAAAAAGAAGCAGAGATATTAGAGCGTAATGGCCGTGACAAAACCAAACTGCCCGCTTTCTCTACCGCTAATTAAAATGCCCTGCATTACAGGGCTTTTTTAATTAGCGGTAGACGGACTTTCCTCAAGCGAAGCGGCTATCGCCTGCCTCGTCAATCGGACCGGTTCGCGGCCTGCATGCCGCTTCACTTCAAATCCCTACACAAGCCAAACTGTTGGCTTGTTCTACCGCTATTTGAAAAATAGCGGTAGACGGACTTGAACCGCCGACAAACGGATTATGATTCCGCTGCTCTAACCAACTGAGCTATACCGCCAAAAAGATGGGGAAATAAAATAAAAAATAGCGGGGGAAGGATTCGAACCTCCGGCCTTTGGGTTATGAGCCCAACGAGCTAACCACTGCTCCACCCCGCGATAAGCTGGGAAATATAGCAAATCCTTCAATTAATACACAAGATAACTTTCGAGGATTTGCAAGGTTCGCCCCGTTGCGCCTCTCGCCTCACGCGCACTTTGCGCTGCAGCAGCTGCAAGCTGCGCATGTTTTCCAGGGTTTTGAAGGAGTTCTAAAATAGTGTTTAATAGATTGGAATGAGAAACTTGTATGCCTGCTTTGCAATCCCGCACTAGATTAACAAGATCAAGCTGTGATTCCATATGTTCCCCAAACAAAGTTGGAATACCAAATTGGATGGGCTCAAAAATATTATGTCCACCGATACCTTCAACAAAACTCCCTGCTACGATGGCCACATCTGCAAGTTGATAAAGGCTCTGTAAAAGGCCCATCGTATCAATAATCATTACTTTTTCGTCTTTCTGGTGGGCGCGCTTTGTATAGGAGATCACTGGATAGCCTAGAGCGCTTAAGTACTCGGCAATAGTTGAAAAGCGCTCAGGATGGCGCGGAGCGATGAGAATTTTGAGCTGTGGGATAGTTTGCCAAAGAGGCTTTAACGCTTTGAGCAAGAGCTCTTCTTCACCTGTATGAGTTGAACCTATAACGATCACACGATCCTCTGAGGCGATTTGAAGCTCTTTTCGCAATCGATTTTTTTCCTCGATAGTTAAAAGAGGCGGATTCGCATCTAATTTAAGATTCCCTGTGATCGAAATTTTCTGCTTTTCAATTCCCAGAGAAATAAAACGTTCTGCATAGCGAAAGCTCTGCACACAAAGGGCGTCCAAGAGAGAAAAAAGCCGTTTAGAAAAAAATGAAGCTTTAATAAAGCGCTGACTTGAGCGCTCAGAAATTTTACCATTTACAAGCAGGCACTTCCCTCCTCTTTTTTTGGTCTGTTTAAGGAGCTCATACCAGAAATCCCCCTCTGCCAAAATAAGGAAATCAGGCCGCAATTGTTTCATGGTTTTTTTAATGACCCATGAAAAATCCAGTGGAAGGAAAAAATAACCATCTGCTCCTTTTAAACATCTTTTGGCTTCTTCATGTCCTGTTTCTGTAATGGAAGAAATAAAAATGGTCGCATGCGGAATCTTTTTAGCGATGGCTTGAAAAAGTGGAGCAATTGCTTTGCTTTCGCCAACTGAAATGGCATGTAGCCAGATAACAGGCCCTTTTTTTTCACTGGGGATTTTAGGAAGATTAAAACCAAAGCGTGCCCTAAGAGAGGAGCGGTATTTACCTTTCTTAACTAAATTCCAAAGCAGTTTAGGTGCAGCGGCTAAGCCTAAGATAAAGAGAGCAAGATTATAAAAAAAAGAGCTCATGATGATCTTACGACCAGATTGATCAATTTATTGGGAATATAGATGACGTTAAGCACTTCCCCTTCTAGGTATTTGGCAAATTGCGGCTGCATTTTAATTAAGGAAAGCAACTCTTCTTTTGTTTGGTCTTTCGGGAGGTCGAATTGGCCGCGCACCTTCCCATTAAATTGTACAACATAGGTGGCTCTTTCCTCGACAAGATAAGCAGGATTGACTGTTGGGAAAGGAACAAAAGTCAAACTTTCTTTCCCCCCAAGATGTTCCCATGCCTCTTCTGCTATATGCGGAGCAAAGGGATAAAGCACTTGGACCGCCATTTTGACCACTGATTTAGGGTAATGCGGCAGTGGAAGAAAATCGTTTAAAAATTCCATCATTTTGGCAATAGCTGTATTGAATTGCATGGCCACGATGTCATTTTCGATATCAAAAACAAGCCTGTGACCTAATTTAAGCGCCTCTTTAGTCTCCTCATCAGTCACTTTTTCGGAAAAGACCATGTCATAGAAACGGTTTAAGAAACGTTTACAGCCAGTTACAGAATCGGTATTCCATACTTTTTCTTTATCAAAAGGCCCCATAAACATTTCATAAAGTCGCAATGAATCTGTCCCATATTCTTCAATGATGAGATCGGGAGGTACGCCATTGAGTTTTGATTTGGACATTTTTTCAATCTGAGAGAGTAGTTTTTCACCTGTTCCAATTTGATAATAGACGCCGTTTTCTTCTCTCACTTCATCTTCGGTTAGATAGCCCCCTTTTGGAAGTTTATAAGATCTGGAAGTGACAAGACCTTGATTGCGGAGCGTCTGGAAAGGCTCTTTTGTAGTGACATAACCAAGATCATAAAGGACCTTATGCCAAAAACGGGCATAAAGAAGATGGAGGACTGCATGTTCAACGCCGCCTACATAAAGATCAACAGCCATCCAATAAGATTCTTTCTCATGACTCCATGCTTCATTACCATTATGCGGATCGCAAAAACGCAAATAGTACCAGCAGGAACCTGCCCAATTAGGCATCGTATTTGTTTCACGTTTGGCTTTTTTGCCCGTTTTAGGATCGGTGATATTTACCCAATCTTTCACTCTGGCAAGTGGACTTTCTCCAGAGGGGCTTGGTTTAAAATCTAGAAGATCAGGAGGGGTCAGCGGCAGCTCTGAAATATCAAGCACGCGTTTGGTGCCATCTTCAAAATGCAAAATAGGAAATGGTTCTCCCCAATAGCGTTGTCTAGAGAAGATCCAGTCACGCAGTTTATAGCGCACACACCCTTCCCCTTTCTGATTGGCTTCTAGCCATTCGATGATTTTTGCTTTGCCAGCTTCTCTGTTCAAATGATTGAGGAAATCGCTATGAACCAAAATCCCCTCTTTTTCCCAGCATCTTTTTCCTGCTAGCGCCTCTAAACGAAAATTTTCAGCGGAATCAGTTTCAGGAATTTCTTCTGGATGATTTTTAACATCAGGATCGATTACTACTTTGATTGGAATATCAAACTTAGTCGCAAATTCAAAATCCCGCGCATCATGGGCAGGCACACCCATCACGGCCCCAGTGCCATAACTAATCAGAACGTAATCAGCGATCCAAATAGGGATTTTTTCCCCATTCACCGGATTAAGTGCAAAAGCACCTGTCCAAACACCTGTTTTGCTTTCAGCTAGATCAGTGCGCTCTAAATCGCTTTTAGACTGCACCTCTTTTTGATAAGCCTCGACCTCTTTTTTCATTTGCGCGGTCGTAATTTTAGAGATAAGCGGATGCTCAGGTGCAAGGACAAGGAAGGTCACGCCAAAAAGGGTCTCCGGTGTTGTGGTAAAGACAGAGATCTTGTCTCCTGTTTTTTCTTCTATAAAATCAACATTTGCACCCAAGCTTTTTCCAATCCAAGTGGCCTGCAGCCTTTTTAAATGTTCGGGCCAGTCCAAAAGATTTAAATCTTCAAGTAATCTTTCTGCATAATCTGTGATTTTGAGTACCCATTGGCGCAGTGGCTTGCGGATTACAGGATGGCCTCCCTCTTTAGAGAGACCATTCTCTACTTCTTCATTCGAAAGCACCGTGCCAAGCGCTGGGCAATAATTGACCTGTATTTCAGCTTCATAAGCCAGGCCTTTTTCGTAGAGTTTGGTGAATATCCATTGCGTCCATTTGTAATAGTTTGGGTCGCTAGTTGCAATCTCGCGCGACCAGTCATAGCTAAAACCAAGAAGTTTTAACTGTCTGCGGTAGGTATTAATATTTTGCTGCGTTGTGATCGCAGGATGGGTTCCCGTACGGATGGCATATTGTTCAGCAGGAAGGCCAAAACTGTCCCAACCCATGGGATGGAGGACATTAAATCCTTTTTGTCTCTTATAGCGGGCTAGAATATCGGTTGCTGTATACCCTGTGACATGTCCCACATGCAGTCCAGCCCCTGAAGGGTATGGAAACATGTCTAGTACATAATATTTTGGCTTGCTTGGGTCCACTTCAACTTTAAAAAGTTGCCGCTCTTCCCAGATTTGCTGCCATTTTTGCTCAATCTGTTTCGGATCATATTTTCCCATAGAGTTCAAAATTTTATCAAATTATGATGATTAAAACCACCTTTCTTGTAACAAAAGGAGATCTCTACTATAGTCTCTACGATCACAGAGGGACAATCCATGCTCGAAATGACCACATTTCGAAAAAACAAAATCGTTTTATCTGATTACGATTACCTTAGAGACATCGAAAATAGACTTCTTATGTCCCAATTTTCTGCGTTGGACTTAGAAGTTTTAGAAGAAATTCTTTATAGTTCCTTGACCATTTCTCTAAAAAATCTGGCCAAAAGCTTAGATTTGGACAAACAGCAGCTTCTTCTCATTCTGCAAAAGCTGGAAACTTCCGGACTTCTAACTGTAAATGAGGATCTCATTATTGTAGATAAGGAGATGCGCAAATATTATGAATTCCAAATTTTAAAGTTTGATGAGGACTTTAAACCTGGAGTGGAATTTTTCTTAGGGCTTTTGCGCAAAGTTCCTATTCAAGTCCTCCCTAGCTGGTATAGTATTCCGCGCACATCAAATAATATTTTCGATTCTTTGATTGAGAAATATTTTTTAACGCCTCAAATTTTCTATCGCTATTTGATGGAGCTTAATTTTTCAGAGCCGGTCTATAACCAGATCATTCAAGATCTGTTTAACTCCGAAACTTATGAAGTTCCATCCAAATTTTTGATCGAAAAATACCATCTTGAAAGAAGGCAATTTGATGAGATCATTTTGCAATTAGAATTTAGCTTCGTCTGTTGCTTAGGATATAAAAAGATCGATGGTCTGGTTCAGGAAATAGTTTCTCCTTTTTATGAATGGCGTCAATATCTCCTTTTTTTAAAAGGTGCAATGGCGCCTTCTATTTCCGATAAAGAAAACATCATACGAAAAAACCAATCCGACTTTGGATTTATAGAGAACTTGAGTTTTTTCTTAAACGAGGCAAGAAAGCAGCCACTGATGCTTAAAAAGACAAAGCCTGGGCGTTTTGTTCTGGCCAAACCTTTTCCAAATATTTCTGAAGAAGAGACTCATATTGCACTTTCAAAACTTAGCCAGCTTAAACTTGGCGACCCTGTGAGCGGCCGATTTTATGCTTTAGACTCTGCCAATGACTGGCTAGATATGAAGCCTGAAAATAGGGCGCTATTTGTCTATCGGCATCCATTGAATCGATTTGAAAAAGAGGGCCTTTCCGGGGATCTATTTTCTGAACGCTGTCTGCGCGAAGCTGAAAAAAGCATCTCGCGAGTAGCCAGTGCTGGATGGATTTATTTTGATGAATTCATGAGTGGAACTACCTGCTGTTTAAATGATACGCAGGCTGTCATGTTAAAACGCACAGGAAAGAGTTGGAAATATAGCCTGCCTTCTTACTCCGATGAAGAAAAGTTGTTTTTAAAAACAGTCATTTTTGATTATCTATTTGAAGTAGGCATCACTGCAGTTGGCACGCATCAAGGCAAAGATTGTTTTTGTGTCAC
>DATIJP010000014.1:0-25844 GCA_035478495.1 Rhabdochlamydiaceae bacterium
AGCATTCAACCTCAAGGAATTGAAAATCTCGTTCTGCAACGCGGAAAAGAAGTTTTAGCCATGGTGGAGAAAGAACTCCCTCAATTAAAAACCATCCGTTATTCAGACCATGATCTGGATGAATTTTATCAGGCAGTTGGAAGATTTCAGCCTGAAGAGATGCCGCGCTTTTTATCTGAGCTAAAAGCGAACGGTCAAATTCAAAATGAGCAATATGAAAGGATGATAGAAAAATATCATATTCAAAGAGAAACGCCAAAAATCAATGTGCTCGTAGAAAGGCGAGTGGACCACAGTTTTGCTTTTTTAGAGGCCTGTCTTAAAAAGCATATGCAAAAGGGAAGTCGTTTTTCCTGTTTTTCTAACGACCCAACTTCGAAATATGAAAATCCTCAATTTTTTGAGCAGATCATCACTAATTCAGATCTTGACTATCAGGAAAAGTTAATCCCAGTGACTGTCCCGGAAACATGTGAATATTATAAACACAAGGAAGCGCTTGTCATCCTCATCGAAAAAGCAACTTGAAAATAATCCAAAAATTAAAAAAGGCGTTACAACCTTACTTGATGATTTTTATAATACACCGCGTACGTCGCTGATTTTCTTTCATTTTGAACCCCATCCATTCCAGTCCGCTGATTTGAGAATGCAAAATTGTGCGATTAAACATGCCTCTTTAGATGGAAAAGATCTCTATATTCTCGATGGCTTTTTTGAAAAAAGCGAAGGGGAGGCGATGCAAGCATTTTCCAAAAAAGCAACCTTCAGCAGAAATAGCTATGGAAGTCCCGAAGCCATAGAAAGAGGGGAGAAGCCTGCGGGCTCTATGAATGGAAAGGAGAGATGGCAATTTTTTTCTAATCCTCCCTCTCCCATTCTTGAACTTTATAAATTAGTTGGGATGATCGCTCATCGAATTAATGCAGAGATCACAACGCTTCCTTGGGAATTATGCGATAAAAAATCTCATGGTTCACCCGCGATTATTGCCAACTTACTTGCGGAAGCATCCAATGAAAGCATGGACCTTGGCAAACATCAGGATTGCAACCCTGCAACGGGGATTTCTTTTGCAATTCCGGTTTTATATTCTGCAGACAAAGCAACTTTTGATCAGAAATTCATCAATGGAGATCCTGGCAAGCCCTGGATTGTCTCTGTCATGTTATATGCCACTGATGAGGCCTATTTGCCTGAGTATTGTATGGGCACTGTATTCTATAGAGAAAATGGAGAGCTTTCTCTAAGCACAAATTGCAGCAATATGCGCCTTGTCATCTTTGAAGGGGATATTTTTCACAGCATTGAAGAATCAAAAATCCCTTCTGGGATCAACACTTGGCGCGTTTCTTATATTTTTAAGCTGATTATCAATCCTCATCAGGAAAATCAATCTGCAAAAAAGATGTTTTGCGAGTGGATCAGCAACTTATCTAAAGTTGAAACTATACCGTTAGGCCATGGTTCACGCGCTTAAACAAAATCTAGCAGTAAAGGCGAGTGGTCGGATACTTCGTCTTTCAATACTTCGAATGCCTTTACCCCAATTTCAGAAGATGTGAAAATGTAATCTGCAAATTTTTCTGCTTTAGGATAGAAACTAGTCCGCGTAGAATTCACATTATAGAGTTGAATGAGATTTTTCATGCTTTTTTCGAGGATTTTCACACTCTCCGTATCTGGTCTTAAATTAAAATCGCCGCATAATATTTTTGGCTTATCGATAGTATCTAAAAAGCTTTTGATTTTCTGCGACTGAGCGATTCTCTCTGGGCAGTCAGTTTTGCCTTTGCCATTCCAAAGTCCATGGACATTGATAATAAAGTAATCTTGATGATTAGCGCGACATTTTACCCATTGTAAATTTCTGGAATGGGTGGGTCCGTGGCCTATGTAATTTGGATTGTCATGAATTTTAACCTCTCCTTCTTCAAGGACATCGATTTTTTTATTGATAAACATTCCAATGCCGTACGTATTTTCTACAACAGGTCTAAAAAAACCATTATGCTCTGGAAGCAGGGTATGCACTTCTGAAAAAATATTGAGGCTAGCAGCTTTATCATCATCAGATATTTTATTCTGGGCTTTGTGATAAACCTCTTGAAAACAGAAAATATCAACCCCTCGATTCGCGACGATAAACTCTAAAAGCGGACTGCGAATATGCCCGCCCCAGATATTCAGTGTAATGAGCTTCATTTTTTAATCCTTTTAGGATATCTCGATATATAGAAATTATGAAATTTAGACAAGCTACAATACATGACCTCCCAGAAATTATCCGTTTGCTCTTTGAAGACGAATTAGGAAAAGAGCGGGAACAAGGCAAAAGCACAGGATCTTATCAAAGTGCTTTTGAGGAAATTAAAGTTGATCCCAATCAAGCCTTGATGGTTGTAGAAGAAAATGGAAAAGTAATCGGCACATGCCATCTCACTTTTATGCCTTCTCTAACCTTTCATGGCTCAAAAAGAATGAATATTGAAGCGGTGCGCATCGATAGCGCATTTCGCAGCCGGGGTGTAGGGGAATGGATGGTCCAGCAAGCGCTTAAAATGGCGCAAGAAAAAGGCTGCAAAATTGTACAGCTGACTACAAATAAGAAACGAAAAAGAGCCAAAGAATTTTATGAGAAGCTGGGGTTCAAAGATACCCATGAAGGCATGAAATTGCATTTGTAGACATATACCAAAATAAATCTTAAGGAGCTTTGAGTGCTGCACTCAATACAATGCAAGTCACATATAATTAATGTGTTAACATTGCTAAAATAGAATATGAATCAGGTTTGACATTTCTGTGAAATTATGTTATAATAAATAATTATAATTAATAAATAGTTGTAATATTAAAGACAATTAACTAATCGAATCAGGGAAAAATAAAATGACAACAACCCCCGTTGGTCTAGAGTTTAGGGTTAATTCACAAGCTCTTATTGTTCACCCAATGGCTGCCCAACAAGCTCGCTACGAAGAACTCATGAAAAAGTCTTTTGAGCTTCAAAAAGCAGAAGTTCGTCTTCTCTCTTTAGTTGGGCGAGTAACTGCTTTGATTGGTACTTCTTCAGTAGGTAAATCGTCGATTATTGCGGCAATGCGGGCTGAGGATAGCGATCTTCAAGAAACTGGCGCCGACCTTGTCGGTTGTGATGCTGCATATAACCATTTTAGAATAAATTGCCCAGACGAACTTGCTTTTTTGCAATCAGTTCTTAAGCCAAAACCTAATCAGAATCATATTCATTATGCGGTTGGAGACGGAATATTTAATTTTAAGAATTCCGCATCAAAAAGTGATAGATTGAAAGCAAAAGCACTTGCTCCTGTATTAATGGAAAGTCTTAAAACTTTACCACAACTGTCAGTCGAAGAATTCGAATTTTCAGTGCTTGATCGCGCTATGCAGCTATCCTTTGGTGGTAAGGCATGTGTTTTTGATTTAATTAACGTTGATGCTGTTGCAAAACATGCGTTAAGGAGAATGCCTAAAAAAGTAGCTTTAGTCTATTGTCCACTAGACGTATATGTGTCTCGAATTCAAAATAGAAATCGAAAAGCTATTGCAGAGAAAGAGTCTGCTGAGCTGAGACTGGGAGTGTTTCATTTAGACCAAATGGCGCAGGTGTTTCGTCCAGTAGAAAGTGATAGCGAAACAGTGTTATTTTCCATTACACGGCAAGAGCTGATCGAGAATTTCGACAAATTATTCGAAGACTGGAAAACTCTTGGAAATGATGATGTTAGCGACAAGTATGATGAGGAATTGGCGAAAGTACTAAAGGCATTTGGGTTTAACGATTCTTCGATTCAATCTATCGATTATACACCTCGTTTCAAAGGGTATGATGCAATCATTGACACTAGCGTAACTAATCCTGCCACATCCGCTCGTATCCTTCGAAAATAAAGAACTGCGTCTCTTTAGTAGCTCAAGAAGGGTTGTTTACCTTCGATAATGCTACGCATGAAAGTTAGGTTTTCAAGGGTAGATAAGAAATTACTCTGATACATTCGAGCATTTTGATCAGCTTCCAGTATCAACTTTTCTTGTTCTTCAGAAGAAAACCAATCTAGCCGTTGAGTACAAGAGATGTAGAAATTCTTTCTCTTCTGAAATTCTTCTTTTGATATTTGCATCATTCAATTCCTTTTTAAGTTAATCGTAAATTCAATCCTAAAGCAATCACTAGAGAAACAAGAGTATGCCATTTTGGATTGCCTTTCTCTGAAAGAGTTTTATAGAGACTTTCCCGTCCAATACCAGCTTTTTTCGCAAGATTTCCAACCCCACCTTGTGCTTCAGCAACATTGCGAATAGCGACGAGGAAAAGATGCTGAGATTCTTCATCGCCCTTAAGACTTTCTTCTAAGGCAGCATTGAGATAGGAAACAGCTTCATCGTGATCCTTTAGCTTTTCTAAAAGCCATTCTTGATAATTTTTACTTTTTGCCATGTTTTTTCTCCCTCGATTGATACTCTTTTAAATAATCCTTAGCTTTATTAATGTCCTTGGTTTGCGAACTTTTATCTCCTCCGCAAAGCAAGAGCACGATCTTATTGCCTATTTTCGAGTAATAGACTCTTATTCCAGGTCCATAGTGGATTCTCAGTTCTGCAATTCCATCACCAAGGGCTTTACAATCACCAAAGTTCCCTATTTTTAGACGGTCAAGTCGTGTAAGGATTTTAGCGCGGGTATGCAGTTCCTTTAGGCTTTCAAACCAATCGTCAAAGGGACAATGGCCAGAAGCTGTTTCGTAAAGCTCGATCTCGAGTTCCATAATAATTTTATTGTATCCTGCAAGATACATTATTTGCAAACGATTTATAAGATGTTAAATGAGAGGCGGATAAAAATTTATCTTTTATTCCCTGTCATTTGACAAACAATAATTTTAAGTATATAATTAATAGATTGGATAAGAACTGCAATTAACTTTACTAAAAAATATGACATCTAAAATAAAGCCTACAAATTCAATCGCTCTTGTTCCTCTGCAAAAGTCTCTGAAAAAAGAGAAGAGAGAAAATCAGAGAATATATGATCTATTCGTGCAGAAATCTTTTAAGATGCAAATCAATCAATCTGCGCAGGTAACCATTCCGCTTCCAAAACTTGGCTTACAACGGCAAAAACCATTCCCTGGGACCTGCGCTGAATTGCTTAAGGAAATAAGCGGGACTATGCATCGCACAATGGATCATTTGGATTACGATGGGCTGAAGCCATTTCTGAAAATGTCTGATGAGATGGAAAAGGGCAAAAATATTGAAGAATGGCGCATTGACTCTCGAGGTGAAGAGTCAACAAGGGCAAGTACTTGCTCTGGGCAGAGCCATATCATATTAAAAAATCTCAAAGAAAAGCACGGAATTGTCGGAGAGTTTGCTGTTGTATGGGAGGACCGTTTTCATGATTTCGACCATGCGGCAGTGATTATCGAATGTAAGGATGGGTATGTTCTTCTCGATCCCAGGTTTAATCCAAATACCAGAATATTCTCCATTCCATTTGAGTGTGAAGTTGCATTTGAGCATTTTTCTATTAAAGCAGGGAAAAAAGGAGTTTTTTCTCCATTTTCTCCTCTTTTGACATTAAAATATCATGGCCCAGAAGAAAAACAGTTGGAAATCACTACGATGATCGAAAATGGCGATGACATTGTCATGAAACACTACATGACGGAAAGTGTAACAAGCTTTATCCCAATTGTTATTTACCAAAAGGACGGAAAACCATTTAAAGACATCAAAATTTTCCCCTCTTTAGGGAAAATAGTTTTGAAGAATCATATCACTAATGACAAGCTCTCAATAAGTTTTGAGGCAATTCGAAAAGGGGGTTTTTCTGCAGTTGCCGAGTTCATGGGCTCGGACTTTCATATTGATATCCAAACTGCCTGCGATGAACTTCAAAAGTTCATTTTTCACCATGAAAAGATCATGAAGGTTTTTAATCAAAGCCTGCACTAAACATTAATTAATTTATCTGTTACATCTTGGTTATAATGAAAACCAAGATCGGGCAATTTCTAAAGCATTATCCAATCCCTATTTTTGCCTTCTTGGGCCTTCTGACTGGCATCATTGTCAGATTTGCTTTCCATCAAGTAGAGATCAGCCAATGGATATGGTATGCGACTTTGATCATTGGCGGGCTTCCCATTGTCTATCGAACTTTCAAGGGCATGTTAAAGGGCCAATTTGCTTCAGATATCGTCGCTATGCTTGCCATTATTACTGCCATTGTGATGGACCAGGCTTTTGCAGGCGCTGTGGTCGTATTAATGCAATCTGGTGGAGAAGCCTTAGAAAATTATGGCTTCCGCAGAGCGACGTCTTCATTAGAAGCGCTGATTGCACGCGCACCCCGGTTTGCCATTCGTAAAATAGACAGCCGCATAGAGAAAATTGAGATTAAAGAGATTCGTATTGGCGATACGGTCATTGTTCGAAATGGCGATCTAGTTCCAGTTGATGGGACTATCTTGCAAGGTTCTGCTGAAGTGGATGAATCGGCCCTGACTGGAGAGCCGCTAGCAAAAAACAGGACTGTAGGCGATAAGGTATTTAGTGGAACGATCGTTGTAGATGGTTCTTTTGAAATACGTGCAGATAAATTAAGCAAAGAGAGCCAATACGCAAAGATCATTGAACTAGTTAGAAAAGCACAAGCTGAAAAAAGCCCCATTCAGCGACTGGCCGATCGCTACGCCCTATTTTTTACTCCTTTGACTTTAGTCATGGCGGGACTCGGATATTTAATCACTAAAGATCCAACTACGATACTTGCCGTACTTGTAGTTGCAACTCCTTGCCCGCTTATCTTGGCAACGCCTCTTGCTGTGATCTGCAGCATCAATCGCGCGGCCGATCTTGGCATTATTGTTAAGGGAGGCACTCCCATGGAACAAGTGGGATTAACGCGCGCTGCAGTCTTTGATAAAACAGGCACCATTACTTTTGGCACGCCCTATTTAGAGAAAATTATGCCGTTGAACGATGTAAATGAAGATGAAGTGCTTTATAAGGCCGCCTTGCTGGAACAATTTTCTTCGCATTCTGTCGCCAAAGCGATTGTGGACAAAGCATTGGAAAAATTTCCATCTCTACCCATTCCCACAGGAACTCAGGAAAAACCGGGCAAAGGAATTAAAGGGGATTATCAAAACGAACACTTGGTCATTGGATCATGGGCTTTTCTTGAAGAGGAAATTGGCAAAATTTCTTTACCTGATCAGAAAAAAAAGATGCTAGATCATCTTTATCAGCAAGAAAAGCTCCTTATTTTCATTGCTATCAATGGAAAATGCATTGGTTGTTTAGTGCTTAGCGACCACATTCGCCCAGGGATTCCATCCATGATACAAAAATTGTACTCTTTAGGAGTAAAAGAAGTTTTTATGCTGACAGGTGATAGCAAAAAAAATGCTGAAGTCATCGCTCATCTTGCTGGAATTAAAAAAGTGGAAGCGGAACTGCTTCCTCAGCAAAAAGTTGCTACTTTGCAGAAACTCAAAAAAACTTACGACCCTATTGTCATGGTAGGGGATGGCATTAATGACGCGCCAGCGCTTGCTACCGCAACTGTTGGCATTGCTATGGGAGCTTCAGGAAGCGCTATTTCGGCTGAAACGGCTGACATTGTTTTATTAGTGGATGACCCGACCAAAGTAGCTGATGCTGTTGCCGCGGGACAAAGAATGTTACGTATTGCAAAGCAGAGCATTTATATTGGTATTGGCTTGAGTTTTGTTCTCATGGTCATTGCAGCCTTTGGAGAAATTCCTCCTGCTGTAGGCGCTCTTTTGCAAGAAATTATCGATGTGGCTGTAATTCTTAATGCACTTCGCGCTCGCTAATCTTTTAATTCATTTAATTTCCGCATGATTTTTTTAACATGAGCGCCTTCCCAATACATCTTGCTACAGTGATGGCAATACCAAAACCCAGTGGTCCATTTTTGGACATCTTCCGGGACATGTTCTAAAATCAATTCTTCGCTTGGTTTTTCTAAAAGACCATTACATATTAGGCAGCGGGACAAGGGCTTGTAGAGCCAATCGACATCCAATCTCTCTGTAAGTTCTTTAGCACAATCTTCAATGGAGTTACTCGAAAGGAAGATCACCTGGTTTTTTTCTGCATTCATTTTTAAAAAATGTCTATCTCGTGTGAGTAAGATACGGTTTTCTCTAATGGCAAGATCAAGAATTTCAGGGTCGCCCTCTCTGTCATCAATAATTTTAGTGTCATATCCCGCAGCTCTTAGCCACTTTCCTAATCCTGCTAGCATCTCATCGCAAAGAAATCGCATACTCTCGTTTTAATCATTTTAAAAAAACGCAGCAAGCTTTAAAATTTCTTTACTAATTAATTGATCAAAACTAGAAGAGAAAAAGAAATGTTACCAGTAGTGGTACACCCTTTATATAAAGGGTACACAACTATAAATCCTCCAAATACACTAGTAAATAAACCTATTTGCCTGGTCCAATCAAAATTAAATCAACCTAATCAGCAAAATACAACCTGTCGCGCACTTGTAGGACGTACACAATTACCTAAAGAGGCAAAGCCCTTACCGGATCAGCTCACTGATGCGGTTTTAGCCAAAGAACTCGATCAGCTACTTGAACATTTTCAGCGCTATGAAACAAAAATAAGCAATCCCTGGTTTTTTATAGATGGCTTGGGATGGCAAAAAATTAACTTGTTTATAGATGAAATGTTTTTAATAAGTTCAATTACCAATCTTTTTGATAAAGCGAATGCTCTACAAAAATTCACCATTGTTGCGCGCTTATGCAAAGAAGGACACATTTTTCTGCTTAGGACACTGCCGATCAATGAAAAATTGGCGATTAAGCTTCTTCAAGGATTTATGGGGATGCCCGATCCTGCTAGAAGAGTGAAAAACTTCCAAGAAGTTCTTACTTATTTTTTCGAAAAACTATCCTACTCGGGCCGAATGCAAATTTTAGGTAGTATTCGTTTCACTAAGATTTATTCTCATCTAGATAAAGAGATCATAGCACAAATCATTGGTCAGGCAATAACACATGGGAATATAAAAGCAATCTTAAACTATTTAGAAGACAAAGAAGCTGCCAGTGAAGCATTTCTTCATTTGATTTCTAAGTGGCAGAAATATGAAAAATATGAAGGATCTAATGAATTATTGGAACTCATTTTGCAAAATATAAAACTTGGAGTTTTCACTGGGAAAATTGCAAGGGACGCAGAGCAATATTTGGAAAAAAATGAAGACATAGAAATCAACGTAGATATACCAAAAGACAAAAGAGAAATAAAAAATTGTGTCCATCTCGCTATTCAAGGGATTTCAATTCCTTCTCTAAGAGGCCATTTGTTTAAGGTTCTTCCTAACATTAAAGATCATGGGGGGCTCATTCTCATGGCATGTGAACATGGAGATCTAAACTTGGTGCAGGCACTGATGCAAAGAACCAAGGCAGCACAATTACCCATGGAATGCGTAACACATAGCGCTCGATTTGGTCATATTCATGTCGTTCAGTATCTTCTTGGACAATCCCATATCAAATTTTTTTGTGATAGTTATGAAATGCCACACAAAAACCTACCGATTCTAGCTCTTGATGAAGCAGCAAAAGAGGATGACGGAGATATGGTCTTTGCTCTTTTGGAATGGATTCATCAAAGAGAAAGCAGCGTGCTGCTCCTTTCTTCTGTTATATTTGTTCTTATGCAAACTGCGGTCAATCGCAAAGATAGATATATCAGCATGTCAAGTGAGCGCCAAGCATTACAAGCCATTGGAAATTTTTGCAAAAGTGTGGGCCTTTATCTGTCAGATGAATTTTTAAAAAAAGCCAGGGATGCTGCTGAATGTGAGGCTGCAGATCCCTACACGGCTCATCTCCTTGACAATGAGATTAGAAATTTACATCTACAAGTGCCTAATTATTAGTATCTTACTTAAGATTTAGAAATGAGTTAAAAGATAAACGAAATCATGCTATAGTGTTTAATCGGCATTATAAAAAATACTAATTAAATTAAAAAATAATAAAAACATTATGGAATTTATAAACGTATCTGGACCAAAACAACTTGACGGCCCTGTCAATGTTAACACTACAACAAAAAAGGAATCTAAATCTGCAAAAGTTGTGCAAACAGAACTAGGGAAAAGCCACTATTATCAACAATCTCCAATAAAAAAGAGGGTATTTGCGTTTAGTGGAAGAGTTACGCCAGCAGAGCCCATTTTGAAAGATCTTCTTGAGGAAGCAATAAGTGAAGATGATGCGGACGAAGCTGCTCTTCAAATTTACGGTTTTTTGAGTGCAAATGGAGAGGGGCTTGATATAGCCCTTAAAATGCTTCAATCTAAATCGCCAGGCAAAATAGAAAGCGTTTTACTAGCTCTTAATGATATCTTGCAAACATTTCCACGGGCTAAAATTGAAGTGGAAGAATTAAAAAAAGCAATAGACATTCTTAAGGAAGTTCATGGTACTGAGGGAAGTATTGCAATTTTGCAGCTCTGGATTGAGAAGTTTAAGTATAAACCGGGCGCAAGCAAAGACTTAGGTGAAGACAGGGGAAGCACAAGAATTATTGAAGCAGCACTATGGGACCAGCGGTTCAAGGATGAATTTTCAGTTGAAGCTTTAATAAAAGCAAGAAGAGGCGCTCAAGAAAACGCGCTTGCTAGAAGCGCTACCCAAACTCTTAATGACTGGATTTATGAGGCCATTAAAAAGGCATGTTTAACAGCATTAAATACTCAAGAGCCTCTAAATAGGGTCATTACACGTTTTGGTGAGGGGCTTATTCCCGCAAATGATGCCATCCTTGAGTTTGCAATGGCTGACCAAGCAAAATTAAAAGTCTTATATGCAGATTTTTTCAAAGCACTTAAAGGCACTTCATTCGATGGAATTTCAATTTCTGAATTAAATGCGGCACGCGTTGCTTTTGAAGGGCTTTTTCAAGGTACTGACCCCGAAAATACTGCATTTTTAAGAACCTGGATTAAAGAAAGATCAGTTTAATTCAGTTTCATTTATAAATTGATAAGTATCTGATTCTTAGTATATTATAGAATTAAAAAATTAGTTGCAATTTTAATAAAATAGTGCTATAATCACTTCTATATTAAGTGGTTAAATAATTAAATTAAAAACTAAACAAATAAAACATTATGCAGTTTTTATCTTTTAGAAATATATTCGGATCTGGCACTCAAATTTCTGATAACCTTACAAAAAAAACTACCGAAGAACCTGAAAAAAAAGAAGAATCGAAATGTTCAAAAGTTGCTCAAGCAGAATTAGAGCAGCAAAGATTAGAGCAGCACGTTAAAGCATTAGAAGAGCACTATCGGAGTCAGTTTTTAAAGCGTAGGTCAATACAATCAAAGGGACTTAGCGCAAGAGCGCGAACAGGAATTGTTCTTCCCGAACTTACGCGTAAATTCCATAATACTTCGGTACAGAATTTCTATGAGAAGATTATAAACATGGTAAGGGAAGCTCTAAGAAGTGGCGCTTCTAAGGATGATATTTTAAATATTTTAATGTGTGTAAAATACGCAGAAAAAGCAGAAACGCCTGGCCAGAAAACATTTTCTGATATCATGTCTTGCATACTTGAAGATAGTCTACTTTTTAAACGGGAGGATGTTGCTAAGGCTGTTTTGAATAAAGTATTAACAGAAAGACATGGTTTTATTCTTATCAAAATATTTAAACGTGCCTTAGATAAAGGCTATCAAGAAATGGTCTCTTTTATTTTAACAAAGATTGAAACTACTGCTCCAATTTACAGGGAATTGGTTGCAGAAGCTTTAGAGAGCCCGGATTATGAAAACTATTATAAGAACCTCAAGACAGTAAAAGACTATTTGGCAACAAAACAGGTAACTGTTTTAGAAAAACTCGAAGATGCAGCATTTGAAGATAATGTTGAGCAGGTGAGGGAATATTTAATGCTCATTAAAGCAACTAATCCAATTTTTCCTGAAGCTATTAAAAGAGCCATTTTTAAAGCTGCAGAAGCATCACAACTTCAAGCCGACTCTCTTGCAAAAACTCAAGATGTTTTAAAATTCATTAGAGTGTTCTGTGAAGACAACCGCCATGGAGTTGCGATTAAGGATTTGATACATGCCAGAGAAATAGCGCTTAATATAGCTGATAAAACAAGCGGGGATATTTTGCAGGAATGGATAGATGATGTTTTTTCTGCCCAATTTTTGGCATCGGCCCCAGGTAATCGGGTTGCAACCGTAATCGAATTTTTGACTGAGTATAGAGAGGGATTTTTCCCAGCGATTAAAGTACTTATATCTATAGCGCCGTTCCAAGTGGAAAACTTTTTTAAAGATCTTGCAGGGGTCTTGTCAAGTGTTCCAGATCTTAAAATTGAAGTGGAAGAATTAAAAAAAGCACAAGAGTTATTTGGAGAGGGGACATGTAAGGCAATTTTGCAGGGTTTGATTGAGAAGTTTAAGTTTAAAAGTGATACCGACTCAAGTGATGGCCGTTCAGTAAGTCCAACTACAACTGAAACTGGTTCGATGAGCCCAGGTACAAGTGAAGGTTCAGTAAGCCCAGATGCTTATGCGAGTGCGCATCTATTAGAAGAGGCAGAGAGACTGCTTGAGTCTGCATTCACAATCGACAGAGTTCTTGACGATGCGCAAAAAGTTTTAGCACTGCGTGTGGTGCCGCATGGAAGGCTCAAAGAAGCAAGATATTATGAAGAATATCCCGTTGAAATTTTAAAAGAAGCAAGAGATGTCGCACAGAAACAGGATGATAAACGAATTATCCCACTTCTTCAAGGTTGGATTGATCAGGCTATTAAAACAGAACGTAATCAGGGCATTAAAGCAGAATGCTTAGAAGCATTAGAAAAGCAAGATCCTGATATAAGAACGGTGATTGCAGTCCATCAAGAGGGGCTTATTCCTGCATATAATGCAATCGTTGAATTTGAAAAGGATCCAGCAAAGCCAGCAAAGGTAGCTGCGAAATATGCAGAGCTTCTCGAATTTCTTAAAGACTCTTTCTTCGAGGAATTTGCAATTCCTGAATTAGAGATGGCAGCAAATGCAATCCAAAAAGTGGATCCCGAAAATGCTGCATTTTTAAGGATCTGGATTGAAGACCGTGACAGTCAGGATGCAGCAACGTATTTTGCACCCGTTCCGGCACCGGCACAGAAATCCGCACAGGAACCGGATTCTATAGATGTTTAATTCAGGATTCCTGCCTTAAGTCTTAACGGTGATGGCGTCCCCATCCATGGCGTCTGCCGCCCCATCCGTGACCGTAATAGCCATAACCGCCATAATATCCACCATAAGGATAGTAAGAATATGATGGATAGTAGTAGCCTCCGTAGTAAGGATAGGAGTATCCCCCATAATAAGGATAATAACCATCATAATAACCACCATAATAACCGCGAGGATAAACCCCAATTCCAATACCAAAAGCAAGCTGATTGTTATAGCTTTCATTTACATTGGCTGAGGTTTCTTTGGCGTCAACAATCGAACTTAATAAGACTAAAGATAACCCAATAATTGATAATATTTTCATATACCACCTTAATTTTGCCCCATATAACTTTAATATACTTTATTTGAATTAATGTTGGAATAAAAATATTTCTATTATGATTTAATTGATTGGTTTTCTAAGAGTTGAATTACTAATCCTTCCCAATCGCGCTTTTTGATGAGGGGTTCGAGAGGAGAGAGTTCATGCCTGAGTTCTTTTGCAAAATCTGGCAGATAACTTAAAAGGCTTTCACTGGTCATGCGATCAAAGGACCTAGTTAGGTTTTCAATGAACTTATTCCAAACCGCTCTGGGCCAAGCTGCTCTTCTCATTTTAATTAAGTCGTTTTTTAACTCAGTAGTTAAGAGCTCCTTAAGCAATTTATAAGGGTGGACATGGTCAATTTCACTGCCGGTTGTTTTAATCTCTTCGCTAAACGCCAGGTACCAAAAACTTCTATTTGCAAGGGCATGGAATACAAAATAGATTTTTTCTTTTTCCTCATTAGATGGTTCAAGAGCAGCATAGCCATTATTTTTGGGTGTCTCTATTGCAATGGAAGTGGACTGATTTTCCAAAGGGGGTGTGGCCAAAGGGGATGTGGTAGGATAAATAGGTTTAGGTGTACCAAAAAAAGTATTAAAAATAGCGCAAAGGAAAGCGTAGATCTTTGAGAGGACAATAAGGATGATGCCTTTTTGATCACCCAGGCTTTCTAATGAGGAAGAAGAGGGGTTTGTCTGAACTGGTGCTTGCCTAGTAAATTCTGATTCGGCGGGGTGAAAAATAGGAGCTTGTGAAGTAATTTTCTCAACCATATTGCAAGTTATTCTATGGAAAAAACAGATTTTTTTAATAGAATAGTGCGCTATGCAGAACATAAGACATATTTTTCTATGCAGCGATCAGCGAAATCCTAAATGCTGCTCTTTAGAAAGTGGATTGGAGTCGTGGAATTTTCTCAAAAAGAGATTGTTAGAATTAAATCTAGCTTCGCCCCATCTTTTGCGAACCAAAGCTAACTGTCTACAGATTTGCAAAAATGGTCCCATTGCAGTTGTTTATCCGGAAGGCATCTGGTACCACTCCTGTACTCCTCTGGTTTTAGAAAAGATCATTCAAGAACATCTGATCAAAGGTGTGCCAGTTAGTGAATATATAATCGCACAGTCAGAAAATAAGATTTTTTAACAGGATCCGCTTCGCTAACAGGATCGCTCCATTCTGCCCTGGCAGGATCAGGGAAAAAACGCAAAAAATCTTCTTGAATTCCTATCCTGTCGCTGTATTAGCAGCGATCCTGCAGCGCGAAGCGAGTATCCTGTTATATTTTTTTAATCAAATAAAGATTTCTTTGTTAGTTAGACTTTGTTTAATTGATATTTAATCTGAAATTATCTATTCTATTCGCATTATGAAAAACAATAATAAATTTTATCAGATATTTTCTAGATTGTTAGATTATTCAATTTTTTATCTATTCGGCTCCTGTTTCTCGTTATTATTTTTTTCCATCCCAGAGGTATATTTCAATTTATTTTTTCCTCTTTTAATCCCTTTTTTATGGGCTCCTATTGAGGCCTTTTTACTGACAACAACAGGGACAACACCTGGAAAATTATTTTTTGGTCTTTCTATTTTAAATGAAGAGGGTGGGAGGCTTTCCTGTAGAGAGGCCTTAAAGAGAAGTTTTTTTCTTGGAAAGAGACCAGGTAAAATTGTTAGGTCTAGGTTAGGCTTTTGGCGTAAATTTTCTGGCGGGCTTTTGATTCTGTTTTGTGCTTTTGGCGGGGTTTTAGCCATAGCGGTTAAAAATTTCGATCAATTGAATAACCCCTTTGGTCATCTGCCGGGGTGGGTGAATAATTCTACAGTCAATGAACGCTTTTCTATCGATTTTCCAAAAGATCCAGAATTGCAGATGAAACAATTAGATGTTCCAAAAGCAGGCCAAACAATTGATTATCAAGAATACAGTGTCGATGCTAAAAATATCACTTATTCAGTTAGTTATGTAGATTTCCCCGGGAAGTGGAGATTGCTCGGATCTAATACACTTCTTAAAAAATCCCTCGAGCTCTTTGTTGCACACGATAAAGATCCTCAGAAACTAATCAACCACTATTTTACCACTCATAAAAATTATCCAGCGATAGACTTTCTGATCAAAAAGGAAGATCAGGATATTCATGGACGCCTTGTTCTAGTGGGTACAACTTTATATAAACTAGCAGTGGCTTATCCTTCAAATACCGAGGAAAGGCTAAAACATGGACCGTTTTTGTGTTCATTTGAAGCAAAATGGGCATTTCCAAATTTCAATCGATAGTTTATATTTCAGGAAAAAAGGAGTTTTATGAGCACAGAAAAGACAAAAGAGTTGATTCACACCTATTATGATGCTTTCAATAAAAGAGATATGGAAAAGTTTTTTTCTTTGATGACAGAAGATGTAGCGCATGATGTGAATCAAAGAGACAGGCAGATGGGAAAAGCCGAATTTAAGAAGTTCATGGAAGTTTCCTTCGACCACTGCAAAGAAAGATGTTTTGATATTGTGATTATGACAAATGAAAAAGGGGACCATGCAGCTGCGGAATTCATGTGTGAAGGGACCTATCTTAAAACAGCCCAAGGATTCCCTGAAGCTAGAAAACAGCAATATAAGCTTCCTGTTGGTGCCTTCTTTGAAATCAAAGGCGGCAAAATTTCGCGCGTGACCACTTATTACAATATGAGCGAGTGGATAGAAAAAGTTAAGAAGTAACCTTGAGTCGGGGGAGATATTTCCAATCCTCATGATTAAGGACATTGCCTGCCTTTCGTACGTTTTTAAGTAGATCAAAGTTGAGAGCTTCATGACAAAAATCCTGCAAAGGTTTCTCACATCCTTTGCATAGGATGCCATCTGTTGGGAAGCCAACGTCAGCTGGGCAAAAAATTCCACAGGAGCCAACGGTCTGATCGGCCTCATTTCCCCAAGACATAGGACCTAAAGTAGTGGAAGTGATCACATAACATTGATTTTCAATCGCACGCGCTCTACTACTAATGTGCACGCGGTAAAAACCTGCTTCTGAGATAGTGCAGCTTGGCACCAAGATGAGCTCAGCTCCAGCTTCAACCTGCTTGCGGCAAATCGGTGGAAATTCACTATCATAGCAAATAGAAATTCCAATTAGGGCTTCAGGTAAGCGAAAAACTTTAATTTCATTTCCTCTTTCAATCACAGAATTTTGCCTTTCGGCTTGGGTGAGTTGCAGCTTATCTTGAAAATCGATGGACCCTGAAGGCGCAATTAAAAAGGCGCGGTTGCGGAATTTTGCTGCCTCTTTCACAGGAAAAGTCCCAGTACAAATAGATAGTTCATATTTTTTTGCGAGTCTTTTAAAAAAATCTAAAAATTGGGGTAAAAAAGTTTGCAACTTCTCAAATTGCTGCGCGATATCAGTAGGAGGAAAAAGTGTGACAAGTTCCATTGCAAGATACTCCGGAAAAAGAATCAGCGCAGATTCTTTATCGGCAGCGGTTTTGACGCATTGTTCAATTTTAGTTTCAAAACTTTTCCACGAAGAGAGGGATTCCAAAAGATATTGGACGGTAGTAACCATCATAGCTTTTTAATCCAAAAAACAAGTGGTTTCTTAGTTTCAGTTTCATGTCCCAAATCTTTCCAATTAAAGTAACAGATCAGCTCGGGATGTTTTTTATAGCCTCTTTTCTCCCAAAATTTATCTTTGGGAAAATAATCAGCAGGTTTTGAAGGATGGTCCTCAGGCCGGGCAACAGAGCAAAAGCAGATATATTTAAAACGTTTTAAGTTCTTTACATGACTCTCTCGGTAATCAAAGAACTGGTGGCCGATGCCCAATTTGCGGTAGGGTTTTAAGAGGATCGACTCGCTGAAATAAAAAAAATCATCGGGATTCAGTCCCTTCTCTAAAAAAGCTCTTTTCGTTTCTTCAGTTTCAGCTGCAAGTGGAATGCCCGTAGAGGCTCCCACAACTTTTTGTCCATCAAAAGCTAGGACGCAAATGGCCTCAGGGCTTTTGCTGAATTTTTTTAAATACTCTTCCTCATATTTTAAATCGCCCTCGTAAAGATAAGGGAATTCATGGAAAACTTGAATGCGCAGCTGTGCAATATCATGAAGATATTTTTGAATTTCGTGCCCGATGTAGGGATGTACTGTGACTGTTGCCATCATTGCTAAGGCTCCTTGCTTTCTATATTGTATTATTTAAGATCATTTGTCTAGAAGAGGCCATCTGCTGCACCATGAAGTGAAGATTGTGAATTGTAGCGAGGCTTAAAGCGGAAAGTTCTTTTGCTTTAAAGAGATGATGGAGATAAGCCAGATGGTAGTGGTTGCAAGCCCAGCAGAGGCAATCCTCTTCAATCGGAGTAAATTGACTTGAATGTTCGGCTTTTGTCACTTTAAGCGGACCTTTTTTTGTGAACACAATTCCGTGCCTAGCAGCGCGGGTTGGATAGCTGCTATCAAAGGTGTCAATGCCTAGTGGAATGCAAGAATCAATGGATTCTAAATCGCCAATGCCAAGCAGATGATTGGGCTTTTCCTCAGGCAGATGAAAAAGGGTTTGATCCAGCATGTCGATCATTTCTTTCTTTGTCTTTCCCATGCTTCCTCCAATTGCAAAGCCATCGAAGGGAAGCCCAGTTAAAAACTGGCAACTTTGCTTTCGAAGATCTAAATCTACCCCGCCATGGACAACAGCGTAAATCGCTTGGCCATTTGGGTTTTTTAAGTGGAATTGAAGCGATCTTTCTTCCCACCGATGTGTACGATCTAGTGATCGTTTAAGCGCTTCTATTTGGGTGTGGTAGGGGGGCAGTTCATCCAATGCAACGATGATATCTGCACCGAGATCTTTTTGCGCTGCAATCGATGTTTCTGGAGTCAGCAGGATCTTTGAACCATCGCGATAGGAGCGAAAGAGCACGCCATCTTCATTAATTTTTAGAACGAGATCTTTGCTTTTTTTTGTCCCTTTGCTTTTGAGTTCATCTGCAACTGACCCATAGGCTAGGCTAAAGACTTGAAAGCCGCCTGAGTCGGTGATAATGGGTAATTTTCTTTGAATAAAGTCATGGAGGCCGCCCGCATTTTTCACAATTTGGGTGCCGGGCTGGACAACCAAATGATAGGTATTACAGAACATCAGTTGCAGTCCGATATTGGTGAGTGCGGCATTATCAAGCGATTTGATGGTTCCATTTGTTCCTACAGCCACAAAATTGGGCGTATCGATGATGCCATGAGGAGTATGGATTTTTCCCACGCGCGCACGTGATTTTTTTGACTTATGGACGATTTCGAATTTAAACTGCGTCATTAGAGATAAGTTTCCTTGAAAAGAGGGTGATAGGAGTCAAACAAAAGATAATGAGCAATTTGATTAAAAAACTTAAGATTATGATATCTGAAATAGATTCAACGAGGCCATAAAGCCCAAAAAAACTAAAAAAGAGGGTGTCAACAAGTTGGCAGACGATCAGCGAAAAATGGCTGCGAAAAGTTAAAGGGGCTCTCTTAAAAAGCTGAAAGAGCGATAAGTCCAATTTTTGAACAAGAAAAAAAGTGGCGAGAGAAACAAGCAAAAGCCGCGGTGAGGATGAAAGAATTGCATGATAGGCTGCGTGAGCTGTATCTTGGGCAGTTGGCCGGTAGAGCAGATGGACCTCAGAGAGGAGTACAAAAAAGAGAAGAATAAAAAAACAGATCTTAAGCGCTTTTTGACTGCTTTCTTTTCCATAATATTCCCGCAGCAGATTGAGACAAAGAATGCTGCCTATTGCAAAGGCATCGCTGCAAGTCACATGAAAGCCCAAAAAAGCCACCTGTTTTAATACAAAGAGATTGGCCATTAAAGCTTGCAGACCCACTAGCGCAATCAGGGCCTCTTTGCCCAGTTTTAAGGCCCCAAAAGAAAAGAGGACAATCATGAGGATCTGAAGGAGAAAAATCGATTCATTCATGGGAAAGAAGCTTAACGAATCGCTCGATTTTTATCGATGGATCAAAGTGATTTCTTGATCGTTTCTCTTAGCCTTGTTTTCGATCTGAAAAAAAGGTTTGATATCGATTTTGAGTCCCTGCTCGAATTGGCTTAAGATTTCATCTGTAAGATGATTTTTTATACATTTAGACTGGGCATAGAAAAGCCCAAGCCTGTCCGCAGTGCGTTTTTTCTCCCATGCCGCTTCCAAACTGGCTAAATCTTTAAATTCTAGATTTGAAAAATCTTTTTTCAGCTCTTCTTTAGAATAAAGCACTAGATCAAAAGGGTGGGCCTTTTTCCACTCTCCATTTCCGGAAGCCATCTGCCAACCCATGATAGGCTCTTTGGAACTAAAGGCTTTTAAAGGCAAGAGGGGAGGGAGCTCCTGATAGCTGCTTAAGTCTTCTGCAAGCTGGATATGGGTCCCAAAAGAAAAATAGAGGCCATAGGCTTTAGTCTTATCAAGGGTATCAATGGAATCCTCTAAATGAATAAAATCTTTTACGACTAGATTATCCTGGGCTAAAAGGATATAAGGGCTGCTTTCTAAAGAAGAATCTTGCAGTAATTTCAAAAAGACCGGTTTAAATTCATTTGTAAAAACAAAGTGAGCCTTTGGAAAATCTTTCTCGACCTCTTCATAAAGGGTCTCAAGATGTCGTGAGCGCGGGCAAATGACTGAAATTTTGCCTACTCCTTGAACATATTTTTCAAAAGATTCTAAAAGAGCGTAAAGCTGCATCGGCTTGCCTGATGAAAAGATCACAATGTCGGCCTTTTTAGAAGCGTTTGAGGGGTTAATGACTAATTCTTGCAAGCGCTCATAGGGCTGTTTAGTGCGCACGCTATTTGCGCACTCTTGTTGAAATTGAAAATTCACACGATGGTCGCTGATCGGGTTATTGCGATTATAAAGGTAGAGAGTCTCTTTGATAAACTGGACATGTGTGCCGGACATTTCCAGCATAGGGAGCATGAATGCCAAATCCCAGCCCATCGGAAAAAACCTTCCGCGATGGACCATATCTTCTAAATGGATCCTTTTGAAAAGTGATGCGTAAAATGTTCTTAAGTGGGTCGTTACCCATTCATGTTTACGGAAGCTATTGTTTCGGATCACCCAATCGGAGAGCTCTTTGCACCTGACGGGATTTTGTTGATAAGTGGGATAATCTAAAAAATTGCCATAACTCATCCAAACTTCGGGATCTTGGTAATTTTGATTGAGAATCGAAAGCACCTGTTCATGCGCTAAAAAATCATCTCCGTCGACTAAGACCACAATTTCATAATCGTGACAGCTATGGATTGCGTTATAAAGATTTGCAAGAGCGCCTTGGTTTTGCTCATTGCGGATTAGAGTGGTCCGGTTTGTCTGCTGCATGTCTGTGGTGAGATTTTTGGCTTTTAAAAAGGTGTCATCTGCAGAGTGGTCATCAATATAAATAACGCGGTAATTTTTGTAGTTTTGTGAGAAAACAGAGCGCAAATTTTTTTCTACAAAGGCACCGTTATTGTAGGAGGGGATGATAATTACAAATGGTTTTTCTTCATGGACTGCATGAACATCTGTTTTTTTCCTCTGTTTGGGTTGATTCCAGCCCTTAAGCAGCCCAAAGAGGACTAAGCCTGCGCAAACAACCAAAAGCAAAAATCGTAAATTTTGTTGCATCAGGCCATTCTAAGAGCCTATCCAAATAAAATCAAAAGCAGATTAATCATAAGATCAACCACAGAGACACAGAGGAAAGGAGTTCGGAAGAGTTTTTTTTAGTTTTTTCGGGAGCGAACCGAAAAAAACAGAAGTCCATTTTTTTTGCTTCGCTCGCAAAAAAAAATGAATCCTCCTCCGATCCTCTGTGCTCCCTGTGCCTCTGTGGTTGTCTTCCGCGCCTAGCCTTTTTTGATGGGGATTTTTTTTGAAGTGCCTTTTTTGCTTTTAAAGAAGGTGATTCTCAGGACTCCATTGGAACAGATCGCTTCTGGCTCTCTATTTTCATCCACTTCGCCAGGGATTGCAATTCGATAGGAAAAATGGTTCATGGCCTTGCGATAATATTTTTTCTTTTTGTCCTCTACCTCTTCTTTTTTTTCGCCTTTGATCCAGAGCGTTCCTTTTTCATAGGTCATATCAACCTCATCCGGACTCAGTCCTGGAAGAGCAGCTTCGACATAGATGTGACTTTCATCTTCAGAAACACTTAAACCCGAAAGGCTGGAAAATTCTTGGAGGTCCCAATCATCTTCAAAATCTTCAAATACCGAAAAGGGCCGAAGACGAGGGAAAGACCAGACGGAGCGAGGAACCATTTTTTTATTGCTTTCTGCCATGTCATCGTTTTTACCAAAAAAAACTTTAGAAATCAATCATTATCAATAATTGTGCGAATCGATTGGTCAAGAGAAGGATAAAGCATGGGATAGCGTTTTTGAATCCAGCTTTTTAATTTGATGCATTCGCAAAAAAGTGCGCGCTTATAAGAGGATGGTTTTGTGAGCCCAAGGTCCTCATAGAAAGAACCTAAATCAATTTCAATTGCTTTTTCCTCAATGAAACCAAAATTACGTTTGATGATAGGGTCGCGATCGGCAAGCCCGGCCTTACTGCGCGTCACAATGAGTTCTACTAGGGACTTTAAGCATTTTTCCGCTGCGGCTAGATCATTTGTCTTCATGCATTGCTCAATTTTTTGATAAGCTAAAACAGCGGTTTTCTGAAGGGCAAATTCTAAATTGTCTAAATCAAAACAGTGGGAAACACCAATATTGTCAACTAAAGTGAGCGTCTGATGAACTGTGTCTGTTTTATTCAAATGGAGATAGAGCAGGCCTGTATGTTCTTTGAAGCGGTCATAAGCCAGTTTAAAACTTGAAAAAATGGTCTGCAGGCGCTCTTTTCTCTCTTGTATGATTTTGCAGCGGAGCGGCTCTAGAAATTGGGGGAGATAAATGCGGTTTAAATAACTCTCGGGCCGCATATGGTGATGTTTGAACACTTTGAGAACGGTCTGCTTATCCTCGGAAATAAAAGCATAACATTGTCCGCCGCTACTGAGAAAATAAAAAGGTTGTGAAAGATTCCCTTTGATCTCATCTGATGCAGGCTCCGTCGCATATTCAGGGTTAAAGGAGAGATCAGAGAGGATTTTATGAGGGCGGAATCCTTCTGTAATGCCATGGCAAAAGCGCTCAATACAGATAAATCCTACAATGAAAAGCAAGATTTTAATCAAAAATTTTTTCATAGTAATACTTTAGCAGCTCAGGATCATCTTTCAATTGCTGTTTTAATTCAAAGGTTTCAAGGAGGAGCTCTCTTTTGGTCGCATAGGGTTTTGAGATAAAGGGATTTTTGGTAAAAGAGCCGATGTCGATTTCAATGGCATGATCTTCGACAAAACCAAAATTTTTGCTTAAGACAGCATCGCTATTGGAAATTCCTTTTTTACATCTTTTCTGGATGAGTGAAAAGGTGCGATCAATGGTCTGCTTTAATAGAGGCTCTGAAAAAAAGCTTTTCGCTTTTTTCTGCAGTGCAAATGCTGACTCATCAAGGCTGACTTCATGACATATGCCTAACTTATCGTAAAGCTTCACTTTTGGATATTTATCGTGCGTCCGATTTAAATGGAGAAAAATCAGTCCGGTCTCTTCCTTCAGCTCTTCATAAGCAATTTTGGCACTTTGAAAAATCGCATCGAGTCTCTTTTTTCTCTCTTTGATGGCTTTAGGGAAGGGGAGTTTGGAGAGGATAAAGTTAGGGCAGAGGTGATAGGGCTTTACGATCTTCAGAACAGTTTTTTGATCGGCGGAGACAAAAGCATAATATTGCACGCCGCTGCCAATGAAATAAAAAGGCTCTGAAAGTAGTTTATCTACCTGCTCACTATTGTTTACTTCCCATTTTTCTTCAAAAGGATGATCGCTATAGATCTTATTCACGCTGAATCCATTCGTTTGCAAACGGCAAAAGCGCTCTATAGCAAAAAAACAGAGAATAAATAGAAGGCATTTACAAATTTTTTTCAAACTCTGCCCTCCAAATCTCGAGTTTGCGCTCAAATTTTTTCTGCCCTTTTTCAATGACCCAGGGATTTAAGTTTTTTATTTTCTTAAAGGAGCCAATATCTATGGCCACAGCCTCATCTCCGATAAAGGCATAATTTCTGATTTTCGAGTCTTTAGTTTTAAACCCTTTTTGCGCGCAAGAAAGGTAAAGTTTTTTCAGTTTTTCCATCGACTCTTCGATGGCCCTTTCATTTTTTGCCTGAAAAAGACGATCAAATCTTGAAGAAATGGTTTCGGCCTTCTTTTGAAGGACAAATTCCATTTCACTTAAATTAAGCCAGTATGCAATGCCTAATTTATCTACAATTTTCACGCTGTGGCAGTCCGACTTATTAAAGTGAAGAAAAAGAGTCCCCGTTTCTTCCTGAAGATTGTCATAGACGATCTGACAGCTTTTAAAGATTTTCTGCAAACGCTCTTCACGCATCCTGAGGATCTCTTGTTGATAGGGTTTGAGTAGATTCGGAAGGGGGATCTTTTTTAACAGACCATTGCTTGGAAAAAGATGGTAATGCTTAAAGAACTTTAAAACGGTCTGTTTGTCCTCAGACAGAAAAGCATAACATTGGACCCCGCTGCCTAAAAAATAATAGGGCTGATTTAAAGCTTTTAAAATTTCAGGAGGGCATGTGGCCTCTTGGCATTTAAGTGGATTAGGCGGTATGATTTTTGCAATGGAAAACCCCTCGGTCTGCAGCCGGCAAAACCGCTCTATAAGAAAAAAAGCAGCAGCGAAAAGAAGAATGTTCCTAATCAGCTTCAATAATTTCATTAAAATACGAGGCTAAAACGGGATAATGGGCCTCAAGCCAATGTTTTAAATTTAAGGTAGATTCAAGGAGCTCTTTTTTGCCATTTGCAGGCTCTTTAAGCGCGTCATTTCTATAAAAAGGGCCCACATCGATTTGCATTGGAGCGCCATCTAAAAAACCAAAATTGGTGCGCACAAGCGCATCATTGTCTGCAATGCCCTTTGCATAACGTGATTTTAAGAAGAGGGCAAAGGAGCTGAGCGCCTGCTTTGCTTTCAAAAGGTCATTTTTTTCCATGAGCGAGTCAATATAGGGATAAAAAAGGGTCGCCTTTTTCTGGAGCAAAAAGGCTGTATCATCCAGTTCAAGGGGATGCTCAATTCCTAATTTATCAATGAGGATGATGGTTTGGTGGAGATGACCAGTTTGCGCTGGATGGAAATAGATTAGCCCAGTTTCTCCCTTGAGCTCTTCATAGGCGATTCTGTAGCTGTTAAAATTGCGCCTCAGTTTGGACTCTGCAACTGTGGCAGTTTTATTTTTCCAAGCTGTGAAAGGACAAAATTTGATCCAGAAAAGTCTATTTTGATAGCGATTATTCAAGATCTTTAAAACAACCTTGCCATCTTCAGAAAGAAAGGAAAAGCTCTGCAATCCTCTTCCAAAATAGCGAAATTTTCCTTTGAGTTCGATAGTCTGTGCATTGACTTCCAGGGGAAAGGTGTTGTTTTGGATTTTCGCCATCGTAAAGCCAGCTGTCTGATGGTGACAAAAACGTGAAACCGCGTAGAGAGCAAGAAGGGCAAAAATCCATCTCATAAATCGGACTCATTTTCTAAGGTGGCGATAAGTTCTGGATAATGGTCACTCAGCCAACTTTTCAGTTTATAGGTGATCTTTTTTAAATCCTGACGATAAACCTCTGGATTTTTACGCTTGAGGTCCCATTTTAATCTACCAGTATCAATCAAAATAGCTTCATTGCCAATAAACCCTAAATTGCACTGGATGCGCGGATCCTCATCAAAGATGCCTTTTTCGCAGCGTTTTAAGATGAGGCGGCAGACTGCCGAAAGGGCCTGTTTTGCTTCTTGGGCTTTTCCTTCATTCATGAGCTTTTGGATATGGTCGTAGAGAAGAGTGGCTTTTTTTTGCACTAAGAATTCAGTTTTGTCTAAATCGATCTGGTGCTCAATATGGAGCTTATCGACGACTTTGGCCATGAGATGTAAATCAGCACTTTTATTGAGATGCAGATAGACAAGTCCAGTTTCGTTTTTTAGTTCATCAAAGGCCAATTTACAGCTTTTAAAATCACGTTCAAATTTTGCTTTCCTTTTCCGCAAGTGGGCTTTAAAGAATTTGAGGACAAATTTCTGATCTTCGGAAACAAAGACCCAGGCCTGCCCACCGGATGCCAAATAATAAAA
>DATIJP010000015.1:0-38148 GCA_035478495.1 Rhabdochlamydiaceae bacterium
GCCATTTTTGAATCTGCTCATGATTTCCGCCTTTTAAAACTTCCGGAACCAAAACGCCTTCAAATTCTTCAGGTCGTGTATAATGCGGACCATCAAAAATCCCTTTTTGAAAAGAATCTTCTTGGGCCGCTAATTCATGTCCTAGCACGCCAGGAAGGAATCTAGAGATTGCATCAACGAGGACAATCGCTGGCAAACACCCATTGGTGAGCACATAATCCCCAATGCTGATCTCTATATCGATCTCTTTTTCAATGACCCTCTCATCTATGCCCTCATAATGGCCGCATAGAAGAACAAGGTGGCTCTTTTTAGCAAGCTCCTCGCAAAGTCTATTGTTCAGTGGCGTGCCTTGAGGAGTTAAATAGACCACAAGGCTCTCATCTCGCTTCACGCTGCGTATCGCATTTACAATCGGCTCGGGTTTCATCACCATCCCAGGGCCACCGCCAAAAGGCCGGTCATCGACTTTCCGATGCTTCCCACTTGCAAAATCCCGGATATCAAGCAGTCTAATATCCAAGAGTTTTTTTTCTTTAGCTCTTTTGATCATGCTCACATCAAAAGGCCCCTGAAAATATTCAGGAAACAGGGAAAGTATATCGAATCTCATTCCTTAAACTTCCTCCATTTCGACCATGTGAAAATTTCTGCCTTCGCATCTTCATTTTTTTGACCTTCTGCATCGTCCATATGCTGCTCCGCATATGGCCTGCTTCGACGGCCAAAAAACTGAAGCGCTAAGTTTGAAATTTTCTTCATGTTCAAACTGTCGAAAGTTTATACTTTGGCTGCCGCAGGCTTTTCTTTAGTTTTTTCTTTTTTTGCCTTAGCTTTTCTTAATGTTCTTCGTTTTGCAGCCATTTTCACTTTTTTCGCTTCAATTTTTTCATTTAATTTCTGAATCACTTCAGGCGATGCTTTTGACACAAGTCTTTTTGCATCAGGAGAAATTTCCGCTCCTTTGTCTAGCCAATACTGGGTGCGCTCAGAATCAACTTTCATATTGTCTTTGTCGCGGTTTGGATCGTACCACCCCAGTTTTTCAATGTATTTTCCATCGCGTTTCCAGCGCACATCGACGACGACTAATCGAAAGGTTTGATGATTTCTACGACCTTGTTGGCGCAAGCGGATTTTTACTGCCATAAGTTATTCTCCATATTTTTTTCCTTTTGAAATTTGTTCATGTTTGGCATTGATTTGCAGAATTTTTTTAAATTTTTGAACCCTTTGGCCATCCGATTCACATCATCGATATGAGTACCGCTTCCAGCAGCAATCCGTCTTCTTCGACTTGGAATCAGTTCGACCCGTTCTTCTCTTTCACCTTGGGTCATTGAAAGAATCATCGACTCTGTTTTCTGAAATTCTTTTTCTGAAAACTCCATTTGGTCTAAATCAGGCACTCCTGGGAGCATTTTCAGCAAACTTTTAAATGAACCCATTTTTTTCATCATGCCCATCTGACGTAAGTAGTCATCGTATGTAAAGGAAGCCTTGCGCAATTTCTCTTCCATTTTTTTCGATTCTTCTTCATTAGTCCACTCTTCGGCTTTACGGACTAAATTGATGACATCGCCCATCCCTAAAACACGATCGGCCATAGACCGCGGATTGAAAACTTGAAAATCGCCGATCTTTTCTCCTATGCCTTCAAATTTTAGAGGTTTTTTTGTCACTTCAAGAATTGAAATGCAGGCGCCCGCTCTACTGCTTCCGTCAAGCATTGTGAGAATGGTGCCAGTAATAGAGAGAGTGCGATCAAATTCTTGCGCAGTTTTAACCGCGTCTTGCCCCGTGTTAGCGCTTGCCACAAATAAAATCTCGCACGGTTGCACGATTTCTTTTATTTCTGCAAGCTCTTGCATCAGCTCTTCATCGATATGCAACCTTCCAGCTGTATCAACAATCAAAACATCAAATCCTTCTGTGCGTGCTTTGCGGAGTGCCCCTTCTGCAACTTTGCGCGGGTTTTTCTCCCCTTCGATCGCAAAAACTTCAATCTGAATCGGCTCACAAAGTCGTTTGAGTTGCTCGACTGCAGCAGGCCGCTGAAGATCGCAAGCAGCAATAAGCACCTTTTTCGATTGCTTCTTGGATAAAAATGCAGCTAATTTCGCAGAATGAGTTGTTTTGCCCGACCCTTGAAGACCGCAAAGCAAGACCACACTAGGAGAGCCTTTTAATTGCAAAGCAGCTTCTTCTTTTCCCATTAACTCGATTAGTTCTTCATGGACAATTTTAATGAATTGCTGTCCGGGTGTGACCGATTTGAGAACGGCTTCTCCCAAACCTTTTTCTTTAATGCGTTTAATGAGTGTGCTAACAACGCCAAAATTGACATCAGCATCTAAAAGTGCCAATCTGACTTCTCTGACCGCATCGGCAATATTGTCCTCAGTCAATTTTTTTTTGCCTGCTAGAGAAGAAAAAAGGGTTCGAAATTTTGATGCAACTGAATCAAACATAAAGATACAAATTTTTGAGTCAAATGATAACTTATAATTGATTCCTTTTCAAGAGAAATACTCTAGGAAAACAAACCGGTCGTGCCCAGCCCAGTCTTTTTCAACAACGAGGTGGGTCCAGCAAGAAGAAGAAAATATATTTTTAATTTGCTCGGCCTGAGTAGATCCAATTTCAAAAAAAAGTTTTGCTCCAGGATTTAAATAACTCGGAAGCTCTCTCGCCAGCCTTTCATAGAATTCTACTCCATTTGGGCCAGCAACAAGCGCCTCTTTAGGTTCAAAATTGCGCACTTCAGCATCTAATGCTTCATATTCCTTTTGCGTGACGTAAGGTGGATTGAAGAGAATAAAATCCGCTTTTCTTCCTTCAAACGGTTGCAGTAAATCTCCATGAAGAAACTCCGCTTGTAACCCATTGTTTTCACAATTGAGTTTTGCAATCGCCAGCGCTCTACTTGAAAGATCAGATAAAATGACAGCGAGATCAGGTAGAGATTTTTTCAATCCCAGTCCCAAACAACCTGACCCGCAACAAATGTCCCATGCGACTTTTCCATGATGAGGGCGCGCTTTGATCACTTTTACAATTTTACTGATAAAAATTTCTGTTTCTTGCCTAGGAATGAGTACTGAAGGATCAATGACCAATTCAAGCTGGAAAAATTTCATTTTCCCAAAAATGTATTCTAGCGGCTCTCCCTTACTTCTCCGCTTTAAAGATTCTCTAATACCCACAAGCTCTTTTTCTTGTATCGGCATTTCAAAATTTAAATAGAGATCTAATCGGGAGATTTTCAAATGAAAAGCAAGTAGCTCTTCAGCGCTTCTTCTAGCATTTGCAATCCCTTGGTCTGCTAAATGTTTTTGAGAAAGTTTTAAAATTTCACCAATCGTTTTCATCTTACTTTGCAAACTTTAATTCATAGAAATGGGCCACCAGAGCAGCTGTAATCTCTTCAAGGTCCCCTTCCATGACTTTATCGAGTTTATAGAGCGTCAAATCGATACGGTGATCGGTGACACGGTTTTGAGAAAAATTATAAGTACGGATCCTTTCTGAGCGGTCTCCAGATCCCACTTGAGTAGCACGCAATTCCGCCATTTCTCGCTCATCTTTTTTGCGTTGTTCTTCGACGATTTTAGCCGTTAAAAGACGCAGCGCTTTATCTTTGTTTTTATGCTGGCTTCTCTCTTCCTGGCAATAGACAACAGTCCCTGTAGGAATATGCGTAATGCGCACAGCAGAGTCCGTTGTATTGACATGTTGACCACCTGCGCCTGAAGAGCGATAAGTATCAATTTTTAAATCTCTTTCATCTAAGGTTAGCTGCTCTTTTTCATCAGGTTCCATCAGGACGGCGACAGTGATGGCAGACGTATGGACACGTCCTTGTGTTTCTGTATCAGGAACTCTTTGGACCCGGTGCCCACCCGCTTCATATTGCATGAGACGATGGACCCCTTTACCTGAAATGACCATAATGTGTTCTTTAAAACCGCCAAGCTCTGACGGCGTGCAGGAAAGGAGCTCATATTTCCAACCCTTACTCTCTGCGTAATATTTATACATCCGCGCGCAATCGCCCACAAAAATAGCGGCTTCATCACCACCTGTCCCAGCGCGCAGTTCCAGGATCACATTTCGATTATCTCTTGGATCAGGAGGAATAAGAAGGCTTTCAAGTTGCTTTTTCTTGACCTGAAGATCTCTTTCTAAAGTGATGATTTCTTGCTGGACCATTTCAAGAAAACTGGGATCACTCTCTTCTTTAGTGAGCAGACGGTTTTCTTCTAATTGTTTTTTAAGAGAGTGGACAGATTGCCAGACTTCTTTTACTTCGCTTAGTCGCGCATGCTCTTGAGCAAGCGCGCGATATTGCGCTTTATCAGCTAATATTTCAGATTTTCCTAGGAGTTCTTCAACCTCATTGAAACGTTCCAATAGTTTGCGCAGGCGCTCTTCAATGCGGTCTTCCATGAAATAAAAGGGAAATTATTTTTTCTTTCTAGGTTTTTTGGCTGCTACTGGCGGAGGAACTTCTTCTTTTTTCTCTTTTTTAACAGCGCTATAACGCTTGCGGAATTTGTCTACTCTTCCTTCAGAGTCGATCAGCTGTTTGCTTTTCGTGAAAAAAGGATGAGAAGAAGAAGAAACAGGGACCCTATAAACTGGGTACTCTTTGCCTTCATACATCTCTTTTTCTTTAGGCTTTAAAGTACTGCCGCACACAAATTTAAAACCAGTTGAAGAGTCAACAAATAGAATCTCTTGATATTCTGGGTGACCTTGTTTTTTCATTTTAAACCTTATTTGAAATTTTTGAGGCCAATTAAAGCAGAAATTGCCTATTAGCTCAAGAATGAATTTTATTCCCTATCTCGCTCTTGGGCCAGATAGGCCATCCTCGCCGTATGAAGTCCTTCAAGTACCCCTTCCTCATATCTAAAAAGCGGATGGTTTTCTAATAAAGGAAAATCATTAGGCTGCAGCAGGTCATCCTCTGTAATAGGCCCGACAATGCGTTCTGCGAGTGACAAGAGTTTTTTTCTTTGAGATTCGATCAATTCGTCAAATAATCTTTGCATTTCTTTTCGCCTTAAAAAAATCTTTCATTAAAGAGGCACATTCATCTTCTAACACCCCTGACCTAATGATTAATTGATGCGTAGGATGAGATGGTAAAAATATATTGATGAAACTGCCATTGGCTCCATGGCGCGCATCTTTTGCTCCCCAAACAAGAGTTTCAACTCGAGATAGCAGCATACAGCCTGCGCACATCGCACAAGGTTCCAAAGTACAATAAAGAGTTGTCTCTAGTAATCTCCAATTTTTAAATGCATTTGCAGTCTGTTTCATGCAGAGCATTTCAGCATGCGCAGAAGCATCTTTCAACTCTTCAACACGATTGTGCGCCCTAGCAATAATTTCTTCTTGATAAACAAGGACAGCTCCAACAGGGACCTCATCAGCATCAAATCATTTTTTTGCTTCCTTGATTGCTTCCCGCATAAATTTTTCATCATAAACAGACATATTTTTACTATAACTATGAACCTATCCCATTATTCGCAAAAAATGCTTTTCGTGCCTTTTTTCACAGGTTTTAAACTCGCTTCTTGTCCTACTTAATTTAAGTATGTACTGCGAAGCGAGTTTAAAACCTGTGAAAAAATCCTTCAAAAATCAAAATTTTGGAATAAGGGGATAGGTTCATGTGCGAAGAGTATAATTTTTTTCTGGTTGAAATTTCAAATGCTTTCATCTATAATTCAGATAATTGTCGCGATTCAGAAGGAGATAGATAAAAATGTCTTTAGATAAAGGTACCAAAGAAGAAATCACAAAAAAATTTCAACTACATGAAAAAGATACCGGATCAGCTGATGTTCAAATTGCTATTCTAACAGAAAGAATCACTGAACTTACAGAGCACCTTAAACTCGCTCCCAAGGATCATAGTTCAAGATTAGCTCTTTTAAAACTTGTAGGACAAAGGCGCAAGCTTTTAGATTACCTGAATTCCACAGATACTAAAAGGTATCAGAGCTTGATTGTCCGGTTAAACTTACGAAAGTAAAATTTTCCCTCCTTGTTTCTAATATTAAGGATGAGTGTTGTTGCACTTATCCTTTTTTTATTGTTATACTGTCTTACCAGCGATTTTAAGGAAAACGCGGATTGGAGATTGCTCTAATAGTTTTGGAGCCCCCTCCTATCGGTGTTTTCCATAGACTCGTGTTAACAACACTAAAAATGGAAAATATATGAAACAAAGTTCTACTACAGTCTCAATCAACGGAAGGGTCATTCGATTTGAAACAGGAAAAATTGCAAGACAGGCCAATGGTTCTGTCATGGTCACTTGCGGCGAGACCATGCTCCTTGCATCAGCTTGTGCAGCCAAAAAACCACTTCCTCAGGCCGATTTTTTACCTCTCAGAGTCGACTATCAAGAAAAATTTTCTTCCACAGGTAAAACACTGGGTGGATTCATCAAAAGAGAGGGCAAACCCTCTGAGCGCGAAATTCTACTCAGCCGACTCATTGACCGTCCCTTAAGGCCCATGTTCGAAGATGGCTATGTCAATGAAGTGCAATTGCTCACTTACGTTTTCTCTTATGATGGCATCCATGCGCCTGATCCTCTTGCGATTTGCGCTGCTTCAGCTGCCTTGATCATTTCTGATATTCCCTTCTTAAAACCGATTGGCGCTGTCCAAGTCGGCCTAATCGATGGGGATTTTATCGTGAACCCCACGATTGAAGAGATGAAAAAATCGCGTCTTGATTTGATGATTGCAGGGACCGAAGAGGCCCTTTTAATGATCGAAGGCTACTGCGATTTTCTCACAGAAGACCAGATTTTAGAAGCCATTGAAGAGGGCCATGCCGCCGTTAAACTGATTTGTGAAAAATTAGCCGAGTGGCAAAAAGAAATTGGCAAAAATAAAATCCATGAAGATCTCCATGTCCTTCCTCAAAAAATTGTCACCGAAATCGAAGAATTAGTCGGCACACAATTAAAAGAGTGTTTCCGTATTCATGGTAAACAAGAAAGAGAAACTAAATTATCGGAACTCAATGCACGTGTTTTAGAGAAGTTCTGCCCAGAGGGTGTTGAAAAACCTGAATATTCGAAAATGGATGTGATGGCAGGCTTTAAAAAGGCCCAAGCTAGCGCCATGAGAGAAATGATCTTAAATGAAAATAGACGCAGCGATGGCAGAACATGTGAAGATATCCGTCCTATCCATATTGAACTTGGGCTTCTTCCGCGCACGCATGGAAGCGCACTATTTACTCGCGGTGAAACGCAAGCCATTGCTGTTGCTACGCTCGGTGGTGAACAGATGGCGCAAAAATATGAAGATCTCAAAGAAGATTCCAGCAGAAGGTTCTATCTTCAGTACTTTTTCCCTCCCTTTTCTGTGGGCGAAGTGGGCCGCTTTGGTCCGCCAGGAAGACGTGAAATTGGACATGGAAAACTCGCTGAAAGAGCTCTTGCCATGACAATGCCTGATCGAGAACATTTCCCTTATGTTGTCCGCTTAGAGTCCAATATCACAGAATCCAATGGCTCTTCTTCCATGGCATCTGTTTGTGGCGGCTGCCTTGCGATGATGGATGCTGGTGTTCCCATTAAACATCCGATTGCTGGGATTGCGATGGGACTGATTCTTGAAAATGAAAAGTTTGCCATTCTTTCAGATATTTTAGGTGCTGAAGATGCCTTAGGCGACATGGACTTTAAAGTCACTGGCGATGCTAGAGGGATCACAGCTTTCCAATTGGATATTAAAGTTGAAGGGATCAACCACCAAATCATGAAGGCCGCACTTGCACAAGCAAAAGAGGGACGTCTTCATATCCTTCAAAAAATGCTCGAAGCATGTCCTAAAGCTAAAGAGCATCTTTCTGTTTATGCTCCACGCATTGAAATGATGCAAATTAAGCCAAGTAAAATTGGCATTGTTATTGGTCCTGGCGGCAAACAGATCCGCGCGATTATCGAAGAGACCGGCGCTGATATCAATATTGATGATAATGGCTATGTCAGTATCACAGCCATGACACAAGAATCTTTGGAAAAAGCAAAAGACTACGTCTTTAATTTAACTGCCGAAGTGGAGATTGGAAAGACCTATACAGGGCGTATTGTTTCCATTGTGCCTTTTGGCATATTCGTTGAAATCTATGGAAAAGAAGGCCTTTGCCATATTTCAGAGCTTTCCCATGAACGGATCACTAATATCCACGATTTTTGTAAAGAAGGCGATATGATCGAAGTGAAGGTGATTGATATCAATGACCGTGGCCAGATCAAACTCAGCCATAAAGCAGTTCAAGGAGCGACAGCTGGTAAACGTTAGGTGGACTTTTAATAAAAAATTGGAGAGTTATGTCATCACTGACAAAAGTAGAAGAGATTTTAGCACCTCTTATGAGTTTATATAAGGGTCAAATTGCGACTGATATACAGCATTATACTTCATCTGAGGTAGAATATCCAAAGGGTGTGGTAGATTGGACGGTCTTTTACGAACCTTGGCAGCAAATTTCTGAGAATGAAAGAGCAGTCTTTTTTAGAATAACTGAGCATGAAAAAAGAATATGGGAACCTGTTCCTCTTCTCCCTAAATTTTCTGTCTCGCAATATATTCAGACTTCACTTGAAGACACTTTGAAAGGTTTAGCCGAGGTAGCAGCAGGTTATCTCCCCAGAGGCCCTCTAGCCACTATCAACGTAACAATCTCAATAAGTATAAATTTCTTCGATAGTATGGATGCAAAACAACCGGTAAAATGCCCTTCATTTGGGAGCAATTTCAGTGTTAACTTCTCTCCATCTACAAAGCCTTTAGAAAACACAAAAGCATCAAAAGCTCCTGAGAAAGATAGTACTTAAATGGATTGATTTTAAAAAACTTAGGAGAATTAATATGTCATCATTAACAAGAGTTGAAGATAGTTTATCTCCTGTTGCTAGTTTATATAAAAATTACATTTCGACTATTTTGCAAAAAAGATTATCTGAAATAGAGCCCTCCGATGCCCGAAAAGGTGATGTATCGTTGACGGTCTCATACAAACCTTTTCAGCAAACCTCTCTGCAATTAAGAGAAAACTTTTTTAGAGCAACTATTTGTGATAACACTAGTTGGGAAAATTCCCCTAGAAATTTTTCCTTCTCAAGATATCTTCAAGATTCACTTGTAGACACTTTGCGACGTTTAGGCAATGCAGCAGAAGGTTTTATCCATAAAGCTCCTATAGCCACTATCGAAGCAACATTCTTAATAAGGATCACTTTATTTAATGAGACGTGTCCAAAGCTCAAAGATGTCTATTCACTTAGAGGTCACTTAAGAGAGAACGCTTATCAAAATGCGTTTATAGGCATCTCACCATCTACAAAGCCTTTAGAAAACAGCGAAAGATTTGAAGCTCCTAAAGAAGATGACAATAAAGGTTTCACTATAGTTTACACCCCATTCGAGGATGACTCATCTACTAAAAAGATCATAAGGTCTAAGCTATAGACATTTTCAAAGTGGAATAGCGCTAAAAATGAGATTCTTCGTCAGAAGGCGTGAGATCCCCTGGAGTGGAATCATCTTCGTCAATTGGAACGGGGGTTGTCTTTGCATTAATACTAACAGGACCAGCAATGAACTGCTCAGCTTCCATTTCAGTCGCGCCGTCAGTATCCAAAGCATGATTCGTTCCAGCTTCATCCCTTTGATTGCTCAAGGCCTGAACCTCAATAACAACGATAGCTTCGTTTGCACCAATTATACTATGTTGTATAGTTTCGCTAATTCCCTCTCTTTTCAGTGCGCCACGCGCATTTGAAGATAATTGAGGGCCCAGTTGTTGTGCTGCAATTTGTTCTTCGTCAAAGGTAACTTTAAGTCTTGCAATTCTAGTTTTCACCAAGCAAGATTTGATAGGTCCACGAGTTGGAGGATTTACTGTAGCTGTAGTAGGAGCTGCAGGCGCAGGAGTTTGAGGATTTACTGTGGTAACAGAAATTTGAGATCTAGCTTCTGCTTCTCGATTGTCCCCTGGTACATTAACCAAACATTCAGTAGACCTTTCTTTTGATCTCTCGGCTTGCGGAACAGGTGGGAGTAAAGATCTATCCTTTGAAGTCTCCTTGCGTGCACAATATCTCGAAATTAAAATTAAAGGGAGCGATATAGGACAAGTAAGCAAAATAAAGATGGCCACTGCGACTTTCACATCAGTAGTTAATTCCTTATATTGCCGTTTGTTTTTAATTTGCGTTTCTCGACCCCTTCCCATGCGTGCTCGCGCAGCAGACTTTATTTTTATTCTAACGTCGCGTTGCTCAGTTCCATATGTCGTGGAACCGTTTTGCACATTTTGGGCCTGTGGGGTAAATAGTAAAGGTTGAGTTTCTCTTGATGACATACTTAATTACTAGTTATTATAATGTTATTAATTAAGTATTTATTATATCAAATTGTAATTAATGTTATCAATGGATAATTAAATAATGTAACTTATTGAATTATAAGATGTTATAGATCAATTCCATTAAATCCTAGCAGCATTGGATTAAACAAATCTATTAGAAAACTTTCGGTGCTTCAGAAGGCGAGGGATCCCTTACAATGATTAGAATCATTATTGCGAAGTGGAACCTCAAAAAGAGGGCTTTACTCTAGTCACTATTCTCTTCTTCAGAAGATATATAGCCCAATGCGTCCGCGACAGTTACACAACCGAAAGCCCGAGCCCTCATAGCTTCTGCTTTATAGACCCTCGCATCATCGCCAGGTGGAACGTTACGAAAAAGGCCTTCCTCTACATCGCTACCGCTATTACTAGCAGAATCAGTAGGATCAGCAAGGAAGAGCTCAGCCTCATCATTAGGCACGCAGGGAGCATCGAAAGCACGATCCCTTTTATCTTCTTCCCTTTGATTTCTCAAGGTCCGAACCCGTGCATCAACAACACCTGCGTCTGCACCAATTATACTACGATGTCCAGTTCCACTAATTCCCTGGGCTTTTCTACCACGGTTCTTTGAAGGTATCATAAGCTCTTGAACATCCTCGTTAAAACCAATATTGAGTATTACCTTTCTTCTCCTAGGTTCTCTTTTGGCAGGTGTATGAGTTTGAGAATTTAATGTTAATAAATTATGAAGTGGTTCTCTATCGTCGCTTAATGGTTCATTATATACACCTTCAGTAGACACTTCTACTTGTTTGCCGTCTTGTGAAAGTAAAGATGCTCTGGTTGGAGGCACCACATTGACTTTTGGCACTTCTCGAGTAGAAGTAGCATTGTCATTAATTGGAACCTTGTGATTTGAACTCTTCTTGCGTAGACAATATCTCGCAATTAGAAGTAAAGGAATCGATATAGGAAAAGTTAGCAAAACAAAGATCAACAGGATGGCCCCTGCGGCTTTTTCTCCAGGAGCATATTCCCGTTCTTTCTTATTAGCCTGAGTTTTTTGGGCCCTTGCTATATTTGCTTGCGCAACATCCTGAGCTTTAGTGCCTTCTGAGCTCTCATATGGCGTGGTTCCGCTTAGCGCATTTTGGCCTGCGATTAAAGGTGTTGTTTCTGATAATGACGACATACTTAATTCCGAGTTATTATAATTAATATAAAATATATTATAACAAAAAATTGTAATTATAGTAAAGATAATTTAAATTATGTAACTCACTGAATTATAAGAGGTTATGGATTCATTCAAAGCTATTTCGAACTAGGCTGGGAACAATACCACACAATTAAAAGAATTAAAATTAAAGGGAGCGATACTGGAAGAGTTCCCAAAATAAGGACGCCCAGTGCGGCTTTATATCCTAAAACCGTATAATCCCAGTTTCTATCAACTTGCGTTTGGCCCGTTTTTATTTGCCTCTGCGCAGCATCCTGTACTTTAGTGTCGCCTTGATTATTTGAAGTTCCATATGTAGTGGAACCGCTTGGTGCATTTTGAAGATTGGTCTGCTTTTCGAGCAGTGGTATTCTTTCTGACATACTTAATTCCGAGTTATTATTAGTTAATTAAGTATATTATACCAAAATTGCAATAATAATAAAAGATAATTTAATTTCGTAACTACTTGAATTACAAGACCTTAGACTTCTTAGCCTTGCTGTGGCATTGGATTAGATATGTCTATAGGATTAGCAGGCGCTCCAGGCGGGGGCGGCAGCTTACGTTGTAAATCCTCTGCACTTTTGATCTTTTGCCTTTTCTTTTCGATATCCCATTTCCCACCCATGATATCAATGACATCTTGCTTGTCTAAACTCTCAAATTCCATCAGCATATCGGTCATGAGCAAGAGCTTGTCCCGATTGGTTTCGCAGATTTCTTTAGCAGCTACATGGGCCTCATCGAGAAGCTTACGCACCTGACTATCTATCTTCTCTGCAGTGGCTTCTGAATAATGCTTTTCTTGATAATTCGGCATGCCTAAGTATTGGCCGGACTCTGAACGCTCATCAAGGGCAACAAGTCCCAAGGCATCGTTCATTCCCCATTCACAGATCATGCTGCGCACAAGGCGTGTCGCTTGGGAAATATCCATTTGGGCGCCACTTGACATATCGCCAATAAAGATCTCCTCGGCAGCTCGTCCGCCCATAAGTACTGCAAGCTGATCAATCAGTTCACGCTTCCAATAGCTTAAGCGATTCTTTTTTGGCATAAAATGGGTCGCACCAAGCGATAGGCCTCTTGGAATAATGGTGACTTTATCTATAGGATCAGAATACTTCACGCACATGGCTACAACAGCGTGGCCAGATTCATGGATTGCAGTTGTTTTCTTCTCTTGAGCATCTATCTCTAAGCTGCGGCGCTCTTTTCCATAGCGCACTTTATCACATGCTTCTGCGGTCTCTTTAGAAGTCACCGCACTTCTTCCTTTGCGTGCTGCAAGTAAAGCAGCCTCGTTTAAGATGTTCTCTAAATCGGCCCCTGATGCCCCTGGAGTATTGCGTGCAATATCCATGAGTTCTACAGAATTATCTAACTTAATCTTGCGTGCATGGACTTTTAAAATCTCATGACGTCCTTTAATATCGGGAAGATCGATCACAATGCGTCTGTCAAAACGCCCTGGACGTAAAAGAGCTTTATCTAACACATCAGGTCTATTGGTCGCTGCAATCAGAATGACGCCCTCACTTGTATCAAAGCCATCCATTTCTACAAGCAGTTGATTCAAAGTCTGTTCGCGCTCATCATGGCCGCCGCCAATGCCTGCGCCACGGTGGCGTCCTACCGCATCGATCTCATCCATAAAGATGATGCAGGGCGCCTGTTTTTTAGCTTGGTCAAAGAGGTCGCGTATACGACTTGCGCCAACACCCACAAACATTTCAACGAAATCGGAACCTGAAATTGAAAAGAAGGGTCTGTCAGCTTCGCCTGCAACTGCTTTGGCAATGAGTGTCTTACCAGTTCCCGGCGCTCCAATACAGAGTACTCCTTTAGGGATACGTGCGCCTAAAGCTGTATATCTAGTTGGATCTTTTAAGAAATCGACAATCTCTTGTAATTCTTCTTTAGCCTCATCACAGCCCGCAACATCCTTAAAGGTCACTTTATTGCGATCTTTATTTAGCAATCTTACGGGTGCTTTTCCAAAATTCATTGCATTGCTACCCACTCCTTTCATCTGTCTTGAAAAGACAAAATAAAGCAGAAGAATCACAAGGAGTACAGGAAGGATCGTTAAAAGATAGCTAAAGTAGTTAGGAGATGGCTCTTCACTTTTAAAGGTTTTTTCAAGAACAGCATTACGTGGTTGATCAGGAGCTTTGAAAAGCGTTCCTTTATTCGCACTGAAATTTGACCATTCTTGCTTTGCTTGCCCAAACCATTGACCAAACGAATCTGATTCTTGCTTTTCTAAACCACGCGTGGAAAGTTCATGGTTATTAAAATACCAGGTCACATCACCTACACCTTGGCGCGCTTTTTCGAGCTGCGCAAGATTACTTGCATATTCCTGAGAAACTTCTGCATAGCGGACTAAATCTTGCTTGTAATTGCGGACACTGCGAAGGATGGCAAGCCGCATTTGATCATCTTCTTGGTTCATGATTTGGACAAGCCCGTCCAATTCGTTGATCACATCGCCATAAACGGTGATTTTTTGGCTATCGGGCAGTTGTGCAGATTTATCTAATTCACTCTCTAAGTCTTTTAGTTTCTGTTTGATTGGCTCACTGCCTATTCCCAGATTAGGAGATCTAAAACCTTGGATCAGTATCGTGAGGTCTCTTCCTACTGTATCAAATCCAGACCCTTCAACTGTCGCCTCAGTGAGTTTTTTCTTAACATCTTTTAAACTGATCATCTGCTTATCAGAGAGTCTCTTAAGGATAACGGCATTTTCTTTTTTTGGCGTATCATAGATAGAGCCTATTACTGCATAGCCGGATTTCGGGATTGCAAGACCACTTAGGTGCAAAAACCAATCTGCAGATTCTTTTACATTTTGTTGAAGATAAGTGAGTTCGCCTTCCAGTTCTGTTTTTTCAACACTTAATCTATGGTTGTCATTCAAAAGCTCAAGATAACGGTAGCGCGCTTTGGCATCGTCAGAAAGCCGATCCTTGAATTTTCCATTAAAAGTAACAAGATGGTCATTCAGTGCTGTTTTTCGATTATCTTCTTTCTGCAATAGGTCCAGATTGACAAGATGCTCAAGCTGATGGCTAAAGGCCACCTTGCCCGCTTTGTCAGTGCTAATGTTCTGAACGGTAAAAAAAGTCAGAACTGAAGCAATGAGAAAAATGAGAAAGCCACCCGACATCCCCTTTTTAGGGTCTTTGATTTTAGAATTCTTATCTGCCATAAATTTGTTGTAACTCTAGTAAGGTAAGACGTTGTTTATTGATTATAAGTTTTATTTAGTTAAAATTCAATAACTTAAAAATTTTACTATCACTTCTCTCCTCAAACGTAAGAATATCATTTCGTAATATTTTAATCTCTACTTTTTATTTCAATTGAGATAAAAAATTATTAGTTACAGTTCCTTTTAGTAAGAAAAGTATCCCGCGATCTACAATTAGATTTTTTCCGAACTTGCGTTTAACGCTCTTCTTTTCCAGGTGAATGATCATGAGCTCTATTGAGACCCGTGAAATCATCACCTTCTGGTCGCTTAAAAGTTTTTTTATTACAAAGTGAGCCTCAAGTTTTTCTAGTGGAAAAAAATTTTTAAAGTCCAAACGAATATCAGATGGGCCCTCTTCTACCTTTGAAAAAAAATGGGAGGTCTTGACCTGAAGATAGGCATGTAATTGGTGAGAGGTTTCGCTTAAACGCACGAGGTTGCCAGTGATCTCTTTCCCAAATTGTCTATTTAACTCTGGAAAGATGCGCTGACGCATTTTTCCCCTTAAATAGCGCTCATCTAGATTTGTCTCATCTTGAATAGCGGTTAATTGGCGCTCCTTTAATAGGTCCAAAAGCTTTTTCTTTGGGATATCAAGCAGCGGTCTCCAGACGATCATCTCTTCATATTGCGACACTTTCTTCATTGCCCCTAAATGGGTTAGATGTGCCCCTTCAAAAATTCTCTTTAAAACAGTTTCAGCCTGGTCATCCGCATGATGGGCTAAAATTAATGCCTGGGCATCTAATTCCTTATAAAGGCGCGTAAAAAATAAAAGTCGCTCATTGCGCGCCTTTTCTTCTGATTTTTCTTTTTCTTTCCCGATGTGGAGATGAAAGCTGACTTCCAAGGTTTGAGCGAGTTTTTTCAATTCTTTTGCTTGCCTTGAGCTCTCTTTACGCCAACCATGGTCCACATGTGCCAAATGAATGGATAAAGGAAAAAAAAAGCGTGCCTGGCACAGAAGGTCCAAAAGCGCCCGAGAGTCATTTCCCCCGGAAAATCCCAATAAAATAGGCTTTCCAGGCATAAAATGAAGTTGAAGAAACTGTTTAAGAGATTGTATTAAACTATCTTTCATTGTTAATTTTATCTGAATGAATTAATCTTAACCTGAAAAAGGATTATTAAATGCCTATTTTTTGGCGCTATCTTCTTTATCATTTTTTTCAAGTCTTTAGCCTTAGTGTTTGCAGCTTTATTTCCATATTGCTTGTAACCCGCTTCCAAGACATTGCCCGCTTTGCGTCTACCGGTGCAGCTAAAACTTTTGTATGCCTTTTCGTGTGCTACCAGATCCCTTCCATTCTTCCCATGGCAATCCCCATTTCTTGCCTGATCGCTTCGATTTTGCTTTTTCAAAGATTAAGTAAGTCCCATGAGCTGACTGCATTCCGCTCTTCAGGCCTGGGTCTTTTTACGATTGCATTTCCGCTTTTTTTTATAGGGGCCATCCTTGCACTTTTAAATTTTGTTATTGTCTCTGAAATCGCGCCTAAATGCCGCGCGCTTTCCAAGAGTTTAGCCTATGAGATGACCGCCACCAATCCCCTTTCCCTCCTTCAAAAAGACACGCTCGTGAAATTAAAAAATACCTATTTCGACATGAAAGTATTAAAATCGGGAAAATATGCGAAAGACATCATTTTTATCATGAGAAACCTTTCAAATCAACGGCTCGGTCTATTAACAGCCAAAGAACTTTCTTTAGATGGGGAATATCTCACAGGACAATCTGTGACCTTTATCTCTTCGATTGATTCTAAAAAGGCGGAAAACTTTGACCATCTTGTCATTGAAAATCAGGTGGAAATGCGGACAAAAACAGCGGAACTCAGCCAATTTTTACATCCAAATAACTGGAATTTCAATTTTGATTATTTGAGCATCCCTATGATCCGCGCGAAAAGAGTGGCCGAAGATGGGTCGGCAGGCCATATCCCCTACAAATCCTACCAGGAGATTGCCCGCCGATTCACTTTGGCCCTAGCTGCTTTTACATTTACCCTGATTGGGACCACATTTGGCATTGAAGTGGGAAGAAATCGAAGTAAAACAGCCCTTTTCTGGGCGCTCGGCCTAGCATCGCTGTTCATGCTCTGTTTCCTCACTGCAAAATCGATGAAACATGCGACGCTTGCTCCGATCCTCTGCTATCTGCTCCCTCACCCATTCATCATCTTATTCTGTATGCGCCATTTCAAAAAAATAGCTGAGGGGAATGGATGAACCTATGATAAACCTCAAAATTTGGCAGCGCTACTTCTTAAGAGAATTTTTTAAGATTTTTTTCCTCTTTCTTTTCTGCTTTTACTTTCTCTATATTGCCATTGACTATTGCCTCCATATCCAAGACTTTGTTCAACATGCAGAGCTTCAATTTTCAAAAATTTGCGCCTATTATCTTTTTCAATTTGTCAAAAGGGCTGATCTGCTCATCCCCCTTGCGCTTTTAATCTCTACAATCAAAGTTTTGTGCAGTTTCAACAATTGTCTAGAACTTCTTGCATTTCAAATTGGCGGGATTGAACTTAAGAAATTCTTGCGCCCACTTTTGGTTGTTGCCTTCATTTCCTCACTTCTCAATCTTACTCTAGAAGAGTTTGTCCTTCCTCACAGCTTGAATGCTATTGATAGATTTTATGATGCCCACTTAAGACATTCTTATTCGAAGAGAAAAGAACCGTTGCACATCCTCCATTTGAATGATCACTCCAAACTTGTCTACCAATATTATGATGCGGCCAAGCAAGCTTTCTTCGATGTGATCTGGATTAAAAATTCAAATGATATTTGGCGGATGAAATATTTAAGCGCAGACCCGCAAAATCCTTTGGGGCAGTATGTGGACCATCTCGAGCGCAATAACGACGGATTTTTTGAGAAAAAAGAGTCATCTAAAGAATATTTTCTAAAAGATCTAAAATGGCAGCGAGATCTTCCTAGAAAAGGATTTGTTCCTTTTGAAAACCGCTCTCTGCTTGAGCTTTCCAAACAACTCTTTGGCAGCCAGCATCTTTCCCGTTATGAGACAGCTGAAATTCAAACACAGCTTTTTTTCAAAATCGCCATGCCTTTTCTCTGTTTGCTTGTGGTGATCGCTGTCTGCCCAAGCTGCATTAAATATTCACGTAATAATTCGCCCTTTTTTCTCTATTCAATTGCTCTTTTTTCCTTTATTTCGTTTTATGCATTTATGGACGCTGCAGTCATTCTTGGGGAGAACCGCACCTTTTCACCTCTTTGGACGATTTTTTCTCCCTTTTTTGCAGCTTTTAGTTTTTTTGGTTACCGATTCGTGAGGATTTAATGCGTTGGAAAGGTTTTCTTTTTTGCCACTTTTTAATTGCCCTGCTGGTTATCTCTTTTCTCCTCCCTTGGAGCCATGAGTTATGGAATCAGCTGGACATCTTTATTTTCAAATCTTTGAATCAAACCCTACACATGGGGAAAGGCTGGAAAACATTTTGGGCCCTTGCCAACCATCGCTATGCAGATTGGGTGGAAGATATTTTTATTCTAAGCTTCTACTCCCTTTCCATTTTTAAGACGGCTAAATTTGAAAGGCTCAAAAAAAGCAGCCAGTTCATTTTTTGTGTTCTCTATATCGCTTTGACCATCATTTTGATCAATCGCCTCTGCTTTAGGGATCTTTTATCCATGCGCAGGTTCAGTCCAACGCTAACACTAGATAATTGTGTCCGGATATCAGAAGAATTGCCTTGGCTAGATATTAAAGATGAGACGACGAAGAGCTTCCCTGGAGACCATGCGACATCCGCTCTTTTCTTTGCAGTGACCTACGCCTTTTTTTCGGGCAAGCGCCTCGGAACTGCTGCGATTTGTTATGCGATTTTTCTTTGCCTCCCAAGACTTATAGCGGGCGCCCACTGGTTTTCAGATCTTGCAGTAGGAACAGGATGCATCGTGCTTTTTTCGTTTGCATGGGGCTTTTACACCCCTTTGCACCAAAAAATGAGTGGATTAATAGAAAAAAGTATCAGAAGAGCCGTTCCGAAGCGTCTGCCTAAGCTTGACGCGTGAGGAAGATCACTTTCACTTTTTCAGGACCAAAAAATTCTGCGACTACATCTTTGCAGATCTCTACAGAAAATTCTTTACAGGAAAAAATATCTAAATAAACATCGCCATTTTTATCGACAAAATGGGCTGTAATCGCACTGGTTTCAATGAGCTGAACGAGTGAAAAGCCCCCTTTTTCAGGATCATGCGTTGCAAAATGTTCTACGATAGGTTCTCCATACGCTTTCATGTCAATTGCGTTGACTAGCGTTTTTACAAATCGAATGACATTTTCTTTGCTTGTAATTTTCGGAATTGAACAAGATTTACAATCTAAAATTAAATGATAGCCCCAGTAATCTGCTTTTTTTTCAATTTCTTCTCTGCTTTCTAATATAGTCATAAAAAACTCCCCTGTTTACTTTAAATAATAAAGGATGCGAAATTTGTAGAAAATAATAAAAGGAACAGCCATGGGAAAAAAAGTTAAAGATTCTTATAACCAATTACATGAACTTTCAAAAACAAGTTCGCTGCTTACTAGCGTCACTATGGTCTTGGGATGGGACCAAGAGACCTATATGCCCCATCAGGCTATTGAATTCCGCTCTCAGCAGTTAGAATATCTTGCTAGCCTAATCCATAAGGAAAAAACGAGCGCTAAATTCTCTAAAATGCTCTCAAAGCTTATCGACCTTGAAACAGGAGCCATTAAAGACGACAAGCTTTCTGCCTCTCAGAAGGCCGCTTTAAAGGAATGGAGGAGGGACTATCTGAATACAGTGAAGCTTCCCAGTTCATTTGTAAAAAAAATGTCCAAGGCCTCCTCAATGGGCACGCACATCTGGATGCAGGCCAAAGAAAATAATAATTTTGCCTTTTTTCTGCCCCAATTAGAAAAAATTGTGGACCTAACCCGAAAAAAAGCCGATCTTCTCGGCTATAAAGATCATCCTTATGATGCCCTCATTGATACCTTCGAGCCGGAAACAACAACAGCTCAAATCACAGATCTTTTTTCAAATCTCAAAATCGTTTTGAAGAATCTATTAGAAAAAATCATGCAGCAGCCTCCTGTAAGCGAGAGTTTTCTCTATTTAAATTATCCCCCTGCAAAACAGCTCCATTTTGTCCACGAACTCTTAAAAACGATGGGTTTTGATAAAAGCTTTAGCCGTCTTGATCAATCTGCTCATCCCATGTGCATTGGCATTCACCCAACAGATACACGAATGACCACCCGAGTCCATCCCAATAAAATCATGATGAATATTTTTTCAGTGGTCCATGAAGGCGGACATGGCCTCTATCATCATGGACTGCCCAAAGATCAATTTGGCACTCCCCTTAGCGAGCCGATTTCCTATGGAATTGATGAAAGCCAGTCTAGAATTTGGGAGACCATTATTGGACGCTCCTTGCCCTTTTGGAACCATTTTTATCCCATTCTTCAAAAAGAGTTCCCTGAAAATTTAGCCTCTGTCCATTTAGATGAATTCTACCGCGCCATCAATAGTGTGAAGCCCTCTTTGATCCGCACCGATGCGGATGAGGTTACCTATAATTTGCATATCATCATCCGTTTTGAATTAGAAAAAGCGCTTGTCGATGGCTCTTTGAAAGCCAAAGATCTTCCTGAGGCTTGGAATGAAAAAATGAGACAATATTTAGGCATTGTCCCTTCCAATGTTTCTGAGGGCTGCTTGCAAGATATCCACTGGTCCATGGGCGCAATTGGTTATTTTCCCACTTATACATTAGGCAATCTCTATTCCGCTCAATTCTTTGAGACATTCGTCAGAAAGCATCCTGCATGGGACGAAAAAGTTTCCAAGGGAGATTTTTCAGAGCTGCGTACTTTTCTCTATGAAAACATCCACCGCTTTGGAAGAGAATATACCGCGGGCGAGATTGTAAAAAAGGTGACTGGAAAACCACTTAGCGAAAAACCTTTTCTCGATTACTTAGAAAAGAAATACAAGGCGATCTATCACTTTGCATGACGGTCTTAGTCCTTTTATCTCTTTTGTTCGGATCGGACTCCTTTTCTCCTGAAAATGTGCTTCAAGAAATTAGGCACGAGCACTCTGCTGCCCATCTAGAAATGGGCGCGCAGCGCTTTTATTTGATCGGAAAAGGCTCTCAGTTTTTTGCTTTTGAAAGCGAAGACCATTCCATGGTCTTAAAACTTTTTAAAGCGCGCCACTATTTGCCCCAATTTTCAAAACGATTACAACTTTTTCTCTCCCCCGCGCTCAAGCAGAAAAGTGAACATAGATGGAAAAAAAAGTTCTTGGAAACTTGCAAATGCTACGAGCTCGCCTATGAAGATTTGCAGAGTGAAACAGGACTCATTGCACTTCATTTCAACAAAACAGAGCGCAGTGATCTTTTAGTAACGCTTGTTGATGGGAAAAAAGAATTTGTCCTTGATTTGAACAAGTTTCCTTTCATCTTACAAAAAAAAGCCACTTTACTGCCCGCTTACTTAAGTGGACTTCCAAACAAAGAAGAGCAAATAAAAGCCATTGAAGCAGTGAAGAGACTCTTTGAAGAGCGGACAAAAAAGCTGATTACAGATCAGCGTCAATCTTTAAGGATTAATTATGGCTTTGTTGAGGGAAAAGCCATTCAGATCGATCCCGGTAAAATTTATAAAGATCCGGAGCTAGACCAAAATGAAGAAATTAAAAGGTTAAATGCCCGCGTCGACCGCTGGGTGCTTAAGCATTTTCCTGAATTAAACTTATAGAAACTTCCAAAGACTCTTTATTTCATCCTGCCTATCCTACTTACTATTTTCTTAATCCTGTTCTTCTATCCTGCCCATCCTGCCATCCTGCTATTTTTCTTTAAAAAATGAAGTACTGAAGAAAAGAGAAGAGTAGCAGGATGACAGGATTGACAAGATGAAGAACATGATACACAGGATAATGTAGTTTGATCCTGCTTACCTCGTTGCTAATCTTGCGTATCTTGTTTGGCCCTGAATTATAGATTCATTTCAACTGCTTCAGGCGATGATTGCGGCGATCTTCAGCCTCTTTGTAACGCCTTTTCTCATCATCGGTTTCTGGAATGACAGCGGGAACCTCTGACGGCTTTAAATGATCATCTAAGGCCACAAAAGTGAAATAGGCCGAAAAGATATGGGTACGCTCAAGAGTTTTGTAATCTTCAGCAAACACCTTCAACCCAATTTCCATTGAGGTATGCCAAGCGCGATTAATCGCTGCTTTGAAAACTAAGGTGTCGCCTGCTTTTGCAGGAGCATGGAACTTCACAGAATCAAGCGCCAGGGTAACGCTCACTTTACCTGAATGACGTTTAGCCACTACACCACAAATCCAATCGCCAAGCTCTAATAATCTTCCGCCAAAAAGTGTCCCGTAAATGTTAAGATCATTGGGAAATACAACAGATGTTTGATCATTGATTGCAGAAAGAGAAACGGGTTTTCCAGGAAGTGACCGGGCCATGAATTTTGATATAGCTTAGATGACAAATAATACTCAACCGTCTAAGAGAGACAAAAGATCGACCACAGAGACACAGAGAGCACAGAGTTCGGAGGAGTTTTTATTTTTTTCGGGAGCGAACCGAAAAAAATAGAAATCCATTTTTTTTGCTTCGCTCGCAAAAAAAAATGAATTCTCTTGCGAACTCTGTGCTCTCTGTGTCTCTGTGGTAAAATTTAACGTTTAGAGAATTGGAAGCGTTTGCGAGCGCCAGCAAGACCGTATTTCTTTCTTTCTCTCTTGCGTGGGTCCCGAGTGAGATAGCCTAAATCTTTAAGCTGTTTTCTGCGTTCTTCTTCTTCTTGAACAAGAGCACGGGAAATCCCCAATCGTGCAGCGACGACTTGTCCTTGGACTCCTCCACCTCTGATGGTCATGATGATATCGTATTTGTCTTCAAAACCAAATTTTTCAAAGGGAGATAAAATAATTTTCCTTTGAAGTTCGGTTGGAAAATAATTTTCAAATTCTCTTCCATTGACTGTGATCTTGCCTTTTCCTGGACGAAGCCGCACTGATGTTACTGCAGTCTTCCTTCTGCCTGTGCCAATAAATTCTTTCATGTTTTTTTCACTTTTAAATGTTTACAGGAATGGGTTGTTGTGCTTCAAGATCATGCTTTTCACCAGCAAAAACTCGAAGTTTTTTAAATTGAGCTTCGCCTAAGCGAGTTTTGGGCATCATGCCTTTCACAGCATGCCAAATCAAATATTCTGGTTTGCGCGCTTTCATCGTGCGATAAGGGATCTCACGCAATCCGCTGATACCGCCAGAATAGTAGCGATAAATTTTACGCGCTTCTTTACCACCTGTCACTTCAACCTTTTCTGCATTGATGATGATGACGCCATCTCCTGCGTCAACATGCGGAGTGTATGTGGGTTTATGTTTTCCACGTAGGATTTTTGCAATCTCAGTTGCAAGCCTACCTAGTGTTTTCCCAGAAGCGTCTAAAAGAAACCACTGAAGGTTTAATTTGGCTTCTTCTTTTGTAACGAGTAATGTCTTATGCTTTGGATTTTTCATGAATCGTAGGTCTAAACAAATTTATAATGGTCTAGATCATATGCTTTAGCACCTTTTTTGCAAAGTCTTTTTAATTGCAGAAGATTTTCTATCTAGTGTAACCTATCTGGCATGCGTCAATTAAAAACTTTTTACATCCGCACCTACGGTTGTCAGATGAATGAGCTCGATTCTGAGATCATGGTGGGAGCACTTGAAAAACGGGGTCTTGCCCGGGTAGCAGAAGAAGAAAATGCCGACCTTTTGCTCTTTAATACCTGTTCAATCCGAGATTTAGCTGAGCGCAAAGTGATGGGAAAACTGGGCCAATTAGGAAGATCCTCTAAAAAGAAATCTATTATTGGGGTCACAGGCTGCATGGCCATGGCCAAAAAAGATTCTTTATTCCGCAAACTCCCCCATATCGATTTTATTGTCGGGACCAACAACATTTCCGATCTTGATTCTGTGCTCGATGAGGTATTAGAGACTGGCCGTCAAACCATCCGCACGGATAGTCAATTTGAAGAAAATCTTAACTATTTTTCCGCCAAACGGGACGACCCGGTAAAGGCGCACGTCTCTATCATTCGTGGATGCGACAAATTCTGTACCTATTGCGTTGTTCCCTATACCCGAGGGCAAGAAGTCTCCCGCCCCCCAGAGGATATCGAAAATGAGTGCAGGGTTCTGGTTGATAAAGGTTATAAAGAAATTACTTTGCTCGGTCAAAATGTCAATAGCTATGGGAAAGACAAGCCGGAATGGGACCATCTTTTCCACGATTTACTTTATAGATTGGACAAAATTCCAGGTCTGGAAAGAATCCGTTTTATGACTTCCCACCCCTGCGATATCACCACCGAGCTCATGCATGCAATCCATGATCTTCCTTCTCTTTGCGAATTTGTCCATTTTCCATTGCAGGCAGGGTCAAATCGCATCTTAAGGAAAATGCACAGGATCTATACTTTAGAAGAATATCTTGCGAAGGTAGAACTTCTTCGAAAAATCGTTCCTGGGGTCTCTTTGGGAACAGATATCATTGTGGGCTTCCCGACAGAGACAGAAGAAGAATTTCAGATGACTTATGATGCCTTTAAACAGATTCGCTTTTCAGTCGCCTTTATTTTTGCTTATAGCGCGCGAAAAGGGACGCCTGCCTACCGTTGGAAAGATGATGTTCCTGAAGAGGTCAAACAGGAGCGGCATCAAAGACTCATGGAGCTCTACGCGCAAATTAACAGTGAAGAAAGAGCTCAAATGATTGGGGAAGAAGTCGAGGTCCTTGTTGAAAAGCGCAATCGTGATGAAAAAAGTCTCAAAAGTCGTACACGCTGCTGGAAAAAGGTCATTTTCCCAGGAGATGAAAGCTTAATCGGCACGCTCCAAAGAGTCAAAATCAACGGATACAACCATCAAACACTGATCGGCGAACGCGTCATTTAGGGACTTTGACTTTTTCGAGTAGCTTCGCCATTCCAAGTCCTGCTAAGAACCAAGTGATGACAAGATCAATTAGACCCACAAGCGTATAGCCGATTGGAGTGCCCCACCAATTCCAGGCAGGAAGATAAGACATCATCCCTCCAATCAGTCCTAGCACAGCGGAGATCGTGACAAGGTCCCAATACTTTCTGGATTTTGTATGGACCAAAACCCAAGAGATAAAAAATGCTACAATGACTTGGATGATAAAACTGCGCACCATGGGCAAAGATTGTTTTTCATTCATATGCGTACGGTTAATAGAGGCAAAAACAAAAGGCGCGTTTTCAGTCGAAGAGCGGTGTTGCTTAGGATGGAATACATAAATGCCATCTACTGGCGCATTTTGAGCAAGCACTTCAGAGACGACTTGCGTATCTTGAAAACGATGCATCGAAGCGGTATGCCAAGGAATAACAACCCAGGAGATAAATCCCCATACAAAAGCAATCGCACCACCTAAAAAACTCGATAAAAAAACTGATCTGTTCATAAAACCCCTCTTAAATATCCTTAACTACATAAAAGATTTGGTAATTAGAGACAATCTCTGATTGGTTTTATATGCTAGATTTTTTATGATCTCTGACTTATGAAATATCTTTCTCTTCTATTTATCTTCTCTTTTTTCACACTGTTTGCAGATGAGGATTCGATTGCCAAGCGCTTAAAATATAGTACCTGGTGGAATTATCAAAGTATCCTTGTTAACGGGAAAATTGTGTATGACACCAAGCAGGTAAGCGGTGGTGAGCAAATCATTTGGGAGCGTTATGCCGGAATGAAAAAGGTGCTCAATCAATATCAAAGACCCTTTACAGTTCTTGATATCGGCGCAAACAATGGCTTCTTTTCATTAAAAATTGCTGAAGATTACAAAGCGTGTTGCGTGATGGTGGATATTTCACAAAGACTGACAGACATCTGCACCTTAAACACCGATCGCAATAAAATTATCCATTTCAAAAAGAAGTTTTCTCTTACAGATCTTAAAAAATTGGCAAAAGAAGAACATTTTGATGTGATCCTTGTCCCTTATGTCCTACATCATGTCAAAGATGGCTGGGAAAAATGGTTCCAAACATTACTGACACTAGGGGATCAGATCATTCTCTCGATTCCCTGCAAAAAAGAGAGTGATTTAAGTAGCGATATCTCTCTTATGGAAAAATATTTTCTCGAGAGAAAAGATGGTGTTTATCTTGGAAAATTTTCAAGAGGAGACTCCTCTTATGGGCATATGATCTGGTTTAATGTAAATCCAAAAAGTTTTGAAGAAGAAAGCAAATATGCCTTTGGAATTAAACCCTCAACTTACAAAAAATTTAATGGGAACTTCCCCTCACCAGCTTACGTGAGTTTTATCGATCGAAAACTCAAGAAACGAAATGGTAAAAACTGGATCTTGCAGGGTGTCGATTATTACGTTCCCGCTAAAGCATCCCTTTAAATTCTTCTTCGGTAAGAACTGCAACGCCAAATGTGCGCGCTTTTTCCAATTTAGAGCCTGCCTCCTCCCCTGCTAAAACATAATCGGTCTTTTTGGATACAGAGCTGCTCACTTTTCCACCGCGCTCTTTAATCAGCTCTTCAGCTTCCGAGCGCGTATAAGTAGTTAAAGTGCCAGTCAAAACAAATGTTTTCCCAAAGAATGGATGACCAGAAAACTGCAACGTTTTGGGTTTTTGTGGGACAACGCCTCTTGCAAAAAGAGTCTTAATTTCTTTCAAATTTTCAGGGTTTTGAAAATATTCGACCACCCCACTGGCCACTTTTTCTCCAATCCCTTCGATGCTCATTAGCTCTTCTTGATTCATTTTTGCTAAAGATTCAATATCACCTGCACGATTTGCTAAAAGCTCAGCGATTCCTTCCCCCACGTGCTTAATTCCTAAAGCTAAAATGAGCCGAGCAAGTGTGGTATGCTTTGAAACTTCAATGCTTTTAAGCAGGTTTTGGATCGATTTTTCTTTAAAGCCTTCTAATTGCACCAGATCTTTTTCCTTGAGGTCATAAATATCTGCGACATTGCTAATAAGCCCTTTTTCAACAAGCTGCTGGACAACTTTTGGTCCCATATGTTCGATATCCATTGCATCTTTGCTTGCAAAAAAGGTGATGCGCCTTAAAACCTGATCGCCGCAATTTTTATTAGGACAGCGGATTGCAACCTCATTTTCAACATGGACAACTGGAGTATGGCAAATAGGACATGTATGCGGCATTTTCCAGGGATGAGAATCTTTCGGCCGCTTTTCTTTGATCACTTCGACCACTTTGGGAATCACATCGCCGCCCTTTTCAATGACCACAGTATCGCCTATGCGGATATCTTTGCGCTCAATCTCTTCTTTGTTATGCAATGTTGCTCGTGAAATTGTGCTTCCTGCCAAAAAGACAGGTTCAAGTTCGGCCACCGGTGTCAATACTCCAGTGCGTCCTACTTGGACCGTGATATCTTTAATTTTCGTGGTTGCCTGCTCAGGTGCAAATTTATAAGCAACGGCCCAACGTGGGCTTTTTCCGGTCGCTGCTAGCTCGTCTCGAAGTGCAAAATCGTCCACCTTCACAACAATCCCATCGATATCAAACGAAAGAGCGCTACGCTCTTCATGGATTTGATTTGCAAAGTTCAAGATCTCTTCGCTCTTTTTACAATGAGCAAAATGGCGATCTGCAAAGGTAGGAAGACCAATTGTTTTGAAAAACTGATGGGTCTCATGCTGTGTTTTAATCGCTTTCGAACTATCTTCAGCAATGCCATAAAAGACGATAGAGAGTTTCCTTTCTTTAACCTCTTTTGGGTTCAAAAGTTTTAAAGAGCCTGCCGCTGCATTGCGTGGATTGGCCCAAGGCTCTTCTCCGGCTTCTTCTTTGCGCTCATTGGCTTTTTGAAATTCTTTGTGAGGCATATACACCTCGCCGCGCACTTCAAGAGTCTCAGGCGGATTTTCCATCATTAATTGGAGTGGAATAAAAGGAATGGTTTTTAGATTAGCAGTAATATCTTCCCCTTTTTTTCCATCCCCTCGCGTGAGTGCGCGCACATAAATCCCGTTTTCGTAGCGGACTGAGACCGCAATACCATCCATTTTAAGTTCTGCGCAAAAAGTCACATCTGTGCGCCCTGAGAGCTTATAGACTCGATTGATAAAGTCCTTAAGTTCTTCTTCTGAATAGGTATTCGCAAGCGAAAGCATGGGGACAGCATGCTGATGCTGACGGAAGCCTGCGCTTAATGTCTCACCGACACGCTGTGTGGGCGAAATGGGCAAAATCCATTCTGGATGCTCCTTTTCGATCTCGATCAAACGCTGCATAAGCCGATCATATTCATAATCAGAAATAGTGGGCTGATGAAGTGCAAAATAGCGTCTGTCATGTTCCCCGATCTCTTTGATAAGCTCTAAATATTCTTGTTTTGGTGTCATCTTAGCTATGATCAAATTCAACCTCGAAAATGAGGGTTGCAAGCGGGGCTAATTTGAGCTGGAAACCCGAGGCCTCAATTTCCACTTGTTCATTTATTTTACCAGAGCCCCCATATTCCTCTCTATCGGTATTGAATCGTTCTTTCAGATGAACAATGTGCTGTAGAAAAATTTTATATTTTTCAAAGTATGTGGGAGTAAAATTATGAATGCAAATAAAAATTTGTTTATCACTTTTTCGTAAATAACTGATCACGGAGTTTTTGCTATCCGAAAAATCAATCCATTCGAAACTTCGAGGCTCAAAATCCCACTCCCAGAGAGCAGGATTTTTCAAATAGAAATGGTTCAACTCTTTAATGCATCTTTTTAACTTTGCATGCTCATCATATTGTGATAAATGCCAGGGTAAAGAGTCAGCTGCATTCCACTCGTCCCAAATGCCGAATTCCCCTCCCATGAAGAGAAGTTTTTTTCCCGGCTGGCAGATCAAATAACCATAAAGAAGGCGCATATTTGCAAATTTTTGCCAAGGGTCGCCTGGCATTTTGGCAAGCAGGCTCGCTTTTCCATGAACCACCTCATCATGCGAAAGCACGAGCACAAATCGTTCAGAAAATGCATAGACCATCACAAATGTGAGAAGCTGCTGGTGATAATGGCGGAATAAAGGATCGGTAGCGAAGTAGCGCAGTGTGTCATTCATCCATCCCATATTCCATTTAAAATCAAATCCAAGGCCGCCCCATTGAAGTGGACGCGTCACTCCTTCATAAGCGGTGGATTCCTCTGCAAAGGTCATGGCACTTGGGAATTTCTCATGAACAATGGAGTTAAAATGTTTAATGAATTCAATGGCCTCTAAATTGATATTGCCCCCATACGTGTTGGGAATCCACTCTCCATTTTGTCTGCCATAATCTAAGTAGATCATGGAGGCCACGGCATCAACTCGAAGTCCATCTATGTGCATCTTTTCCAGCCAAAAAAGAGCGCTTGCAATCAAAAAGTTGACCACTTCAAGACGTCCATAATTAAAAATGAGCGTCGCCCAGTGAGGATGGAATCCTTTTTTTGGATCGGCATGTTCATAGAGATGCGTGCCGTCAAATTGTGAAAGAGAATAATCATCGGTTGGAAAATGAGCAGGGACCCAGTCCATGATCACTCCAATTCCGTTTTCGTGCAAATGGTTTACAAAAAACTGAAAATCCTCTGGGGTTCCAAAGCGACTTGTGACTGCAAAATAACCTGTCACCTGATATCCCCACGAGTCATCAAAAGGATGTTCCATCACTGGCATTAACTCAACATGGGTAAAACCCATCTCGTGACAATAAAGAGCGAGTCTTAGTGCCAATTCTCGATAATTTAAAAATTGGCCCTTTTCATCCTTTTGCCAAGATCCTAAATGAACCTCATAAATGGATAGAGCCGTTTTTCCCTTTTGAAATGGAGCTCTTTTTTCCATCCACTTTGTATCTGTCCAATGAAATTTATTCACATCAAAAACAATCGATGCTGTCTTTGGTCGATACTCATTAAAATGTGCATAAGGATCTGATTTGATTTTTCTTTCTCCATTTTGAGTAAAGATTTCAAATTTATATTTCTCACCTTCGCAGGCACCAGGAACAAAAATCTCCCAAATCCCAGAGGCGCCTAAAGAGCGCATCGGCAGATAATTCCCATCCCACTGATTAAAATCGGCCACAAGGGAAACCTTCTTTGCATTAGGGGCCCAGACGGCAAACTTAGTGCCTGTCACTCCAAAGTGGTTAATGAGATGCGCGCCTAAGATCTCATAAATTTTGTAGTGGACCCCGTGAGAAAAAAGATGAAGATCAACTTCTCCTAAAGTAGGTAAAAAAGCGTAAGGATCGTGTGCTAGAAGATGATTGGGATGATAAACACGATAATCAAGCGCTGTGGTTTTTTTGGGGGCGATAGCTTCAAAGAGCCCACGCGGGTCTATTTTTTTCGCCTCAATCATTTCCCCAAAAAGCTCAAAATGACAAGAGGGAGCACCCGGCCGCCAAAGGCGTATCACTTTATTTTTTTCATCAAACGCATGCAGCCCCAAAAAATTGTGGGGATCATGAAAAAAAAGGTTTGCTACTACGTCCTTTTCCATTGATCGGACCATGCCTTTTCCCTATAATATTCCCTTCTTATACACAATCCAAGAAAGAATGGGAACCACGCAAATTCCTAAACCACTCTCTGTTTTTATGCTGACAATGATCAATGTGGCAACAATTGGCAGCATTAAAAATTGGCCGGTCACGGCCGAATATGGCTTTTCATCTGTTTTTTTTATTCTTTTGGCTACCCTTACATTCTTTATCCCTTCTGCCTTAGTCTCTGCTGAACTTGCCTCAACATTCCCCAAATTAGGCGGAGTTTTTTATTGGGTGAAAAAAGCTTTTGGCCAGCGCCTTGGATTTTTATCTGCATGGCTGCTCTGGTTCCAAAACATTGTTTGGTATCCTACGATCCTTTCTTTTGTTGCAGTGACGGTGGCTTATATTTTTAATCCAGAGTTTGCAAACCATAAACTTTACACATTTTCTACTATCATCATCTGTTTCTGGGCTATTACCTTGGTCAATCTAAGAGGAATGCGCGTTTCTGCCTGGATTAGTAGTTTAGGAATGATCTTAGGAACTTTTCTGCCAGGACTCTTTATTATCGCGTTAGGGACCGCCTGGTTTTTTTCAGACCGCCCTTCACAAATCGAATTTAATCTGAAAAGTTTTATTCCAGATATGAGCTCCCCTAATCATTTGGCCCTGTTTGCCGGAGTCATGCTCAGCTTAGCGGGCATCGAAATGTCGGCCGTCCATGCAAAAGATGTCCAAAATCCCAAAAAGGACTACCCCAAAGCAATTCTCTTTTCAGCCCTGATTATTTTAGGCCTTTCCATTCCAGGAATCCTTTCGATTGCACTAGTTGTACCACAAGGCGACATCAATTTAGTGGCCGGTTCATTGCAGGCGATAGCCATCTTTTTGGACTCTTACCATCTGAAGGCTTTGACTCCCTTTTTAGCGATTTTCATTACAATTGGAGCTCTTGCTTCAGTCAGCACCTGGGTATCAGGTCCTGCAAAGGCACTCCTTGCCGCTGCACACGAAGGCGATCTTCCCGCGCGTTTTAAACAGACCAATGCTCATGGAATGCCTGCAAATCTAATGATTTTCCAAGCCACTATTGTTTCCATTCTTGCCTTTATTTTTATTTTTTCTCCTTCATTTAATGAAGGGCTTTGGATCTTATCTGCCATGCTTTCTATTTTGTACTTGATGATGTATTTACTGCTCTTTGCCAGTGGTATTATCCTCCGCTTTAAAGAGCCTGAGGTTGTCCGCCCTTTTAAAATTCCAGGCGGCAAAGCTGGGATCATCTCCATCTGCAGCCTTGGACTCTTAAGCGCACTATTTGCCATTGTGGTCGGCTTCTTTCCTCCAGATCAGATCCCCATTGATAACATTCCACTTTATATAGCCATACTTCTTGGGGGAGTCATTCTCTTTTCTACCTGTCCATTAGTGATTTTTCTTTTTAGAAAAAAAATATGTTAACGAATTCTGTATTTGCCAGACATGAGCTAGAAATTCACTCCGAACAAAGTGCCATTTTAAAAAGATGGGATAGTGCTTATCCCTCAGTCCAATCAAAAAAAGCATCTGGACTTGCAAGCATTGTGGACAAACTTGCTGCTCAAGGAGCACGCAGCTTCCACTCTTTAAAAAGCAGTCGATGGCACTGGGACGAAAATGCCAAAAAATTATTCATTCTTATCAAAGAAAAAGATGGGGTATTCCGTCTGGTCCGGATTGATTGTCTAGTAGGGGCTGGAGGGTATGGTACTGTTTACAAAGTTAAGAGTATGTTTGATCAGGAAGATCTTGCATTGAAAGTCTCTGTGAGTCGTGAGGGCTATCTTGAAAATAATGCATTAAAGGAAGAGTTGCGCATTTATGAGCAACTCTATCCGCAACAACCAATGGGAGCCCATCATACAGGCATTCAGATGAATTGCCTTCAAATCCTATTGTCACTTCCCAAATTCTTATGGCAAGCTAATTTTCGCCACATTCAACTCTTCCCGCATTTGCCAGGGACAACAAAAAGAAGGAAATGTTTTGGAATTGTGATGCCATTTTATCCTTTTGGAGTCATAGAAGATAAATTTAAATTGACCCAATTTCCCACTGGCACCTCTGAATTATTACTTAGGAAACAGATCGAAGGCATCTATCAAATTTTACTTGGCCAGGCCCGTTTTGAAAGCCATAATATGGCACATCTTGATATTTCAATAAGAAATTGTTTTCTTGCCACAAGCGATACCGCAGAACACCTCCAAATAGACCTTTGCGATTTAGGCGGTGTTGTTGATTTTAGCGGAGAAATCCGTCGATTTATTATTCGTCGAATTTATACTTATAAAGATGAATTCGAAAAAATTGAAGAATATCAGAAAGATGGTAAACGTAGGCTATTAATTCCCTATATTATAAAAAATGCCACCTTTCAATCGGCACTTGCGATTTATTGGTTTCTTTCTAAAGGTTCTACTCTTCCTTACCATCTCTTTCCCATGAATGAATGGAGCACTGGGGATCCAAAAACACTGCGAAGCTTTAGTAAAGATCATGACTGGTTACATAAAATGTTCGATCCAGATATGAAAAAGCGCCCCTCTCCTAAACAAGCTTTGCTTAATTTTCATGAATATATCTCTTTAGCTTATGGGAAAACTTCTCCTGGATATCAAAAATATAATGACGAAGTGCAAAAGCTCACTTCTCAAAACGATCTAGATAAGTTAACTGGCCTGCTTTCAGAAAAAAAGGCTGATCTTTAGCGATTTTTATCCCGCGATCTTTCAGAAAATGGCGCAAACGAAAGGATTGGATGGGTCTTTGCAGATTTAAAATGATCTGCCGATCTCTCTTACTTTTCCAAATGACTTTTTTAAGCAATTTTTTGGACCATTCTATAGCGATTTCATCTCCGATAACAAAGCGGCCGCTATGAAATTCAGGTGGAAGGTGTGGAAGAAAAGAAACCATCTCCATTTCTTCTCTAAAAAATAAGCTGCGGATGAGTTTTGCTCCTTCATGGAGAATGATGAGTGGGGATAAGTGAGATGGGATTTCAGTTTCAGCCACGAGCCCTAAAAAAAGTTCATCAGAAAGGCGCGGGGATAGAATCCCTTGAAAGGACGCCTCAAAAACCTTATTAAATAAGCCACAAAGCTGATTTTTTTCATTCTGCTCTACGGCTTTTTTGCAGGCATGCAACAAGGTTAAAGTTCCCACATCGGGAATCTCTTTGATTTTCTCATTTGGAATCAAAGCAGCAAGCCGAAGCCATACTGGGAAAATCTCTTTTAAATCAGAGCGCCTCTTAACAAGTTCCCAATCTTGAGAGCGGTGCATTCCCAACGAGAGTCTTTCTTTTGAATCAGCAGTGGAAATCGCTTCAATAGGCAAGGGAAATGATGCTCCTTTATGAACGGTTGTCTCTCCGCATAGAATGCCAGCAACGGGCAACTTTTTGAAATGGATCGCACTTTTATCAATCACATATTCGATATAGCCTTCATTTGACTCTCCAAAAACACGGACAAATCCCTGCTCTAAATCGAGTTGCACGGTGAAATTTTTAACAGGCCCTTTAAACGATAATTTCAGATCAAGCTCTTTATATGTTTGTAAATCGCGAAAATAAAGCCGTGCAGGAAAGACTTGAACTTCCCAGGTTGTCAGTGGGATCGGACAAAAAGTGCCGCTTTGATGAGAAAAAGGATGGAGCCGCTCGGCGATTTTAATTTGCATGTGCAACGAGTCCATCAGGCATATTTTTTAAACAATGCACTTCGAGCAGATCATTCGGTTTTAGCCCACTTCCTTTGACAAGCACGCGTAAAAAATTGTCGGAATGGGAAGAAAAATATCCAGGAAGGCTATTTTCGTTGTTTTCAAGCAACACCTTCATTTTTTTTCCCACATAATTCTGCCTGAGTTCAAAGGTCATTGCTTCTGCCATACGGAGTACTTTTTGTTTGCGCTCTTCAATAATCTCTTGAGAAATTTGATTCGGATAAAGGGCCGCGCGGGTCCGTTTTCTATTGCTATAGGGGAACATATGCACTTTTGCGAACTGGACTTTTTTCATGATCTCAAGTGTTTCTTCAAAGTCTTGCTCAGTCTCGCCAGGAAAACCGACGATAATATCTGTTGTAAATGTAAAATCAGGCGAAAACTTTTTAAAGCGCTCTACTGTGTCCATGAATTGTTGACGCGTGTACTGGCGGTTCATCCGCTTTAAGATCACATTGGAACCAGATTGAAGAACAAGATGCATACTGTGGCATGTTTTTTTACCCGACATGAGCGCTTCTTGCAACGCTTCATCGACCTGCATTGGATCAATGGAAGAAAGGCGCAGGCGCTCTAATCCTTCAATTTTGTCCACTTCGGCAACGAGATCAGCAAGCCGGTGTGGTTTTCCTTCTCCCCCATCAAAATCGCCGATATTAATTCCTGTTAAAACAACTTCTTTATAACCATTTTTGATAAGTAGCCGAATTTCATTTAAAATATCGTCCAAGGTGCGCGAGCGCGATCTGCCTCTGACATAAGGCACAATGCAATAAGTACAAAAGCTATCGCATCCATCTTGAATTTTGACAAAAGCGCGCGTGTGGCCGCCAAATTGGTCAATCGCAAACTCGGGCATCTCCTCTTCTGGAAATACCTCCGTTAAGAGTTTTTCCTTTTTCTGATTAGAAACGACATGTGAAACACCACTAATTTTTTTAATCTCCTCCGGCAAGCGATCAGCTAGGCAGCCAGTGACAAGCAATTTGCTTCCTGGATGATTACGAGCAAGAAGGCGGATCTGATAACGGCTGGAGCGGTCGGCCTCTTCGGTGATGGTGCACGTATTGACAATACAAATATCTGCGGTTTCCTGTCCTTTGGCCTCTTCATATCCCATTGAGCGCAGCTGGGCAGCATAAGCTTCGCTCTCATATTGATTCGTCCGGCACCCAAGGGTGGCTAATTTGTACTTTTTCTGATTTTCCATTGGGGAGATTATGCATTACTAGGATCAAAAAGGACAAGCGAGTCTTATTATGACAAAAAAAATTATTATTTTAAATAATCGTGTGACATGGGTAAAATTCTCTTTAAAACCACTGCTGAAAATTTAAGTTTTTCATTTTTATGATTTACTAATAAGTACGATTTATCGTACTTTTATTTCTAATACGAAATCAGTTTTCCCTAATGCAGAAATATTCTATTTCAACTACAGATGAGTATGATGAATGGCTAGAAAATGAGACACTGAAGTCCCAATTGCAAATAGATAAGCGACTCGAAAAAATTAAATCCGAAGGTCATTTCGGACATATTAACGATAATCTTGGTGAAAGATTATCCGAGTTAAAATTTAATGATGGAAGACGCATATACTATGTAATTATACCAATAGCAAAAGTGATCCTTTTGCTCGGAGGAAATAAAAATGGCCAAGACAAAGCGATTAAAAGAGCGAAATCGATCCTTAGAAAAATTATCCAAATTGGATCTCAACAAAATTCCAGGTCTAAAGCCCTATGATCCACTAAAGAAACTATGTGATCCTGATTTTACTGCACGGGCTATCCTCGAATGTCTGCAAAATAATGATCCTGAAGGTGTGATGGAAATAATAGCCGGTTATCTCGATGCTTTAGATAAAGCGAATTTGCTCAAACAGACAAAGTTAGCAAAATCTACAATGTATTCAGCTTTAAAACATGGAAATCCCACTATTAAGACCCTTGCAAAGATCATGCATGTTCCTAAGAAAACATCTGCACGTCGTTCACCACGAGGCGTTATAAAAGCAAGAAACTATTTAGTTAAAAATTCAATTGCTGCTTCTAGAAAATAACTTTTCATTTAATAATCCCCAAATTCTTTAGCGCCTACCTTCTCCCGTAGTGATGTGTAGCCTTCACTACCGATAATTAAATGGTCGTCAAGAACGATTCCCATGATTTTTGCAGAGCGAAGAAGATGATGCGTTAACTGAATATCAGCTGCCGATGGCGTGGGATCCCCGCTAGGGTGATTATGGATGACAATCAAACTATGCGCTCTATGGCGCACGGCAGGGTAAAATACTTCCCGTGGATGAACTAGCACCTCTGATAAGGTGCCAATACTGACAATTTCGTGATGGATAGCGCGCCCTCTCACATCACGTAAAATCACTAAGAGCGCTTCTTTCTCCAAATGGCCAATCTCATTCATTGCAAACTCATACGCAGCTTCAGGGGTGTCCATCACACTAAAAAATTTAAATTGGCTTTTTGATGCGCGCAGCGCAATTCCGAAAGCAGCTTTAAGCAAAATCGCCTTTGCTCTCCCAATTCCTTTAATCTGCATTAGATCTACAATTGAAGCCTCTAACAGGCCTTGGATGCCATTAAAATGAAGCAAGATCTCTTGGGCCAAAATCAAAACTGACTTTCCTTTGGTCCCTGTGCATAAAAGAATGGCAATGAGTTCTTGCAATGAAAGCGCCTCAATTCCATCGCGCATTAATCTTTCTCTAGGAAGCTCACTTGTAGACAAAACGCATGACCTTATGTTCTAAATTTGCGGGAATCTCAGCATAAACAAGGATATCATTTTCCTCATAATCTATTGAAATAATTTTCCCTTGTTTGATGATCTCTGTCACAAGCGCATAGTGGGTTTGGGGCACACGTAATTTAAGGGTTAAGCGCAGTGATGCAATCTCTTTGGTCATGAGCTCTAAAAGCTCTTCAAAACCCACGCGATGCAGCGCAGAAATTGCTACTGTCTTTGGATATAAAATGCGCAGTTTCTGCAAAGTGGCAGGACTCGGGCAAAGATCGATCTTATTTAAAATTGTGATCATCGGGTGATTCTCTGCGCCGAGCTCTTTAAGAACTTTCTTTGTTGCCTCTGCTTGCATCAAGGCCATGGAATGGCTGGCATCGATCATATGGAGCAAAATATCTGTATGGACAGCCTCTTCAAGCGTGCTTTTAAATGCCGCAATCAAAGAGTGCGGGATTTTTCGTATAAAACCGACCGTGTCAATCAATAAAATATGCTGTTTATTGGGCAAAATAAAAGAGCGTGTTGTGGTATCTAAAGTAGCAAAAAGTTTATCTTCGACTAGGACCTCTGCTTTAGTGAGCGCTTTTAAAAGAGTGGATTTTCCTGAATTTGTATAACCAACAATAGCGAAAGTGGGAATTTCTGAGCGTTTCCTTGCTGAGCGCTGCAACTTTCTTTGGGAAGAGACCTCTTTAATCTCTTTTTCTAGGCGCACCATGCGATTGCGGAGCATTCTTCGATCAAGCTCAATCTGCTTTTCTCCTTCGCCTTTCAGATACCCAGCGCCGCCTGAGACTTGCCGAGAAAGGTGTGTCCATAGCCGTTTCAATCGCGGCATTTCATATTTGACTTTTGCAAGTTCGATTTGCAAGCGCGCTTCCCGTGTTTGCGCTCTTTGGGCAAAAACTTCAATAATAAGCTCTGTACGGTCAATGACCGATCTTTTGAATGCTTTTTCTAAATTTCTCTGCTGGTAAGGAGTGATCTCATCATCAAAAATCACAACGTCGATATCTTGATCTTCTGCAAGGGCAAAAAGCTCTTTCACTTTTCCTTTTCCAATGAATGTGGCCGGAGTGATTTTTTTTACAGAACAAGGAACTCTGCAAATTGTCTTCAGCCCATAAGTAGAAGCAAG
>DATIJP010000016.1:0-6078 GCA_035478495.1 Rhabdochlamydiaceae bacterium
GCTACATTTGATGTCGTAGCATTAGAGCTCACTTGATTCGAACTACTTGAATCTGCATAGGTTTGGTTAACTGCTTGAGTCATATTTTTCTCTCTGTTTTATTATGATTTATATTCTCTCTAAATTTATTTTAAACTATTCTTAACATTTAGTAAACATTTTCTTTACAATTTGTTAATACTTCTATTTAACCTACTAATTATCAAATAATTAGCTAGATTTTTCATTCTTAACAAATCCGCTTTCAGCTTGCAGAGGGGCCTGAACAAACGATTCTTGTCCGCCAATAATCTGTTTAACAACGTTCAATAAGAAGTCAGCTTGCATTCTCGACGATGTCGACTGAGCATCTGTAGATCTATCAATACTCTGAATCGCTCCAGTTGCTGTTTGGAGCTGCTGAGGCGCAATACCGGAGCCGTTAGCTTGTTCTAACCATCCTTGGATTTGACCCCACATAGAGTCTGCATTTCCCCATGTTCCACCGTTGTTATTAAACACTCCTTCAAACGTATTGATCTGGTCTGTGATTGTTGCCCCAGCACCGTCTTTACCAAATAAGTGCGGGTGTGCATTAATAAAGGTGGCAAGATCATTATAATCTGCAATGAGTTTATCCAATTGAGGATCTATTTTTGTTGGATCAACAACAGGAGGAGCTGGTGGCGACGGAGGAGCTGGTGGTATGTTATTCGAAAACGTATTGCCGTAAAAGACAACCGCATACAGACTAGTTGCAACATTGATCGCATTAGGAGTAGGGAGCGATTCGATTGCAGGAATCCAGCTTTGAATGAGCTGTTGCGCACTTGATGAAAGGCCAGAGGTCCCAACATCTGTCGATAGTTTTGCACAATCGGTTTTTACATTGCCAGGGTTACTATTTAAATCAGAAACAATCTGCTGAAGGTCCTTCATTACTGGCGCAACTTGACTGTTTGAAGAACTACTATTTGCAAAAATTGTATTTAACATATTTCCAGCCGCAGTTTGAAAATTAGGGATGTTGGGATTGCCCTTATTGTAAGCAGTCGTCAAAGCCTGAAGATTGTTTGCAATTAAATTAGCAAAACTTGAAGGTAAATTCGGATTGTTTAGATCGGATTGCAACTGATTCCAATCTTGAGTAAAGGTGCTAGAGCCACTGGTTGCATCAAAACTCAATTTATTCAGATCATAGGTAACACAAGCCATAGCTGCGTTTTGACCACCTGATGAAGGAGCCACAATCCCTTGCAGGTATTGAGTCACTTCATTCAACATCGTTTGAGCATCTGAGTTGGTATTACCCATCGCACTGTCAATATTATTGATAGCGCCATATTGTGCAGCCTGTTCACCCTTTGCATCACCAAGCGCGTTATAAAGCAATTCGCAGATATACAACGAATTCTTCATTGTATAACTCATCAGGATCAACTTATTGAGCTCGTCCTGCATCTGACCTTGGATGTTTTCAACTTCCTGTAATTGTTGAAAATCAGCGTTTAAAGTCTGTAGAGCAGGATCATTTGAAGCTGAAAGATCTGATAATGATGGTTGTCCCATAGATTTTTGTTACCTTTTTATTTGGTTTATATTCCCTCTAAGCTTAATTTTAAACTAATCTTTATATTAATTCAATAAAAATCTAATATAATCTTAATAATCTTAAGCTGCTGATAATGAAGGGCTTAAAACTTAAGCCCAGTTTCTTTTTCTGATTACTTTGGATCTTTTAGGCCGCGCTACAGTTGCTGCTTTAGCGGACTTGACACCCAGGTCTTTGCTGAGTGCTTTTACAGAGCCATGTAGCTTATTCTTAGATTCTTGCAAAAACTTCCATTGCTCTGGAGAGAAGTTATTTGGATTTTCAGAATAGTCTTTTAAGCCTTCTTCGGACATGCCTACTTTTTCACCGATTTGCTTTGAGGTTTCTTGAAGACGTCTATAAAGCCCATTCATCATATGAAGCAGCTCTTCTTTCTCTTCTTTTGAAGCCTTCATATAAGCCATGCGGATGCCATCAAAAAAGGCGACCGCCTCTCTTAAAACATCTTCTAATTTAAACGATTTGTCATCGTTGGCTTTTTCAATAAGATGAAACAGTTTTTGATATTGTTCTTTCATGATTTTTACCTATTTTTACTATTTATGCTGAAACAGACTTTGTTTCAAGCTGGTTACTATTATCTAACTGAGTACTATCGATCATATCTGTCTGGGCAGAATCGATATCTGATTGAGAATCTGTAGGTGAACCTGTATCGATCTGCGAAGGGTCAATATTTGATTGTCCAGCTTGCTGTTGCTGATCCGCAACCAAGCTATCATCTTCTGACAGGTTATTTTCTAGCAAAAGCTCTAAAGCTTGCTCGATTTGTAATAACATAGCGCTTTGTGTGCTGCTATCTTGATTTGACGCATCTTGCGTACTCTGTGATTGAATATTGCTGCTTTGAGAAGTTGCATTAATTGCAGCGCTACTTTCTGTCATTGTTTTAATCTCCTTATAAGGGTCCTTATTATTATGTTAAAAGAAAGTATATTTATTGTAAAGTTTAAATAAAGAAATTATGTAATTTAAGTAAATTAGTCTTATTAACTTACAAGCCTTTGATTATGAGCATGTTATAAATTATGATTGCACTTTATTTTCCGGGAAGCTTTAATTTCTGCTAGCCAAGAGATTTACGATAGGTAATTTATGACTGTCTTAGAAAGCCACCTTCAGCAGCTTGCAAAGGAACTTAAACTTAAAGATCTGCCCCCTAAAGAAGGAGCTCTTTATCACTTTCCCCTAAATCCGAAGACGACGATCTCCATTGAAGAGAGGCCTGAAGGGGCCTATTTTTTTGCTCCTATTCATCCTTTTCCAAAAGGGCGGCATGAGAATCTGCTCATTTATTTAATGAAGGCCAATTTTTTAGGTCAGGGGACTTTAGGAGGGGTCATTGGACTGGACAAAGATGAGAATTTCTTGACACTCTCCTTCGATTTGCCTTATGACATGAATTACCGGCTATTTCGGGAAGCGGTGGAGGACTTTGCCAATATTTTGGACTATTGGAAAGAAGAGATCAGCCGTTTTTTAAAGGCGGAAGGATAGTAAATGAATGGTTATTTGATTGCCGAAGAAGGTCCCCTTGTCGGCAGTACAATTGATTTTGAAGAGATCAAAGATGGGCCCAAGGAATGGGTTTTAGGAAGAGATCCTGATGTCTCAGATGTCACGCTTGAAGACCCTATGGTCTCGCGCAGGCATGTGATTATTCGCCTCACCCCCGAAGGGTTTATCTTAGAGAATTTAAGCTCTGTTAATCCAGCAATGCAAAATGGCAAGATCATTGCTGAGCCTGTCCTTTTAAGAGAGGGCGATATTATCCAAATCGGAAATACCTTCTTTCGCTTCACAGAAAACCGCCCAAACGAAGAAGCCGCCGAACCTGAGGCTGCAACAGAAGAAACTGCCCCCCTTTCTTTTGGCCCTGCCCCTGAAACACGCTGGCTCTTAAAGGTGATTTCTGGCCCGAATGCCGGCGCTGAATTTTCGATGCAGCGCTCTTCGACTTATGTCATTGGTAAAGATCCCAATGTCTGCGATATTGTTTTTCAAGACTTAAGTGTATCCAGGCAGCATGCCCGCCTCAACGTCGATGAAAATGACCATGTATTTATTGAGGATTTGGGCAGTCGCAATGGGGTCATTGTCAATGGGGAATTAATCAGCGGAAAAAAAGAGCTTGTTTCTGAGGATTTAGTCGGTCTTGGAACAACTAGCTTCCTTATAATTGACAGGCTGAAGGCAAGAGAAACGATTGTCTCCCCTCCTTCTATGATATCACTGACCAGGCCACAAGAGGCCGCAGCAGAAGTGAAAAAAGCTCCGCCTCGTGACTGGAAGGAGATGGTGATCCCTAAAAAACATCTTGTGATTGCGGGGATGTTCGCTTTTTTAATTTTAGGCTGTGTCACTGCGATGATTGGTCTTTTTAAGACTCAGCCAATCCTTGTGAAAGAGGGCAATGAAGGTCGGAAAATAGAAGAGATCATTCATAAGTTTCCAGGAGTGCAATACTCTTTCAATCAGTCCACCGGCAAGCTATTTATCATGGGGCATGTTCTTACGGGCGTAGAAAAACAGGAACTGATCTATCTATTAAAAAATTTGCCGCTTCTGACCGATATCGACGACAATGTGATCATTGATGAGTATGTCTGGCAAAATATGAATGCTGTTCTGATGACCTATCCCGAATGGGTCGGGGTTTCTGTCTATTCGGTAGAGCCTGGAAAGTTTGTTTTAAGGGGATATTTAAAGACTGTTCCTCAATTAGAAGCCTTAAGCGATTACATGAATCTGAACTTCCCCTACCTTGACCGTTTAGAAAATCAAGTGGTGGTAGAAAGCACTCTTCAGGCACAGATTCAAAGTGAACTCATATCTCAAGGTTTAGCAGGGGTAGCCCTCCAATTAAGTAATGGAGAGGTTGTACTCACTGGAAGGACCGATAAAGCACACAATGAAAAATTAGTCCACTTGCTTCCTCATATAAAGGCCCTCCCTGGTGTCAGAGGCGTGAAAAATTTTGTCGTGATCACAACTGAAGATACTTCCAGGAGTGATTTAAGTGACCAATATCAAGTCACGGGCTATTCAAAACGAGATGAGAAAGATTATTACGTGGTGATTAATGGCCGAATTTTAGGGCCTGGTGATATTTTGGATGGGATGAAGGTGACAGGCGTGAAGTCAAATCTCGTCTTATTAGAAAAAGATGGCGTTAAATATAAGATTAACTACAATCTGCAATAAATGGTTAGTTGGAGCATGCTATGTACGGTTTTGAAAAGAAAGGGCGAGGACCGGTCCAGTTTGACCTCGAGGTAGACTTAAGGAGCGACCCTGAAAAAGCAAAAAAACTGCTTAAGGAAGTTGAAGGTAAGATTTTTGAACTCAAAAACTTACTGAGGCAGGGAGCTGAAACAGATGATTTTGATGACTATGGGGTTTTGCTTCATGCCTATGCAGCGCTCCAAAGAGTCCTGAATAGAATATTGGCGAAAAAGTAACTTAAACAATTAAGGAGAGTTTTTCATGGGAACCCCTACATTTCGTTCACCTTGGTCAGGGACCATCACCTTTTCGACATTAATTAAACAGTATATCATATTGCAGAGTAAGGTTGTCTCTGCAGTACGTGCTGTAGCGAGTAAAATTTCCCAAGCAACCCCTGGTAAATTTTTGCTGCTTCAATTCCAAATGGGACAAGTGACTCAAATTGGCGAATCGATTTCAAACTTGGTCAGCCAAATTCAGGCTTCAATTATGAATACCGTGCGTAACCAGAAATCGAGCTAAACTTAAGGTTTTAAGAGGAGTTTTTACATGGCTAGTCTTCAAAAATTTAAAGATCATTTTTTCCTGCTGTGCGAAGCGGGCTTTGTGGCGGTCAATCAAGCCGATGAAGACGCCGCCGTCAAACTTTTTCGTGCCTCAGCACTCATCAATCCAGCAAGTACTCTTCCCAAAATTGGCATGGGTTACATGCATATGATGAAATTGGAACTCAAACAGGCCATCAAGATATTTGATGAGATCATGGCAATAGAGCCGCATAATGACATGGCCAAAGCTTTCTTGGGAATCTGTTATGCTTTAACCACCTCTGAGGTGGCCAAGGGCGAAAAAATATTAGAACAATCTGCCCAAAAAGCAGAAGATCCTATGATTAAAAAATTGGCAGTCACAGCGCTTGATTTTGTAGAAAAATTCGTAAAAAAAGCGCCATCCCCAGTTGAACTGCAAAAAAGTGAAAAAGATAAGAAGAAGAAAAAATAAACTCAGATGACACTGCCCAATCAAGGAATTCTGCCGCCAGATGGAGAGATCAATCGCCCCAATGTAGTCGGCGCTATAGGGCAAGAACCAAGACAAGCCCCCACTCAGCCTTTCCAAGCTTACATGAAAGAAGCGGAACCTAATCCGCTTATCAAAACACCTCAAGTATCCCCTTTTGACCTTGCGCACGGCCAGTTGCCCGCCGCCGGTCCTACAATGAATACTTTGATTGCTCAGGCGGTGCAAGCACAAAGCAG
>DATIJP010000017.1:0-18709 GCA_035478495.1 Rhabdochlamydiaceae bacterium
GACTGTAAATCCCCCGACTTCGGTCTTCGTTGGTTCGAGTCCAATCGCCCCCATCCTTTTGGACACTGCTTATAGTCTACTAGAGTAGTAAATGGTTCACAAGTGTCTATAGACAGGTTTTTGCCGTCTAATTTCAAGTTCTGAAATACAAAATTCAAAAGTTGTCGTTTTTCATCTACTTCAGAACTCTCAAAGATTTCCCGAGCACGAGCTGCTAAATTCATCACCATATTGGCCGTTATATAGAAGTTATGATCGGCCTTTTCATGTCTGGTCATCTGTTCTGTGATTTCAACCTGGCGGACTTTGTAGTCTTTAACCTTATCAAGGTACATCTTCTCGTCGATGAGTCCATCAAGCTTGTCATCGTACATTTGGTTAATTCGCTTTTGAATGCGATCTTGCTCCTTTCGCAAAGCTATTAGACTGTCGGCATGGAAAGTACTTTCCGATTCATGAATCTTCTTCAAATAGCTCGTGACCTCGGCAATTTGCTGCTCACTTAAGGCTATATGATCAAAGTACTCCGATAGCGACTCAACCAAAGGCTCTTCGCGGATATAGACTTTTTTGCAAATCCCCTTGGCATTGGTGCAGCTATAGTAGATATAACGCTTTTTATGGATCTCTGGAGTGACGGTACATCCACAATGCGCACAAGAGATCAGACCTCGAAGAATGAAGGGTTCCGAGATTCTCTTACAAGGTTTTTTATGATAGCCAGCAGCAATATCCTGTGCCTGCTGATAAAGCGCTGGAGTGATGATGGGCTTATAATGGTGCTCCGCTAAGCCGTATTTTGTTCGCATCATCCCGCAATAAAAAGGATTCTTAATGATAGACTCGATTTGCGATTTAGCGACCTTTTGCCCTTTTTTGGTCCGTAGACCCATTTGTTCGGCCTCTTCCTTGAGCTTGAGGAGAGAATGGTTTCCAGCGGCATACAGTTCGAATAACTTGGCGATAAAAGCTGCTCTCTCAGGATCGGGAATAATGTTCTTCTCACCCTTTTCATCTAAAATGTGGACATATCCTAAAGGAGCTAACCCTATCCAGCTTCCATTTTTCACTGCCTGCTCTTTACTACGCTTGACATTGTCGCTAAGTTGGAGGACATAACTTCGGGCGAACATGACCCCCATATCCCAGCGAAGAATATCTGAAGAATTAGACTTTAGGTTCAACACGAGTCCTTCTCGCATAAAGTGAATTTCGACTTTTCCTTCTTTGCGAAGCTCCTCCAAAACGACAGACTCCTTGAAGCTGCGTTGTACCCGATCAATGGTATCAGCCACTAAAGCCAGGGTTTCTTTGGATTTTCGAATGATCTCAAGAATTTTTTCAAATTCCTTACGCGTATCTTTAGTGGATGACTCAGTGATTTTAAAAACTTGGCCAACAACAAGCCCCTTCCTATCGGCGTACTCACGTAAACGTCGTTCCTGAGCTGGAATCGATTGTCCTTCCTCTTGTTCTTTGCTTGAAACGCGAGCCAGTAGTAGAGCCTTCATTATTTTTTTGTCCGATACGCTTGTTGGGGATGATTGGGTTGATGAGGAAACACATATTCAAGCTCATTTGACTCAATAAGAGGCAAAAGATAGTTTTGTCTAATATAGTTTGCATGCCGATGAAGTAGTTGCGCCAGTTCTGGAAGCTTCCATGGTTGAATGGCACAAAGACGTTTAACTAATTCCTTCATTTTCTGAGGATTAACTCGCTTTCCTACCACTTTTAATTCACTTTGAAGGTCCGAAGGTAAGGCGGCTAACTCTGAAGATAACGATGGGAACTCTGAAGATAAGACGCTTATCTTCGGAGTTAATTCAGCAGAGCTAGGTAGGTTTGAACTCTGAAGATTAGACTTTATAGGATCAGTCAATAATTTATTCGTAGGGACATAATAAGTAGCGTTGCTTCGACCTTTTTGTTCAAGAAGACCCAGATCTCTCAGACGTCGCAAACTTGCGCTGGCTGCTAAGGTTTCCACACAGTTAATGTTTCGATAATCGGCATTAGTGATCGCTCCCATTTCCCTGACCACTATGAGAGTCCGAGCTTCTTCATCCGTGAGATCGCACTCCTTAAAATTTTTCAGCCATTCAATGTCTTTTTCATCAAAAAAGTGATGTGTCAGTAATGTCAGTGTGAATTTATTGGCTGCTCGATCGGACTCAAAAAAGGGAACTGATAGATTAGCCTCTCGCATTGCTTCGCGCATTGTCCGAATCCCCGTGCCTTTTACTTCGGCAATTTGTAAGTCATGCAGCACTTCAGCGATCTGATCGTTACGCGTAATTGATCCAGGAAGTCCAAGTTGATCCTCAGGTTTCAACGAATAACCGGGATTCAAAAATTCGATGCGATTTGCATAGCGGATAATTTGAATCGTTTGACCTGCCCTATAGTCACGATGCATGACGGAATTACACACAGCTTCCCTAATAACAACATCAGGGATTAGAGGAATGTCTTTACGGAAGATGCTGTTTGGCTGCATTGAAAAAGCTTGAGGAATATCTCGCATAATATTTGCAATCACACGAGGAATGGCCAACACAAGAGCCTCGCCAAATTCATAACATTGCGAATAGCGTTTTTCAGGATGTGGTACCCATTCTTTCCCTTCGACAGTGATATAATCGATTCTCGATGAGATTGGAAACAATCGACGCAGAGCCATTTCAGTTCCGAACAGGATAATCCCCGCCACTGTTGGTTTAATTACGTTCTTAATCTCCACGGCGGCTCTTAAGGCAATCATGAGTTCTTGGTCATTCCATACGAGCTCTTTCGCCTTGGCATTCACTTCCTTTCGATATACACGATAGGCCGCTATAGCTTGCGGATCGAAATCTTTCCAAGATGCCTCCTCTAATACTGTTTTATCAAACTTTTTCTGAGATCTGAGCTGGTAAAGCATATCAAGATCTTCTTGAGTGCATAATTGATCTGTAGGTCCAATTCTCCGATAAGCGCCCTTCTCTATTCCTCGACTTTTAATGAAAATGGGTTTCTCATAAGTCTCAGCTTCAGAAATATATGCAACAATAATAGGTCCTTGAGGATGCATGAGAACATCTATCGCCGGGCGAATCGGTTTGTTAAAGTTCTGACGACATAAAGTGACAAGTTCGCTTTGGAGCTTATCGGGATCAGATACCCCAGTGACTTTATAGCGAGGAGTCTTGCTAGAATCGTTCTTCGTAAGTCCGAGAACCAGATACCCTCCACCCAAGCCAGGTTCATTGCTAAAAGCGGAAATCGTTTCTAAAGCACTATCTCCAATTTTTTCAGCTGATCGTTTGACTTCAACTCTTTCTGATTCATCGCTATTCTGTATGAGATTCAAGAGCTCTTCAAATTCTAGTAGATCCATAAAAAGTCCTTGTAGATTATTTAGGGGTGCTTGAGTTGCGTATGGACTTTAGAAGATTTTCAAGGTCCTTTTTTTTATAAAGGCGATAGCTATTGATAGGATTGCGATGAGTTGAGAGCTTTCCTTGCTTTTCCCAATTACGCAAAGTGCTGGGCGAAATGCCCAGATAAGCTGCGGCTTCATTGATCTGTAGATAATCGTCAATTTTCTCCATGATGATGTCCTCCATTATTGATTTTAAACAATAACAATGCTTATAAAACTTTGCAACAAGAATTTCTTCGGTTCACTCGGGCTGAAACCATGCTTCTTGTTCAAAATCAAAATCGCTTCGTTTAGCTAATCTACATAAAATCAAAACCTCTTTAGTTGCCTCTAAGTCTCCTAAAAAATGTCGTTCCCATAGATCCAGCTTTTCAGCTAAACTTTCAGGTAGATGAGGACATTCAGATCGCATCTTTCGGAGATACTTCAAATGAAGTTCATTTGCCTTGGCTATATCAAAGTCCTCGTCAAGGCATCTTAAGTCATCCCACATAGATAAAATCCTCCAAAGATACGAGGGACTTTCTCAAGTCATTGATCAAATGTCGGCTTTTAACCCGCTTGGTGTGTGCTTCCTTAGTGCAACGACCATGTTTTATTGATACTGATCCACCATGCCAATGGCATTTTCCATTGGGCATTACGGCTTGCCGACAAGGTTGATGCTGATTACTTCTTGCTTTTGCGCCACATCTCGGCAGCTTTCTAAAATCAAACGCCATGGGGTATTCTCCTTTTTTTATTTCTCAATTTAATTCGATGATTGATTGACTCTTCTCACGATATCGATGAAGGACTTCTAATGCTTGATGACTCAAACGAACCATCATCATGCCGTGGCCTTTGGTCGCTCCACAATCCTTGGCTAAGGCATTCATTCCTTGAAGATGAAGGGCCACAAATTGTGCTGCCAAAATGGCTTCAACAGAGTCTCTTGGTTTCACACTGCGAATTAAGGCAACGACAGCATCGAATTCGCTATTATCAACTTCAATGTCCGCTCGATCATCAAAGGACCATGAAGATTTTTTGTTGTCATAAACGACATTCAGAGCCCGTCTTACCAAAAGTCTGGCTGTATCTTGATTTTCACAATTTATCGCCTCAACTAATAGAGCGATTTGGTCTGTGGTCGCTATATCTTTTCGGTTAGCCATTTACCTTCTCCAAATTTCTTAATTTTTTTTAAGCTTGGGTCATGGAACTGACATTACTGACATAGGACCGTGTCAGTAATGTCAGTCCCGTGACTGGCGCTTATAAATATTCATCATTTTCTCTTGATGCTGGGATGGATGCGAATAAGTTTTCCTTTTTGGTCTATTGACTCTTCTTTAACCCAACCGAAATCGACTAAAATTTTAGTCCCTTGGTGTACCAACTCCGAAGAGTTCAAATGAGACCATTGTTTTCGATAAACATCACGAGCTGCAAAACCGTCCTGAAGATCCCCTTTTTTGATTCGATCTAATAAAGCACGCGCGGCTTCCATTGCTGGATCTTTGGCGGAGGAATAGAGACGTTTCGCATGAGTTTCTAAATAATTGCACCATGCAACGGCTTGACTGGCAGCTTCACCACTAACGGAGGCAATGGGTTGACCTTTCGACAATGCTTCCACGGTATAAAAAATTAAGGCAATGCTCGGCATCAGTGAGCGATATTTCGCAAGGTGACTTTCTAAAGCAGGAAGTAAATCTCCTTTTCTTAAGCGCAGTTCGAGCTCAGTACGCCAGGCATTAAAGATTTCTTGACCTTCGAGAGAGAACCTTAAGGCAGGTATCTCGCCTTCTTCTAATCGATGATGATCAATCACGAGTCGGTCTAAGCATTCAAAAATTTCATAAGCATGTGATTTGGCCTGGTTGTCGGGTAGACGATCGATATTTTTCCAAGTTTTGGGCGCATCAGGCCATACAGTCATTTGAAAACGTTGGAGAAGACCATCATCACCTGCGCCACCTGCTGTAGCCTGATAAACATAAGAGCTAATGGGTCCTGGCTGGATTCCTCCTAAAATGGATAAGCATAAAGCTGGAATATGCAAAGAGCCCCTTCCGATCCGATCGACAGTAAAGCTACCTGTTCCGTTCCATGATTCTAGATAGAATGAACGATCACCTTCTCTACCGTAGCGATCCAAGGATGTCAGCCACCCCGTCAATTCATCTCGATGCACCAAAATCCCTTCAGGATTCTGCAATAGGATTTGTCCCAACATTTCTACAGTGCTGTCCTCAGTTTTATAACGTTTTAAAATGGGTTCTTTGAGAAGAACTGATTCATGATGCTGATTGAGCATTTCTTCGAGCTTGGCATTGTCCTTTTTGGCAGCGCGTTTGAGGTTTTCTTTTAAGGCTGCCTTTTGGGCATCCGCAATCATGCCCTGCTTTTCAAAATAAGACTGTTGCATTTGATGCTCTTCCATTGATGCTAAAATTAATCGTTCAAGAGGTTTCATCACTTCAGCAATGGCAGGCGATTTAAGAAGAGAAGGACGGCCAATAACTGCTCCCCATAAATTGGGGACAACGATCCAGTTATCTTTCTGCTTGGGATAAATGCCCAGTTTTCTACCCATTAAAGATCCAAGAATCACAAACAAAGCTGCTGCTGAAAAATCTGGAGGAATTTGCATACGCTCGGCTATATCCATGATCCAACCTTTTAAAGAATTTGGGAGGAGATTTTCATTGAATGCTGCAACGTCAGGTAAACTTTTCGGCAAAGTAATCGGTGCTGCCCATTCACTATTCATTACCGATGGAAAATCAATACTGAGCCAATTTTTGAGATGTTCGACACTTTTATCCTTGCAATGTGCATGGAAACAGTGAAAGCCGGCCCTTTTGTATCCATTTGTGTGAGCTTCAAAGTAGTGAGTGCCGTGATCTTTTGTTGTATGAGAAGAAGCCCAAGGACATACGATTTCCCATCCTCCAGGTTTATTAGAGATGGAGTTTCTAAGCATATTTCTTGCTTGTAATGTTTTTAAAATAGGATCGTGCTCGACGCCTAAGCGTGGTTCTTTTTGAGAAACTTCGCTTAAGTTTACTTTGAAAGCAGCTAAAAACTCTTCAAAACAGTAAGGGCGACGGTGATTTTCTTGGATAACATGGGTCAAGTAAGGTTCTGATTTGTGATGATAAAAACCTGGAAGCCTCATGACTCGAGGAAGATCGCAGACCTTGCTATCTCCTTGAAACTGCTTTGCTAAAAACTTTTGTGTGTTGGTGAATTGATCAAGTGGTAATCTATCGACAATCCAGTATGCATGGTATTTTCCTTGACTTGACTGGACAATGAGATGGGGTTCCAGTGGTGCATGATAAATTGGATCTAAAGGTGCTCCATCGAGATCAACAAAGACAGCTCTAATCTTCGTGATATTTATTCCGCTGCGACCGCGACCATCAGTGGCATTAACCGTGAAAAAAATGCCAGCTCCCTGCTGATTCAAGCGCAGCAATTCGATGCGATGTTCATCAAAAGACCCATGTAAAATGCGAGCCAAATAGGGGGCTTTCCTCATTTTACAATCATCAAACGTCTGAAAAGTAAAAACCCCATCTTCATCAAAGCGAGTCAAAAACTGTGAGGCCATGGCTGGATTTGGCTCATGTCGCCTATTGATATCTTCAAACACGGAATTACCATCCTTGTGGATTACTTCTTTCTTTACGTTTATACAAAAATTTGAGCGGCCTTCTCAAAAATAGCCTGCTCTATTTCCCTGCTGAGTTCCTTTTCCAAGGGGTGAAAAATTGCAACGTTCACATTACCGACTTTTTTGGTTGGGTAAGTGATCCTAAAACCCTTCCCATCAAGTCGCGTGTGGACTCCAATGGAGCTTAAGTAAAGGCAATCGCCAATTACTATACTGGCAAAACCAATCAACCCCTCATGAGGTTTGATCGGCACTATTTCGACTTTTTTGATGTTCATAATTTTTCGAGTTGTTACGTTTGTCAATTTTCATCAGCAAAGCAAAAAAAGCATAAAGCTGATGCTTGGACTGGTCTTCGGACCAGACAGCAGCGCTTTGATGTGGAGGTAAAATGCGATCTTTTTTTGTTTGCTTCATGCTTGAAATTTTAGCATGAATTTTAGGCAGGGAGTTCAGTCTGAGAATGGGTCAGAATTTGGTGAATTCCGGCAGATTTTTCCGAGAGAAGAGCCAAGCCTTCTGTCAGAATGAGTCAGAATTCTAAAATGGAAAAAACATGAAAGCAGATGTTTGAATTAAAAAAGAAGGGTCAGAGGAAAATTAAGTATGGCTCCTTAAGTACTCATTGTAGGCATCTATAGGGAATTTTGGAGTCCGTTGTTTGTTTTTGGGTAGATCAGCGAATAGTTGCTCGTTGGAGATTTTGAATGGCAATTCGTCAACTCTAACATATTTGCCGTTAAAAACATTCGAATTCTGAAAAAAAATGTCTTTCAGTATACCTTTGATCCCTAAATCATTCCTTCTAGCCGGCAAATCTTCGTCAACAAGAACATCACCTCGATTGAGGGAGAGTAAATTCATTGCAAATTCGTGCGCCCGACTTCCATCTTTACGCCAGGCGACAAAATAGGGGTGATACTCTCCATTATTGTGATGTGAAAGAATCCATATCTGGCATTCAAATGGCTCTATGAATAGTTCTAAAGCCTTAATAATAAATGTTTCGGGTCGTTTCTCGGGGAGAAGCTCAGACGAGTCAGTTTTTATCGGGGCTAATGAGGTTAATTCGCCTTTTTCATTGATTGGAAGTTTAGAGAGGTAGACAAGCATGTATCGACAAATTGCTTTCAAGGCATACTTGAGTTGATTATCGACTGAAAAGTTTTCCAGTTTACCCTTAATAGCCGATTGAGATATCCCATTTTTTTCCCATTCGTGGAAAAGAATAATCCTCTCCCACGCATTCCATAAAGCCATATCTTTTCTTGCACGAAAGTGTTCTGCGTCTCTGCAAAAGGTTTTAATTTTGTCAGAGAAGGTGAGTTCTTTGATGAATTGGCTACCATTATTGGACGCAATAGATGCATAGGGCGTAATGAGATGTTCTGCCTCTCCACAATCTAAAATAGCCTTGAGAAGCTTGAGGAAAGGCTCCCAAACCACACGAGGTCTATCGGCTAAGAGGTGCTCATCAAATTTTATTTTAGTTTCTTTGAAGAAAGATCTGTCAATAGCCTTCGTCAATCTGGGGTAACAGTCTATTTTATTCTTAAGTTCAGCTGTTGCACGATGCACATCTTCAATCACTGCTAAGCCAAGATTTTCAAAATGTTTTTGATCTTGCTTTTTTGCTTTGGATAACTCATTGATGCATACTTGGAGGTATTCGTTCGATGCGCTCAGGCTAACAAGATCACGAACGGTATAAATGAGGCTTCCCAAGGAATTATCTCTATCAAGATCCTTCAGAAGAAGGTTTACAATATTTATTACATCTTTCACGTTGGAGCTCTTTACTTTTGGAGATGATTATTAATGAATCGCTATGATAGGATTTTGGGGAAAAATGATCAATATTCCATTATCATGAGCACAGAATGAGCGACCTTCTTACCATATTGAATAAATTAGAATCTCCAGGAACTTTTTCAGCGCACGGCACCATGCAATCGTTGCTGCCGGGCCTCTATATTGACCATATTGGAGAGATTTCCTTTCCTTTACGTCCAGAGCAAGCTGAACAGATTATGGCCCAGTGTGAACAAGCCCCTTACGGTTTTAAAGAAGAAACCATCATCGATACTAACGTCCGCAATGTGTGGCAGCTTTCGCCTTCGTCCTTGCAATTTCAAAATCCTGATTGGCAGGAAGCTCTCAAACAAATGTGTAGAAATATAGCTCAACAATTAGGGTTGGGGGATGTTACTGTAGAGTGCGAGCTGTATAAGTTGCTGCTCTATGGCAAAGGTTGTTTCTTTTTACCTCATAGAGACACTGAAAAGATAGACAATATGTTCGCTACACTCGTCATCAGCCTGCCATCCCCTCATGAAGGCGGTGAATTGATTATTAGCCATGCTGGTGAGAGCTTTTCCTACAGCTTCGCTGGCAAAGGTAAGTTTTCTCCAGAGTATGCGGTCTTTTATGCCGACTGTTTTCATGAAGTCAAACCAGTGCTCTCGGGCTACCGCTTCTGCTTGGTTTACAATTTGGCTCTTGCAGGCCGAAGCACGCAGCCTCAGTTGTCAAAAAATGATGAAATCATCGAACAGGTCGACAGTTATATTCAAAAATGGAGCGGGGAGCAGCATAAGTTTCCTTTTTTAACCTATTTGCTAGACCATTCTTACACAGAAAAGAACCTTTGTCTAAGCAACTTAAAAAGCAGTGATCATTCCAAAGCATCAATTTTGCTCAAAGCTGCTGCTAAACATCAGTGTAAAGCCTTTCTGTGCCTTGTGAGCTATTATGAAGAAAGCTACGGGGATTACTATGGCGATGGATACAAGCGTAATAGATACCATGATGATGATAGTGAATGTAGCGAGAGTAACTACACTGAGTATGGAATCAACACTACTGAGATATATGCTCATCACTTTTTGGATAACGATGGCAACAAAATAAAAATCGAAAAAATTCTGCTCAGTGAAGATGCCTTGTTAGCCGATGAGCCTTTAATCGGAGGTCCAGGTCGCGAGGTCTCAATCTCGGAAGCTACTGGCAATTCGGGGGCAACTAAAGAACTCTGGTACCATCGCGGTGCTGTGATCATTTGGCCTGAAAGCTCCGATCTTGAGGTTGTAGGGTACGGCGATTTAGAATATGGTGCCCATTACCTGGAAACTCTTCTTAAGTCTGCAACATGGCAGGAAGAGTCAAATCGAGGACAGGTTTTAAAGTTAGCGCATCAAATTCTCGATCGCTCTACGAGCATGCGGTTCTATAAGATCAATATTTTAGACTCCTTGATTACTTTAGCAGATGTCGATTTGCTTAAGTATTATCTCCAGCGTTATCAAAAATATTCTTTTTCTTTCCTTGATGCTATGAATGTTGCGCGATTGATTAAGCTTTTCTCTTTGGCAGCACTTAAACCCGAGATCGACGCGATTGCCGCAAAATCAAGGGGATCCCTATTCTCTTGGCTTCATGAACTTTTCATCGCATTGAAAGGCTACTCTGAACAACGCACTATTGTCGCAGAATATTTTGCTGCAGAATGGGAGTCTCGTTGCCGACAAAAAATAAAAAACCTTGGCAGTGAGACCTTAACGGAGATCTTTCGACTGTTGGGCCTTTTGGACGATCAAAAGAGGTTAGCTGAAGCTGTTGCTGAGCTCAATAGCGTTGAGGATCCTAAATTTGTTGTCGAGGTGTTTGCCCCAGCCCTCTTAAGGTCGCTGGAAACTTCATCCCCAGATTATGATTATCAGCACGTTGTTTTCCAAGCTCTGAGGAAGGTTTATTTCAATGGGATCACAAAACATTTCGGTGTTCAACCACAAAGGCCTTTAACATGGGCGCGCGCAGGGAGCAGCACATGTTCTTGTGAATTTTGCCAACAATTCAATAACTTTCTTGCGGATCCCGAGCAAGCGACCTTCTCTATTGAAAAAACGCTAAAGCGCAATTTGCTACACGTTCAAGAGATGATTGATAATATACAGCTTGATGTCGTAGGGGAAATTATCAGTGAGAAGAATAAATTCAGCGGACATTTTGCTAAAAATGAGACATCTTATCTTAAGGCGTTAAAACTGTTTCAAACAGCCCACAATCAGCAAAAACAAATCATAGCCCTTCTGAGTCATAATGAAACATGTTAACTCGACTTTGTACATTTAGCGATTCAAGTGAAAAAAGACTGTCGGCGTTCAACCATCTATTAGATAACGATTCTTCTCACAATTTGATTGCCTTGGTTGCAATCATAGTCTGCATATATTCTTCGATCAAGAATCTTGGTGAGGGATGTTCATCTTCATAAAAACCAGAAAGCAAAAATCCCGCCTCTAATTGCCCACTTATTTGGCTAGTTAGTGTGTGGCCAAAAATAAGGGCATCTTTGCTGCTCGTTTTTTGATCGAGAATGGATGATTCTAAATGGGAGATATCCGAGTAGGGCAATTTGAATTTAGGTTTTAGTAACCCCTTTTCTTCAAGCTCCTTATTTTTTTCGAAAACAAATAAAATAGGATTATAAAAACTTGCCAACAGCACCCCTTGTGAGCGCAATACCCTGTAGCATTCACGCCAGACAGGTGTTAAATCTGGCACATACAAATTTGAAATAGGGTGGATAATATAATCAAATGAACCATCTGCAATTCCAAACAAATTAGACATATCGCCTTGGATCGTTTTTAGTGTTAAATGGTTACGTTTTGCGACATAACGATCTAACTCTAACTGCTTTTCGGAAATATCAAAAACCGTAACATTGGCCCCCGCTGCTGCCAGCACAGGTGCTTGTTGGCCGCCAGCTGATGCCAAACAGAGTATGTCCTTGTTCTTAAGTTGTTTTGGAAGCCAGCTTTCTGGAAGTGCTTTTTTAGTGAGGTGAATTTCCCACTGGCCATTTTTCGCTATCTCTACCGCTTCAGAAGAGATGGGTCTGGACCATTCGTTTTGCTGTTCTGCCTGTTTGTCCCAAGAAATGGCGTTGTGTTTAATGATATCCATGGGTTTTCCTTCGATATTGCTCTTTCGTCTTTAGTGATTATGCAAAAATCTGTCACATAGGACAAGTATTCTTTCGCATTGACATATTGAATATAGTTAGCTATAATGAAATCGAAAATCAAACTCTTCTCAAAAGAAAGGATACATATGTCAGAGAAAAATGTAGCTTCCGCAGTAGCCTATTACCAGGCAATGAATAACAAAGATCTTTCTGTTATCCAGAAATATCTTCACCCAGAAGTTCGGCTTATAAGCCCCTTAGCAGATGTAACAGGAAAGGATGCTGTATTCAATTCAGTAAAGCACTTCCTTGCCGTCTTCAACAAGCTGACAATTCGTGCCCAGTGTGGCAATGGAGATCAGGTTATGTTGGCCTATGATCTAGATTGCCCGGCTCCAATTGGGCTTTTTCGAGGGGCCGTACTATTGACATTTCAAGAGGGCTTAATTATTCGTTATGAGTTATTTTATGACGCTAGACCTTTTGAGGAAAAGAAGGACGAAATTTTTTCCTAAAATTGTTCAAATATCAAAACCCCAGCGATTGCGCACTTGCGCGCAATTGCTGACAAAATCCAAAGAGGCTCTTAGGCAACACGATGTCAATTCAAAAAAAAAGAACTTATAATTCTGAAAATAGAAATGCTCAAGCGGCGCAAACGAGACACCGCATCCTTGAGTCAGCTAAACAGCTCTTTCAGTTAGAGGGTTTTGAATGTGTCACCATTGAAAAACTGGCTCAAGCTGCTGAAGTTTCAATACCCACAGTTTACTCGCTCTTCCAATCCAAGCGAGGTGTTCTCTTTGCTTTGATGGATGAAGCCCTCCCCACTGAAGAGTTTAATGCTTTGGTTGAGGCAGGTAAACGAGAAAAATCAGCAAAAAAACGGCTCATAATAACCGCTAAACTTTCACGGCAATTGTATGATTCTGAAAGTGCGCAAATTGATATTTTTCAGGGAGCTTCTCTTTTAGCTCCTGAATTAAAAGAGCAGCAAAAAGAAAGGGAAGAACGTCGCTATCTTCGTCAAGAAGAGTTCGTCGAAACACTGATGAAGGATAAAGCCCTCCTCAAGGGCCTCGGCTTGTCTCAAGCACGAGATATTCTTTGGGCTTTTACGGGACGCGACATCTACCGGATGTTCGTGATCGAGCGGGGCTGGACATCAGAAGAATATGAGAAGTGGTTGGCTCAACTATTAATAAAAACCTTGCTCGGGGACGACTAAAATATGGAAAATCACATGCAAAAACACACATTTCAACACAATCAGTTAACGTTTTCCTATCTCGATTCAGGTGGCGATGGCCCAGTAATCATCGCCCTCCATGCACATTGGATGGAAGGCGTCACATTCTCCTCTCTTGCCACCGCATTGGCGTCTCAATGGCGTGTTATTGCTTTGGATCAACGGGGACATGGACACTCCGACCATGCTGCAACTTATACTCGCGACGATTATCTTAGCGATCTAACAGCTTTCCTTGCACACCTCAATTTACAGAAGCCGGTAGTACTGTTAGGCAATTCTCTTGGAGGTGTAAATGCCTACCACTTTGCCGCGCGTTATCCAGCTCTTGTACGCGCTATGATCATCGAAGATATCGGGGCTGAGATCTCCGTTGATGTCAGTTTTTCACTAAATTGGGCAGGCATCTTTAACACCCGCGAAGACCTTGCGCAGTGCGTGGGTTTACGATTGTTATCTTGTTTACAAGATTCATTCCGTCAAACTGATGGTGGTTGGCGGCTTGCATTTAACCCACAGGAGATAGTCAAGTCGATCAACTTAACCAATGGAAACCACTGGAAGGAGTGGCTTGCAACAGATTGTCCAGCTCTACTCATCCGCGGACAAGACAGCCGAGTTACAACGCAAACACATTGTGAACAAATGGCATTGCATCGACCTAATACACGTCTTAGTATTCTAGAGGGTGGACATGTTGTTCATGCGGATAATCCAACAGGATTCGCAGAGGTTGTAAGAGCATTTCTTCAAGAACTAAAATATAGCACACCTTGTGCAACTTTGTAATTGCAACCTTTTCTTATTTGCCATAGAATAACTCATTAAAAAGGTAAGGGGTAGGCAACTTCTTAGAGTAAAAACATAAACCAATTCTCAGTTGTAGTAGTAGCCAAAATAAGAAATGCAAAATTAGGTGAACATATGGTCTTTGTGAGTGCTAAAGCAGGTCCTCCTAATATTGGGGATGACAGAAGTAAGTTCACTGTACAATACTTCGATGAGCAAGGAAATATGATCATTCGAAGTGGAGGTACTCGTACATGGAGATGTAACAATCCAGGTGCACTTCTTAAAAGTTCTTATAGTACAAGCAAAGACAGGCGCGCTATCGGCACAGCTGGCTTTGGAGAATATGAGTATGCTGTTTATCCAGATTACGCAACGGGGCATGAGGCTTTAGTTGTCATGTTGAGAGGGAGTCGTTACCGAAATCTAACCCTATTAGAAGCATCCTTGAGATATGTTAAGGAAGATCCTGGTCACGGTCCAAAAATTGCAAAGATGAGCAACCTTGATCCAAATCGCAAAATCAGCTCTTTATCCGATGAAGAATTTGAAAGATACTGGAAGGCTATAGAAAAAAATGAACGTTGGGAAGTTGGTGAGGAAGATTTCATTCCAAGAGGGATCATTTCAGGAGTGCATAAAAAACGCGGAGTAATCACAGAATACCTGGTTTGTGTCAACAAAGAGTCTGTATGGCTGCCAAAACAGGAAGCTATTAAATGGACTATGGAAGGTAAATTGCATGCCACTCTCGTTCACATGAAAAATGGAAATCATTATCTACGACCCGAACATGGCCAGCATAACTTTGTTGTTATCACCTAAAATTGTGTGTTTTATGAAAATAAGTTATCTCTTTTTGTTCCTCATCTTTACGGCTTGTTCTTCAGACTCGAATAAAGGATTCAATAATCTTGAAGAGATCAAAAAGGATTTTATTGCTACTATTTTGACCGAAAGCGTTTTAGATGAAGGGCCTTTTCAAATGAACTATCATCTAAGAGCCATTCTTTTTTCAGATAATGTGGTGAGCCTTATGGGAGACGTTTTTGTATTTGCTCATCTTCCTCATGGATGGATTCGCTATGAAGGCAAAACGTACGTCAAAACAAATGATTCCTTCAAGGAAATTACTTTAAATGACCTATTTCCAGAATCCAGTCAAAAAGAATTTTTAAGGAGCTATTGCGAAAAATTTCTCAAAAATGACAATAATTGCAATTACTTTCAAGGTGCTGATCCATTAAGTGACCACCTAGATCAAGAACTGATGAAAGTATTTGTAGTAGATCACGAATCTTTGATTTTAGTTTTTCAACCCTATGCAGTTGGCGGATTTGCTGATGGTCCTTTTACAGTCAAAATTCCTTTCACTGAGCTAATCGGAAAATGGCAAGCAGGAAATCCCTTGGAAAAGCAGATGCCCATTACTAAAAATTTTCTTTCTTCTTGGGATAAGGATAATTGGATCAGCGATGTCCAAGAAGATCATTCGATAGCCTATCAAAAGGATAACTTATGAAATTAGAAGGAAAAAAAGCAATTGTGACAGGAGCTAACCGAAGCATTGGAAAAGCAATTGCTTTATTGTTTGCTAAAGAAGGGGCCGAATTAGTCATTAGCTATCGATCTGATAAGAAGGGAGCAGAAGAAGTCTTAGACTGCATTCAAAAAGCAGGTGGGAATGCAAGTGCATTGTACGCAGATTTTTCCACTCATGAAGGGGTAGAACAATTTTACAGAGAATGCATACATATTTTGGGACACGTAGACATCTTGGTTAACAATGCAGGAGGCTACAACACGTTAGACTTTTTTGAATTGACAACTCATGATTTTGAACAGTTGTTGCAGATCACCTTAATGACACCATTTTTCTTATCACAGCTTGTTGCAAAGGGAATGGTACAAAAGCAAAAGAAAGGGAATATTATCAATATCTCTTCCATTTCTGGCACGCGTCCAACGATGAATCGAGTCGCACATGCGTCTGGTAAAGCTGCATTGAACATGCTAACGCAAACTATGGCCTTGGAGCTAGCACAACATGGGATTAGAGTGAATGCCATTGCACCTGGGTACACTCCCTATGAAGAAAGCTCTGAATTCGATTCCGCTATTAAAGATATTCCTCTTGGGCGTGTAGGACTTCCTAGTGATCAAGCATCTACAGCACTTTTTCTTGCAACAGAAGAATCCTCATGGATGACAGGACAAATATTGACTGTAGATGGGGGCCATTCGATAGCTCTCTCTATAGCAAAAGATACCTAAAATCCATGACTTCAATGGTGATCTCCGCTAGCTTTCTTCAGTTTCTCATATGCAAACTAGATCTAGATGAAAATATAGCGCATAATGTTTGAATCTTTTGCCAGTCAAAAGTTCTGAAATCGTCCAACCGCCCCCATTCTCATAGACAAATTACCCTCAAATCCGCGGTCCAGTTTGTCGCTTTCCAAGTTCTCCGCGGTCCACTCATGGTCCACTATTTAGCTAAACCCAAAAAGAGTTGCTTCCACCAAAGAAAGAGAATATCACTCTCCTTGTCCCGGATGTGGTGGATGCGATCGGTTTATCATTTGGGACAAAGTAAATCGGTACTTCTGTAGGCAATGCCAGAAAAAAGGGGATGCTATTCAATATTGCCGCGATTTTCGCGGGATGTCATACGCACAGGCATGCGTTGTTGTGAACGTCGAGTCAAAAAAGAGGTCACGGCTTTCCCTGCGACAGAGTTCAGCTCCTGTTTTTAATCCAGAGCAGGCTCAATTGCCATCTCTGTTATGGCAGAGCAAGGCACAAGAGTTCATCAATGTCTGCCATCAACGGCTGCTACGGACACCTTATGCTTTGGATCTCCTGCAACAACGAGGTTTTACCTTTGAATGGATCGAGAAGTTTCGTTTTGGATGGAATCCGAATACAATTTGGCTTGTCCGTAGTGAATGGGGAATTGAAGAGGCTGAGGGAAAGAAGTTATGGCTTCCGCAGGGATTGGTGATTCCGCTTTTCGATTCAATGAATGGGAGGCCTACCAAGATAAAAATGCGCCGGAATGAGTGGAAAAAGGGCGATGAATTGCCCAAATATGTCGAAATATCAGGGGGTATGCGATGCCCTGCGGTATTCTCGTTGCCTTCTGTGAAATCGATCGCGGTTGTTGTGGAAGCGGAATTCGATGCAATGCTGGTGCATCAATTTGCTTCCGACCTTTGTTTCGTCGTGGCTTTAGGGGGCGCAGGCAAGCGTCCAGATGTCCATTGCCACCAATTGCTGAAGTCAGCGTATCGAATTGTGTTTGCTCTTGATGTCGACAAGGCAAGGGCAAGCGCATTCCGCTGGTGGAAGGCGAACTATCCGCATCTGCGGCTTTGGTTGCCGCCAGTCGGCAAAAGTCCGGGAGATGCATGGGCGGCTGGGATTGATCTTCGGCGCTGGATAGTTGACGGAATTTGTGAATCAGAATGAGAGAATATAAACGAAAAACATCAGCGAGGTAGCTAAATGGTATATGAGACATTTTCAAAGCGGCAGAAAGCTGAAAAAAGGATCGATGAAATATATCAGTGCCAATCCGTTGCTCTTTGATTCGATTTTCCATTTCTCCACGGGTACAGTAGATTTTTTCGTACAAATCTTTATCTTGAAACTCTGTTCCCAATGAAGTCACCACAAAGCGAGGATTGGCTCCTTGATTCAAATATTCTGCTTTTCCCACCACTCGCCGTTCGCAACTCCAGCTGTTCAATGTTCGATAACGAAAATCTTTGAAGATGCGCGCTACCTGACCAGTCTCTTCGTGGAGTTTTTTAGCCTCTTCCATCAATCACCATAGTAACCGTGAAAAAAACGTCCCTCCTGCTTACCATGGATGCGATCATCTGTAGCGTCTACGTCAAAGACGATTTCTTTCGGAGCGCTCGCGTAGCTCTCAATAAAAAGGTCGACGAGCAAATCATCGGTAGCTTCCATATTGGGTACGATTTTTTTATAACGACTGGTGCGTACCGCTCCAAGTTCCAGTCGATTCAACGTGCTTTTCCCTGCCGATGCTTTTCCCTTGTCGCGCTCCATGAATCGGTCAGAGCCGGTTGGATCCTGTTTTTCGCAGAGCAATCCAAGAAATGGATCTTGTCGTAACCGCTCATGATCATTAAGATCCTCATACCCCATAACAATCCCCAAAACTCGTTGTTTGATGAGCGCTTCTACTGTATGCTTGATCAACTTGGGATTGCGAGAGTCCGTAAAGCAGTTGCTCAGACGTTGCAGGATGTGCGTTCGTTTTTCGATTTCTCGCAAAAGGAGTGCGCCGCTGTCCGATGTGATGTTACTACCGTCAAATTTTGCAACGATATCGCGTGAATAGAGGGTCTGAAGTTTGAGTTGGGATTTGTTACACTCTGTTTTTCATCCCGCTTCCGTTTTGTTTGTTCTTAACCATTTGTTAGTAAAATAGTTATAACACAAAACGGGGCTTTTATTCACCTGCTTGGTGAGAAATCCGGGTTAGGCATGCCTGCCAGTTACAAGGTGGCCGGTTACATCCGGCTTGTCATTCCGCCAAGTTTATTCTCCTAACGGAGAACAAACATTGACGTGGCGAGG
>DATIJP010000018.1:0-9463 GCA_035478495.1 Rhabdochlamydiaceae bacterium
TAATGGTTTTCCATTTTCATCGACTGCCACCTCGCCGCTGCGATTTTTCATTAAGACCTCAATTTTTTGTTCTGCAGTCGTCAGTTTTTGATTGCAGGAGGCAATAAGCTGATCCGCTTCTTCATAGAGCTTCAAAGACTCTTCCAATGCGACTTGTTCTCCGTTCATTTTTTCTAGAATCTGTTCTAAGCGTTCATAGGCTTCTTCAAACGAAAAACTGTTTTTTTCTTTCATCTTTTATGGGACCTTTTCTTTAATTTTTGCAATGAGTTTACCATCTTGGAGCTGGATAGAGATAGGCTCTTCTATCTGCACCTGATCTATTGAGAGAATAATTGAATCTGTTTTTTCATGGAAGAGAAGACAATACCCTTTCCCTAAAAGATTTTTTGGATGCGTGGCCTTCAAATGGAATGCGATCCCGGCGAGCTTTTCTTTTTTTTGTTTGATTGTTTGTTTGATCTGTCCAGCAATCTGTTTTTCCCAATTTTGAAAATTTTTTCTTGTATTTGACAGTTGGGTATGGGGACGTAGTGCACTTTGTTGTTTTTGAAGCGCTTCCAGGGCCAATTTCTTCTGACTGAAGAAAGTTAAAATGGTATCAGTGAGCTCTTCTTTGATGCCGTCCATTTTTTGGAGGTAAGGGCTTAAGAGAGCGTCTGAAGAGCGGAAGATAGGTTGTTTGACAAGTCCATTTAACCCTTGGCGCAATCCTCTTGTGAGGCTAAATAGACTTTGTTTGAGTCGTGTTTTCATTGTAGCCAAATAGGCAAGTTCCTCATTTTTTTCGAGGCAGGCGATCTCTGCTGCCGCTGAAGGGGTAGGAGCGCGTACATCAGCTGCAAAATCAGCGATTGTAAAATCTGTTTCATGGCCCACTGCCGAGATGATTGGAATGAGAGAATCTTTGATCGATCTAGCCACAATTTCTTCATTGAAAGGCCAGAGGTCTTCTAAGCTTCCGCCGCCGCGTCCTACAATGAGGACATCTGCAAGGCAATGTTGATTAAAATCGCGGATGGCTTTAGCAATTTCCTCTGCTGCACCCTCTCCTTGCACCTTCACTGGATATAAAATGAGATGAAATCCTGAAAAGCGCCTTGAAAGCACATGAATAATATCTTGTATCACAGAGCCGGTAGGGCTTGTGACAACGCCGATTGTCTTAGGAAGTTTAGGGAGCGGCTTTTTTAGGCTCGGGTCGAACCAGCCTAAATTTTGAAGTTTTAGTTTTAGCTCATGGAGTTTTTTTAATAGTTCGCCAACTCCGCTATATTCAACCTGTCTGACAATGAGCTGATAGTTTCCGCGTGGGGGGTAAACGCTCAGTTCTCCACGAGCAATCACCTGATCGCCATCTTTGGGTAGTCTTGAAAGAGAGGCGCTATTGCCTTTAAATAAAACGGCAGAAATTTGGGCATCTTTATCTTTCAAAGTGAAATAGATGTGGCCCGAAGACTGATGTTTTAAGTTGCTAATTTCGCCTTGAACGCTGATGAATGCAAACTGGCCTTCTAGCTGCTTTTTAATGAGGTGTGTGAGTTGTGCTACAGTCAGAACTTGATTCATTTTATCCTTGAATTCGATCAATTTGATAATTTATCATATTAATCACTTTTTATGAGAAAAATACCAATCATTGCCGGCAATTGGAAGATGTACAAGACAATTTTTGAGGCGAAAGAATTTTTCGCTTCTTTTTTGCCACAAATTAAAACATCCCATTCAAAAATTTTCATTGCGCCTCCATTCACAGCTCTTGATACTTGTGCGCAGCTTGTGAAAGGATCTAAAGTCCAAATCGGCGCGCAGAATATGAGTCCTTTTGTAGAGGGAGCTTATACCGGCGAAATTTCCGGTAAAATGATCAAAGAGGCAGGCGGCTCGTTTGTGATCTTAGGACATTCTGAGCGCAGAGGCCATTTTCATGAAACGAATGCATTCATTCACCAGAAGCTCAAGGCCGCCTTATTGGAAAAATTGATTCCCATCTTATGCATTGGCGAAACGGACAAAGAGCGTGAAGAGGGCAGATCCTTTGAAGTGATTTTAAAACAGATTGATGAGTGTCTGCTTGGATTTTCTGAAGAGCAATTAAAAGATTTAATCATTGCCTATGAACCTATTTGGGCCATTGGCACTGGAAAAACAGCAACCCCTCAGCTTGCTGAGGATATGCACCATAAAATCCGCCAGCATATAGGAAAAAAGTGGGGGATAAGGCTTGCAGAGGATCTTCCAATCCTTTATGGTGGTTCAGTAAAAAGTGAAAATATTGCTTCACTGCTGAAAGAGCCTGATATTGATGGTGCTTTAGTTGGTGGTGCATCGCTTGATGCAAGCAGTTTTGCAAAAATCGTTTCTTTAGGGACAAAGTCATGAGTTTTATTTATTACTTAGCCATTTTTTTATTTTTGATCCTCTCTTCTATTCTTTGTTTGGTGATTCTGGTGCAAGAGAGCAAAAGCATGGGGCTCGGCGCTTCATTTGGAGGAGATGCTGGAGAATCCCTTTTTGGAACCTCTACTGCTTCGGTCCTTAAAAAATTCACTGGCTATTTGGGAGTGATTTTTATTGTCGCCTGTATTTTTCTCTCTATTTGGTCAGAATCTATGGGAAAACCAAAATCTGTCCCACTTCCTTCAATTGAAGAAACACAAAATCTTCCATGAAGCTCCGTTACTACGGCGATCCCATTCTGCGTAAACGTTCTGAACCGGTTCAACAGATCACTGATGAACTCCGTCAGCTTGCTGCAGAGATGATCCAGTTTATCGATGGAAATAATGGAATTGGACTTTCTGCCATTCAAATCGGACTTCCTATCCGAATGTTTGTCTGTCGCGGCTATGTAGAAAATCCAGATGGTTCATGGGGAGTCACAGCGCCAAGAGCATTTATTAATCCTAAAATAATTTTTATTAGTGATGAGACCATCGTTGATAATGAGGCATGCATGTCGATCCCTAACATCAGAGAAGATGTGCAACGGCCCTATAAAATAAAAGTTGAAGCAATGGGCCTAGATGGTAAAATTTTTATTGAAGAAAGCGAAGGCTATAATGCGCGTATCCGTATGCATGAAAATGACCATCTAAATGGAGTGCTTTTTATCGATCGCCTTCCGTCAAAAGTAAGAAAGAGGATCGACCCTCAGCTCCGCGAAATAAAGAATAAATATAATTAAGAAAATTTACTTCATTTTCCAATCCAGCTATTTTTGATAATGCACGTCTGATTACAATGCGCTCGCTTGCAAAAATGGAGGAAGATTTTCTTCAGGCATTTACGAATTGGGAAGCAGAAGCAAATTAAAATTCTTGTCAATTTTTTACTTTTCAAGTTATAGTCTTTTTTATGAAGGAGACTATATATGACATTCGCTGAATTTTTTTACTTAGTCGTTGGATCTGGTGGAATCTTAAGTATAGGAGTTATTGTCTTCCGCGGTGGAAAATTAGTTCAAAAAATCGATACTTTAGCAATTTCGTTAAAAGAAACAGAGTGTTCTTTAAAAGAGACGTCCCAAAAAATGGTACAAAACTTTGGTGATTTAAAAGTCGAGTTGTGTGAAAAAATCGAGATTTTAGATCAGAAATTAAGTGAAAAGACTGAGAAGTTAGATCAGAAATTAAGTGAAAAAATTGAGAACTTAGATCACAAGTTAAGTGAAAAAATTGTAAATTTAGATCACAAATTAAGTGAAAAAATTGAGAACTTAGATCACAAATTAAGTGAAAAAACTGAGAAGTTAGATCAGAAATTAAGTGAAAAAATTGAGAAGCTAGATCACAAATTAAGTGAACGAATTGAGAGGTTAGATCAACGGTTAAGCGCAAAAATCGACAAATTGGATACGCGCCTAGTCAGAGTTGAAACTCGTTTAGATAACGTTGAAGTTGCATTAGGAAAAGTTGTAATACGTTTAGATAGGGTAGAAGTTGCCTTAAAAAAGGCCGAAACTCGTCTAGATCACGTTGAAATTGCCTTAAAAAATGTCGAAACTCGCTTAGATAATGTTGAAGTTGCATTAGGAAAAGTTGAAGTGCGTTTACGTAAGGTAGAAATTACCTCGGAAAAGACCGAAACTCGCTTAGATCATGTTGAAGGTGCGTTAGGAAAAGTTGAAACTCGCTTAGAAAAGGTCGAAACTGGTTTGCATACAGTTGAAGTTCAATTAGGAAAATTAGAAACACGAGTAGAAGAAAGAAGTTCTGGTGCTTTTGTCCATGAATTCTTTAAAAACTTTATGTATCCACCAAAAAATCAAGAGTTTCCGAGGGTATTGCGTGAAGAGAGGGGGAACTACCTTACTTCAGAAGATTCAGTTTAAATGAGAAACGGAAAGGATCATTAGGCAAATACTCATACGCTGTTTGAAGCTGCCAGCTGCATGTGAGCATCGTAAAGAGTGTTGTTTTTATGCTAGTGTAACCTGGTTCTGTTGATCTACCCCACCCATGATGAGATTCAAATTGCAAGCTCCACCTAGGAGAAAAGCGAACATGCGCTTTTGTTAAAAAAGTATTTCTTCGATCCGAAAGGGGAGAAATCACAAGTTCTGAAAGTGATCTTGCAAAATCAACAACAAAGTTAAACTTCTCAGCCTTTCTAAAATCATAGCGGCTGCGATGGCGGAACTCTAGGCCGAATGCAAAGGCATCATTGATGGTCCATAATAATCCGCAATTTCCATAATCTAAGACTTTTTGTTGTAAATTCCAGCAGATTTCACCTTTAAGAGAATAGTGAGACCTATTCAGCGCGACTGAACCATAGATTTTAGGAACAGCTTGATGGAATGAGCGCGCTCCGAAGAATCCATAAGTAAAAATATCGGTCTCAATTGTGGGTAAAAAGGGCGAACGGCAAACATTAAAAATGGCATTTTTCACCCCGATTTTCAAAAGATCTAGTCGTGTGTAGCCATCATTGATATTAAACACAAAGTGGTCGTTGATATTCTGCATGGGACGGGTATAGCCCAGATAATGGAGATAGGGCTGGATCATATGTTTCTGTGTCTCAAACCTTCGAAAGATGCGTGTTGTGATCTCTCCGCCATAGGTAAAAACTGCTTGTGATATGGGCTCATGAAATGGGTTATTGCTGTAGTAGATGCCCACAAAACCAACCTTAGGAGTGATGGTTACAGGCCCAGCTAAAATGGGGCGATAAAGACTCTGTTTTGTTTCAAGCCTGCCTGAATGTCTATTTCTAAGTACGTCTTGCATCTGATCATTGAAATCATAGTCCAAATAGCCGCCACTGACGTAATTTTCAAAAATAACACCTGATTTCCAAATGTCAAAAGGTTTGAGGCCGGCAACTGCATAAGGAAGCTGCTCATTCAAAGTTTGAAAACGATTCAGTTTTGGTTCAACATTGATGCTGCCAAAGCCCTGCGACTCCTTATGCTCAAAAAATAGATAGTTGCGTTTTCGGGTATTAATCTCGAAATCACCACTGCGAAAATCACTGACCATTCGCTCATCACTAAACTTATCCCATTGGAGATGAAATGTGGTCTTTTCATCCTCACTGTATTTTTCAAACAGTCCTTGCAATCTGTAACGCTTATTGCCTTCTTCGTTGGGAAAACTTTTGTCATAAGCCCCATAGCTTTTAGTGAGAAAGAGTGTGTTTTCATCTTCTGACTGGTATTCCGTTTCCAAAGCTAAACCTGGACCTCTTTCGATACGATAATCGAATCGCAGATAAGCTCTAAAATGCTCCCAAGAATAGATCCGGTAGCGCATGGAAAGTCTAGGGCCTAATTTTGTATCCCAAAGCACCTTAAAACGGATCGGTGAATCTTTGAAAAATCTTAAATTACCTCTAAGAGCTGGCAGCCATAGGACAGGAACTTTAATAAAGCGAAGGGAGATATCTTTAGCTGAGAGCAGACAGTCTCTTGTGATTTTCACGTTATGTGCTCTAATCTCCCAAGCATTATCTTGAGATTCGCACGTTGAAATATAACCACTATAGATCATGTAGCTGCCATCGCATCTTAAATCGATGCGCTCTCCGCCTAAAAACCAGATATCAACAAATGTTTTTCCCTCAAGGAGAGTCCCAGTATTTGTAAGAAGGTCGAATTCAAGCCTTTTACCCACAAAAGCGCGGTCTTGATAAGTCAACATCAGATCGCCTTCTGCCACGATTTTTTTCACTAAAACGCCGTTTTCCACTCGATTGGTATACTCAATGCATTGACCTTGAATGCGCAGGCCAGGAGCTGTGATCACACCTCCTTGATCTGTTTTAAGAACTCCTTGGACAAATACAGGGTCTTTTAAATTTACGATAACCTCATCTGCAAAGAGAATGCTGGTTAGACAAATGGATGTTAAGAGAAGCAGTCGCGACAACATGCGACTATTATAAAGGAAAAACCCTTTATTGCAGCGCTCGGAGTAAGAGACCTGCTAAGACATAGCGATTTTTAGGGTTGCCATCTTTAATACTATCAAGAAGAAAGTTGATTCCTATCTCATCATGTCTATCCACAAGTGCTTGATAGGAATCAATTAAAAGCTTTGAATGGTCCTCGGGTGTGAGTTCGAGCGGGGAATCAGAAATTCTTTGGTCCATCTGTACCATAGGGCGAAAACGGATAATATCGGTTTTTTTATTTTGAGAGATCCAATCCATCAACATTTGCTTATAAGGCCCCTCTTTTTTAAGACGGAAAAGGGCCAAATTGCAATAGGTGCGAATGAGCGGGGCCCCAGAAATTGCGGATTTTTCTTTCAGAAGTGCGATGGCATTTTCAGTCTGTATATTTCCAAGCAATGCGACTAAAATAGGAATCAGCTCATTTTGCCTGCTATCGAAAATTCTTCTCGCGAGAAATAAAAAATCTTTTTCGGGCAGATTTAAGGCTTCTTTTAAAAGCTGTTCTTTTAATTGAATGGAGACTGACGCAATGTCATAGCCTGCTTGCTGTTGCTGTTTGGCCGATGGAATGATTTTCCAAGCTAGAAGGGATTTTCCAAGAGAGATTTGGGGGACGAAGCCTAAATCTTTTCCATCGCGTATCAGAATTTCCAAAAGTGGAAAGAGACATCTTTCATCGCGCAATTTAAGAAGACTAATGGCTGCATTAAAACGTATTTGGTCCACTTTATCTTTTGCAAGTGTCGCAAGAATCTCTTTTGCTTCAGGAATTTCCCCAGCCGCGGCAATGGCAAAGAGGTTGCGATTTTTTACCATTGAGAGAATCTCTTCTTTGACGTCGAGATCTCCTAAAGCATAAAGCGACCTACAAGCAGCTAAACAGACATTTTCAGAAGAAGATTTTTTTAATCTTTTGAGTTTATTGATGGATTTTGAATCTTTAAAAAGGCCAAGGGCAAATGCACAGGCTTCTTGCTCGGCAATATCGGTGTGCGTGACCGATGCGCGGACGATAGGCAGTAGGTCGTCGCGCCCCAAGCGTGCGGCGCACGAAATAGCCTCAACACGCGTCGAAGAATGTCCATCTTCCATTAGTTGTCGTAAAATAGTGATGGCATCGGAAGTTCCAACTAAAGCAAAAAATTGGGGAAAAAAGAATCGAAATTCGGGGGGGACGCGGTACATCAACGCTTCAATTTGACCTACGCAAGAGGGATGTTTGCGCTGCGCAAGTTGTAGAGCAGCTTCCATGCGCGCAAAAAAGAAGGTTGAAGACATTGCTTTAATGAGTAGCTCATCGCTGCGGTCATCTTGTAATCTTCCAAGAAATTGAATGGCCGCAATTTGCGTTTCGGGATTAACGCTTTTGACTCCTGCTTCAAGAACATCAAATGAGGAAGAAACACTGGCAACTCCAGAGCCATAAATGCTTAAAAGTTGTTTTTCTTGATCATCGCTGCGCGCTCCTTCTTCAAGAAGGATGTTGGCCATTTGTTCTAGAACTTCAAATTCATTTTTTCCTAAATGCTTTCGATATTGGTCGTAGAGGTTGAGAGATTTTTCAATTTCATGCGCCTGCATTAAATAGGCAATTTGAAATTTGCTGAAATTAGGTTCTTCACCAGCAACAAGAATATTAACAGCCAATATCAGAACAAATCGTCTCATAATCTCAGCTTATCAGGAGTGATTATTGTTTTCAAAAAGCAACAGGATAGCAGGATGGGCAGTAGAGAAGGGAGGGGAAGCGAAGAGAGAAAGTAGCAGGATGGCAGGATGAACAGGATAGAAGAACAGGATTAAGAAAACAGTAAGCAGGAATGGGTAGGGGAGAAGAGAAGAAAGAAAGTAGCAGGATGGCCAAGATGAACAAGATAAAAGAACAGGATTAAGAAAATAGTAAGCAGGGTGCCAGGATAGACAAGATGAGGGATGAAGACCCAGATCATTTTCTCTTAATCCTATTCTTCTATCCTGTCTATCCTGCCATCCTGCTACTTTTTATTTTTTTTGCCGGAAAGAGGGAAATAATCGATCCAGATGGGAGAAGCCCAGGCAATATTGCCATCTTCCTGAAGAACACGCATATAATAGTAGACAAACTGGGGACGATCATCTGTTGAGTCTAATGCAAATGTAGAAAGATTATCAGAATCATCAAAGGTAAATTCAAAGTTTGATTCTTTCGGATAGAAAGTCTTAAATTCTTTTCCGCTGCGAATAAAGGTGATTTCTTTAATCGGCGCTGTGCCGCTGACAAATCCTGTGATATGCCGATTAAATTCGAGGCCAGGCTTGTTTTTCGTGGAGAGCTCGCTTCCCATTTGCGCGCCAGCAATGAAATAACCAAGCACGATCCTAGGGCCTGTTGTAGCGTAACAAGAACGGTTGCTAAGCCCTAAAAGAAGGGCATCGCGTGTCTGTTCAATCGAAAGAATGGCAGTAAGACCTGGTGAATACTGGACTTGATCACTGTTATAAAACTGGCTATAAATACCGCGATCATCCAGACCGCCGGCAACAAATCCAAAACGCATATTGCGGTTTAACGCATTTCGGATAGATCCTTTTTCTGTTTCATGGACCCCCTTTGGATCTTCAGAAGTAACGGGTCTTAAATTACCCTCTTTTTTTGTGCATTCAGAGCATCCCCAAGCATTATAAATTTCGACAACTTTCTCATATTCTGGCGTAAACTCGTCAAAATTACACTCGAATCCTTTTGCCATTGTAAAAGAGGGGATTGAAAGCAGCTCTTTCGGTGTATGTGTTTTATAGATTTTTTTCAGTGTATTGCTTTTGGCATCTTTTTTTCTTAAAAGAGACTTATTATCTTTCCAATAAATCAAATGACGTAAGCCCTCTTCTTTGGGCTCGCCATACCATTGAAAGCCCAGCAAGCTAGTGAAGCGATTATCTTCATTATACTCTGCCACATGTTGGGAAATCATTTTCCAAGCGTCACCCGAAATTTCATCTTCAAAAGGAGAAGTCGCAAAAAACTGCAACGATTTTTCATCCCTGATATGTTTCAAGAATGTTTCGATGTTGAGAGAAGAAT
>DATIJP010000019.1:0-33012 GCA_035478495.1 Rhabdochlamydiaceae bacterium
TATTCCGTCGCGAACGTGCTAGCCCAGAAAGGTATATGGGTATAACTTGGCAAGGTGGCGTAGAGAGTCCACAATCAACAAGCGCCCTTAGTCCAGCAGCAGGATCTAGTCAAACTAGACGAGGAAGCGCGCCCAATACACTTAGTAGCTCAGTAGCACCAAGTGTATTCCGTCGCGAACGTGCTAGCCCAGAAAGGTATATGGGTATAACTTGGCAAGGTGGCGTAGAGAGTCCACAATCAGCAAGCGCCCTTAGTCCAGCAGCAGGATCTAGTCAACCTAGACGAGGAAGCGCGCCAAATGCAAGCCATGGTGGCGTAGGAAGTCCAACAGGAGTTGCACAAGCAAGCGCATCTAGTTCAGCAGCACCTCGAAGTGAACAGAGTTCCGCTGCACAAAGCAATGAAATCTATGGCGCAGAAGCTCGGTCAGTGGCACAAGCACCAAGCGCATCTAGTTCAGCAACAGGTGGACATAGACATGCTTCCAAGGAAAGTTATTTAACATATACCGCTGCCAAAGCAAAAGAGACACAAGCACGAAAGGCAAGTTCAACAATAAGAGATCTTCCACCTTCAGAAGATAACTAAAGAATTAAAAGCCTGTCTTGAAAAAGACAGGCTTTTTTTTTAGATTATTTTTTTCGTTTTTCTTTATCTAGACTTAAAGGACCTGAACCAAAATAAGTAATTAGTAAAGCTGCTCCAAGCATGGAAATGTTTTTCAGGAACATGGAGTGCTGCATGCTGGCCATCATCCCATCTTCCATTCCCCAAAACTTATGCATCATAAGGGTGACTGGGACAAGAAAAATAACAAGTAGCCAAGCTCCTAAACGGGCCCTATATCCAAATAGAACACTGAGAGCACCTAAGATGGCAATAATCCCCATGACTGGGACTAAGAAAGAGGCTATAGGTACTCCATGCATTGCGCTATAATCAATTGTGTCTCTTGTAAAATGGCCAATTCCTGACGCAATAAAAATAGCGCTGTATAAGATCCTTCCTAATAAAACGATGAAATGCATCTTAATGTCTCCTTTTTAAGGTAGTTCTTTCTTTTATACCTATCACTTATTAAAATTGTTTCCCATCCAAAAAGTAAAATTTATGTTTCATTTTCGATTTTGGTTTATTCTTCTTATCCATTCTTTTGTCTATGCGAGTCCTGAAGATTCTGTGATTTGTATCCATGGACTATTTGCTGGGCCATGGACGATGCAATACATAGCCAAACATTTTGAAAAAGATGGCTATCAGGTCAAGAATTGGGGATATCCTAGTTTAGATCGAAAAATTGAGGAGCATGCTGAAAACCTTGTGAGGGAATTGAAAAAGATTGCTTTAGAAAAGCCCGGGAGGCCAATGCAATTTATCGCCCATTCATTGGGGTGCCTGGTCCTCCGCTCAGCTGTTAACCATCCAGAATGTCCAGGCGAAGCAAAAATGGGAAAAGTTGTATTACTTGCGCCGCCCAATCAAGGGAGCTCTTGGGCAAGACTTTTAGAGCAATCTACAATCGTTAAAAAAGTGCTTAAAGAAGAAGCTGGGAAACAGGTTTTGACCGAAAATGATTTTAAACATTTAGGGGAGTTCCCGCCCTCTCTTCAAGTTCTAGTGATTGCAGGAAATTGGGGGATTAATCCCTTTATTCAAGGGGAAAATGACGGCACAATCGCTGTTAATGAAACTTACCTTGATACTCCGCATGACCATATTGTGATTAGTACTGGTCACAAAACGATTTTGATGAGTCACAAAGCGCTTATTTTAATGAGGGAATTCCTAAAATAAAAAAGGCATGCCTAAAAGACATGCCTTAAAGTGAGTTAAGATAGTGCTATCTTATTTGTGTTTGCCGTTTCTGTCGTAGCCGTTTCTATCATATCCTCTTTTATCATAACCATCTCTATCATACCCATCTCTGTCAAAGCCATTTTCTTGATAAGTGCCATTTGGACATGTTGGGCAACATGGTCTTGGGCAAGGTTTTGGGCACTCGCATTTATTTGGGCATGATGGACAGCATCTTGGTTTTGGACAGCATGGTTTAGGTGCTGGGCAGCAAGGTTTTGGTGCAGGACAGCAAGGCTTTGGTGCTGGGCAGCATGGTTTAGGTGCTGGACAGCAAGGCTTTGGCTGTGGGCAACATGGTTTAGGTGCAGGACAGCATGGTTTTTCTGGGCAACATTGAGCAACTTCACCTGCGACAAGTGTTACCATGCTACCAAATAACAACAGCGCACTTGAAATTAATACTCTTAATGACAACTTCATTGAAACTTCCTCCTGAGGCTTAGATTCGTTAACTTCAAAATATTGCAACTCTATTTATTTGTACAAGATATTTTTAAAAAATATCCAAACTGAGTATAGTGTCGCCTTTCGTAAGACTCAAAAAAGGAAGCGTTTATGTTTAAAAAAATAATGTTTTGTTTCTTTGTCTGTTTTTTTTCTATGAATGGTTATGCCGATCCTGGAGTCCATTCTAGACCAGTACGCGTTTACGCGGATATTGTGGGCGATCTTTTCCATATGGGCCATGTAGAGTTTTTTAAAAATGCTAAAGCTTATGGTGACTACCTCATCATTGGTGTCCTTTCGGATGAATCTGTCGCCTCTTATAAACGAATCCCTATTCTGACTCTGGAAGAACGTGTCGCTGTAATTAAAGCCTGTAAATATGTAGATGAGGTGATTGCTGCTCCTCCTTTAAGAACGACTAAAGAATGGCTGGAAGAACATCAGATTGATATTGTGGTCCATGGAGATGATTTCAATAAAGAGCAGCTTTTAGACCAATATACTGCGCCCATTGAAATGGACATTTTTAAGATCGTCCCTTATACAAGAGGAATTTCCTCAACCGATATTATTAAACGAATCAAAGAGAGAGTAGCGAAATAACCATGCTTATTCCTTACGAAGATGAAAAAAGTGTTTTAGAAGGATTTGCTGCCTTTCCTGAGAAAGAAAAATCTCCACTTGTCATTCTCTGTCATGCCTGGCGCGGCAGAGATGATTTTATCTGCGAGAAAGCCAAGCTAATGGCACATTGGGGTTATGTCGGTTTTGCACTTGATATGTATGGAAAAGGGGTGGTTGGAAAGTCTAAAGAGGAAAATGCAGCTTTAAAAAAGCCTTTTATTCAAGACCGCGCTTTGCTCTTGAGACGTGCACAAAGAGGATTGGACGCTGCTTTTGCTCTTTCTAAAGTGGACACCAAAAAAATTGCTGTTGTGGGATTTGGATTTGGCGGGATATGCGCACTCGATTTAGCTCGAAGCGGAGCACCTCTAAAGGGTGCAGTCACTGTTTATGGTCATTTCGAGCCGCCTCCTCATCTGCAAAAAAAATCGATCCATGCAAAAATATTAGCCCTTCATGGCTATTTGGATCCCATTGTAAGTTCAAATGAATTGCATGCTTTTGAAGAAGAGATGAATGAGGCCAAAGTCGATTGGCAAGTGCATCTCTATGGGAAAGCAATGCATGCTTTTGTCACGCCATCAGCTCAGGATCCAGCTTCTGGCCTTCTTTTTGACCCTATTTATGAAAAAAGGGCATGGCGGGCAATTCAAAGCTTCCTTGAAGAAATTTTTAGCTAATCAGAAGAAGATTAAAGGAAGAAAAATATAACAGGATCGGCGGTGCCGGCAGGATAAGCGCTGACGCGCTGGCAGGATAGGGAAAATTTAATTTCTTCGTCCTGCCGACCGCATTTGCGGTCGATCTTGCCGGTCTGTTAGGACCGATCCTGTTAAAAATTTTATTTTTTTGAAGGAAATTAGACGAGTAAATGCACGCTATGGTAAAATCTCAGCGTCTTATGAAAAAAATACTACTCGCTATTCTTACAGCTTTTTCAGTTAACTCTTATGCAGAGGACATTCCAAATTATCTTTATAAAGTGCTCTCGATCGATCATTGGAAGGGGAGTGGAGATATTGTTCAGCTTCCAGAAGAAGATCATGATTTTATCCATCTTTCTAAAGAAGATCAGCTTGAAAGGATTATCTCTAAATACTGGGCAAATTCGGACTTTGTTATTTTGAAGATCGATGCCAAAAAGTTGCCTGGAAAGATGGTCTATGAGTCTAATCAAGGAGGGGTGAATAAATACTTCCACCTCTATGACGGCTTCATTCCTATGGATAGCATCATCGAAGTTAAAAAACCCAATTGACTTTTTCTTTTTTTCATGTCAAAATCCCCTTTTTTTAACGAAAATTTAATAGGGAAAACATGAAAAAAATACTACTTACAATTTTTGCAGCTTCTTTGCCATTTACAAGTGTCATCGCTGAGTCTTGGTTCACCGAGACGCTATTTGATAATTGGCGCCAAACGATGAAAGTCGATAAGGTGCTTTACCAAAAGAAGACCGATTACCAAGATTTAATGATTTTTGAGAATGAACTGCTTGGCCGGGTGCTTTCTTTAGACGGTGCTGTACAGCTTACAGAAGCTGATGAGTATGTTTATCATGAAATGTTGACCCATGTTCCTGTTCTTGCCCACGGAAATGTAAAAGATGTTTTGATTGTTGGCGGTGGGGACGGCGGGATGCTTCGCGAAATGGTGCGGCATAAAGAAATTAAACGGATCACTCTTGTTGAGATTGACCGCTCAGTGATTGAACTTGCAAAAGAGTATCTTCCTTCTCTTTCCAAAGGGGCTTATAACGATCCTCGCGTTGAAATCATCATTAAAGATGGTGCGGAATTTGTGAAAACGACCGACCGTAAATATGATGTTGTCATCTGCGATTCAACCGATCCAATCGGCCCAGGAGAAGCGCTTTTTACAGCTGAATTCTTTGCCAATTGCAAACGCGTGCTGAAAGAAAAAGGAATTTTCGTGTGCCAAAACGGTGTGCCTTTTATGCAAAAAGATGAATTGATCGGATCTTTCCAAAAGCGTGCAGCCCTTTTTAAAGATGCAAGTTTCTATGTAGCAACTGTCCCTACTTATGTCGGTGGTTTTATGGCGTTTGGATGGTCAACTGATGAGCCTTCTTACCGAGAGATCACACTTGCAGAGCTAAAAAGCCGTTTTCAAAAACTTGGGATTGACACACGCTACTATACTCCTGAAATCCACAAGGCCTCTTTTGCTCTTCCTCGCTTTATTGAACAGCAATTAAGTTCAAATTAAGCGATCGCCGCCATCGATATAGACTACTGAACCGGTAGCGAATGGGCAATTAATCAGATAGAGCACAGCTTGGGCAATATCTTCTGGTTGCCCAATGCGCTTTACCGGGAGTTCTTCCGCACTTTCTTTAAATAGCTTCTCTTTGTCTGGCACACTATCCCAAACCGGAGTCACAATTGTGCCAGGGGCAATGGCATTCACTCTCAAAGGGCCAAGCTCAAGAGCAAGTGCCCGTGCTAATCCTTCAATTGCCGCATTGATTGCACTAGCAGCAGAAAGGCCTAGCGATGGTCTTTGTCCAGCGCCGCCACCGAAAAGAATGATAGAACCTTCTTTGCGGATATGAGGAGCGGCATATTTGGCAGCGCAATATTGCCCCCAAAACTTGCTATCAAAGAAGTGTCTGGCCTCTTCCGTTTTCATTGTCAAAAATGGGCCCGTCACAAAATCAGCAGCCGTTGTTACTAAATGATCAAAAGGAGCTATCTTAGAGAAAAATTGTTCGATCTCTTTTTCTTTTGTAATGTCAAGGACATGTCCTTCAGCTTTCCCGATGGTTTTACATGCTCTTTCTAATTTGTCTTTAGAGCGGCTTGCAATGACAATTTCATGCCCATGAGCGTGTAGCATTTTTGCAATGGCAAGGCCCATGCCTGAACTTCCACCAATGATGACACTTTTCATAATTCCTCCTTTAACACATTTTGCCCTGCAATATAGCCGGTTGTCCAGGCGCTTTGGAAATTAAAACCGCCTGTGACGCCGTCAATATCTAGGATCTCTCCTGCAAAAAAAAGATTTGGGCAAATTTTACTTTCCATTGTTTTAAAATTCACTTCCTTTAATGTCACCCCGCCGCATGTTACAAACTCTTCTTTATTTGTTGTTTTGCCTTCGACCTGGTAATGGTCGCAATGGAGTTTTTCTGCGAGATTTCGCAGTTGTGCATGGGAAATATCATGGCTGCGCTTATTTGCAAGGGAGTCTAAAAAAGTTTTCCATAAATTTTTGGGCAGGCCAAAAAGGTTTTCAGATAAAAAAGGTTTTTGCGGATTTTCTCTCTTAAATTGAATGAGTAAATGAAAAATGGCTTCCTGCGAAAGGGCAGGGAGCCAATTGATCAAAAGTTCGACATGATAATTTTTTTCAAATAGGTAGCGGGCTCCCCATGCAGAAAGCTTAAGGGCAGCTGGACCGCTAAATCCAAAATGGGTGATGAGCAGCGGACCTTCCTGGACAAAATTTGCAATTTTTAAGCGAACGTTTTGGACTGCTATCCCACTTAATTCTTTAAGAGGAGAGGTTGGGACATTGAAGGTAAAAAGAGAGGGAACAGGTTTTTGTATTGAATGGCCTAAAGACTCTGCCGCAGAATAGCCTTCTGGACTACTTCCAGTTGCCAGAAGAAGAGTACGTGTTTGTATTTTTGATCCCTCTTTGGGAAAGAGTTCAAAAAAATCCTCTGTCTTGATGATATTTTGGATGCGCGCTCTCAAGAGGATCTCCACTCCCAATTTACGCGCCTGTGATAAAAGAGATTCAATAATGGTCTCAGAATCATCGCTGATGGGAAACATTCTTCCATCTGGCTCTGTCTTAAGGGGGACGCCTCTGGATTCGAACCATTCCACTGTATCTTTGGGTTGAAAAACTTGAAAAGGCCCAATGAGTTCTTTAGATCCTCTAGGATAATTTTTAACAAGTAGAAAGGGATCGAAAAGAGCATGTGTGACATTGCACCTTCCGCCCCCGGAAATGCGTACCTTTGAGAGTAAAACAGCTGTTTTTTCCAGTACAATGACCTTGGCATTTGGGCAAGCCATTTTTGCATGGATCGCAGCAAAAATCCCGGCTGCTCCACCTCCCATCACGACTAAATCTTTCATTGAGAGGCCATCACCTCTTTCCAAGGCCGCATGACCTGTTTCCACTTGGGTAGAAAGCTGTTGATTTGCCCAATGTGACCAGTAGAGATAAACTCAAAAAGCTGATTATTTTTAATGCCTAATTGTCCATGGCATGCAGATTGTTCATAGATGTAGTGGCCCACCTCTATGATTTTGGCACCCGGATCAATTAAATTTTGTTTTTTTAGATCATTCAAAAATCGCTCTCCACAAGCAAGATATTTTTCATTGTGGAGCTGAATGGCAATGAGCTGCATTCCTGACCCTTCTAGGCCCACAAAGCGCGATACATTCATCGCACGCGAAGCCCCTTCGCTTGAGTAATTTGTGTAGGTAAAATTAGAGGGTGTTGGATCAGAAATTAAGAGATAGAGATGAGGATATTTGGTGATCGTGGGCTGGATGCCTCGATATTCAGGATTTTCAAAGTGAATTTCTGCGCCACTTGTCACTATAATCTTAGAGGTTGTGAGGCGGTTTCCATTAATTTTTACTTCTGCTACTTTTCTCTCTGTATCGAGGAAAACAGTCTCTAATTTACTATTCAAAAGGAGTACCGTGCCTAGTTTTTTCATCAAGAGTTCTAAATTGTGAATGAGTTCATAGCACCCGCCCGAGGGATAAAAACCCCAATTTCCCCCTTTAGATTCTAATTTTATAGGGGCATTGTGAACAAGTTTGCAACCCGCAAATGTTTCAAAAAAGTCTTTAACTTCTTTTGCATTTCCAAATTCATGGCAGCCCATGTCCGCATGCTGAATGCCGCAAATATTGATGCTTTTCCACGCCCCTCCGCATTCGGGCGCTTTTTCAACAACAAGCACCTTTTTTCCTGAACAGGTTTGATAAATCGCCTCGAACATTGAAGTCGGGCTTGTGCCCACCACAATGCAGTCAAAATCAACCTCTGCATATAGGCAGAAAGTGCAGACACAAAAAAACCAAATGAATTTAAGCATTTAAAAATTATAACTAGAGAATAAATTGGACTAAATAATATAAAATATTTTAATTTATAGAAAACGGGGGAAGTTATGGCAAACTATCGCGCACTGGTTCACTACAATTTTAAAAAGGGAATGGAAGAGCGTGGAATTAAATTCCTTGAGTCTGAGCTGCTTATGAAAGCAACTGAATATGGCTGCCATAATATTGAGATCTTACAAAATGAAATGGAACCCACGAATGTCATTGGCGTCGCGCTCTGGCATAGCCTCGAGGAGGCAAAAAAATTCCAGTCAGAGTGGGAGAAAAAAGAAAAACAGCTGCTTCAATTCTGTAAAAATCCGCCAAAAAGAGAGTTTATGCACGTGAGATTTTCCTTCTTAGAAAAAAGCAAAAGAGTGGCATAGGCCTCTTCCATCTGGTATGCTTCCCTTCGATGTCTTTAAAACGCCCCTTTAAATTAGGGTCTCTGACCCTTCCATCTAATATATTCTGTGCTCCACTGGCTGGATGCTCAGATGTTCCTTTTCGCCGCATGACTGCAAAATATAAACCGGGACTCATGTACTGCGAGATGGTGAAAATGGACGCCCTTGTCCGCAACCATCCAGGCACTTTCCGTTTACTCGACTATGAGCCATCCATGCATCCTATTGGAGCGCAGCTTTGTGGCAGCAAGCCTGAGCTTGCGGGGGAGTGTGCTAAAATCATAGAAAATTTAGGATTTGTTGTGGTGGACTTAAATTGCGGCTGTCCGGTGGACAAGGTGACAAAAGATGGCAGTGGGTCCGGCTTACTCAAAAATCCTGATGTCATAGGGGAAATCGTTGCCAATATGGTGGCAGCAGTTAAAATTCCTGTTACAGTCAAGATTCGCATCGGTTGGGACCTTGATTCGATTGTGGCGCCAGAGATCACGCGGATTGCAGAGTTAGCCGGCGCAAAGGCCATCTGTATTCATGGAAGGACGCGTGTGCAGGCCTATCATGGACCAGCCTGTTGGGACTATATTTCCGAGTGCAAAAAGATGGCAAAAGAGATCCTTGTCATTGGCAATGGGGATGTGATCGATGGGCCAAGCGCGGAAAAAATATTTACAGAGACAAAGTGCGATGCTGTTTTGGTGGCGCGCGGAGCGATGGGACAGCCTTGGGTCATTGAAGACATTTACCGCTATCTTTCTGGAGAAGCTCCTTTGATGCGGACAGGGATTGATCTGCGTGATGCTTTTCTAGAGCATTTGGAACATATTGCACACTACTTTCCAGATGAACATAAAGCAATCTGCGACCTGCGCAGGATTGGCTGCTGGTTCTTAAGAGGAGGTAAGGGAGTACGCGAATTGCGTGCAAATTTGAACCGTCTTAAGTCAGTGGCTGAAATTCGCACAATGATTCATACTTATGATTGGGAAAATATGCATCAACTAGACGTAGAACCTGCTTTGGTATAATGAAAAAGATTCTTTTCTGTTTAGTTTTCTGTTTGAGTTCTCTTTTTGCAAATGAACGTTGTATATTCTGCCAAGAAGATTTGGTCAAAACCCAATCTGTTTTTGAAAGCGATTGTTTTACAGTTCTTCTAGATTATGCTCCTCGTGTGCCAGGCCATCTTTTAGTGATTCCTAAAAGGCATGTTGAGAAAGCGGATCAGCTCATGGTTGAGGAATGGCAGGAATTTTCGATTTTGACGCCAAAAATCGTGGAACTATTTAAGCAAATATTAGATACCGATCATTATCTTATTCTTCAGAAAAATGGGTGCGCATTTCAATCTGTGCCTCATGTGCATTTCCATTTTCTTCCCATTCATTCGGAGAGTTGGGATGAAATTTTTAATCAACAGTTCGTTCAAAAACTTGACCCTGAAATGATGCGTGAAGGTGTGAATAGATTTCGCAGCTTCTTTAAGTGATAATCTCATAAATCGGAAAACAAGATATGGAAGATTGTAACAAGATTGGCATGAAACTAAGAAAAGAAAGAGTAGCAGGATAGGATTAAGAAAAATAGCAGGATGGCAGGATAGACAGGATAGAAGAGTAGGATTAAGAGAAAATGATCTGGGTCTTCATCCCTCATCTTGTCTATCCTGCCATCCTGCTACTTTTTCTTTTCTTAATCCTGTTCTTTTATCCTGACCATCGTGCCATCCTGCTAGATACTCTTAATTTTGTCGATCCTGTTATCCTGCTGCTATGCTCTTAATGATAATCTTATTTAGGGTTGGGGGCGTGCTTTTCTTCTCATTCTCCAGGCATGGAAAATACCATAGAGACTGATGAAGAACCAGGCAACTTCAATCACAACAGCAGAAAAATTCCAGTCAAAAAAGAGGGAATACAGAATCAGTAGTGAGCCCGCAGCATTCACAATCGAATAGGAATAATCTTCAATTTTAATGACCGAAAGTTGCAGCAGTAGATAAGCGATCAAAATGGCCACTACGCCTGTCAATCCAACAACATCTGAAAAATGCATAAAAGTCCTTTTTTATTTAAAAAAAACCATATATAGAAAATGGAAGATACAAGTTTCGAAGGTGAGGGCGTTTTGATCAAGAAAAATAGTGTACTAGCAAACCCTTTTAATACATTGGATGCTCTGAGTGGGGGATTGCACTATTATTCCTTACCTGCTCTCAAAGAAAAAATTGGCGATAGAATCGATAAACTTCCGATTTCAATCCGTATTATGCTCGAATCGCTGTTGCGCAATTGCGATGGGAAGAGGGTCAAAGAAGAAGATGTCCTACGTCTTGCAAATTGGAACGCCAAAAAACCCGATGAGGGTGATGTCCCTTTTGTTGTTTCTAGGGTGCTCTTACAAGACTTTACAGGAGTTCCGCTACTTGTCGATCTTGCTGCAATGCGTGATGCTGCTACGCAGCAGCACTTAGATGCCGGAAAAATAGAGCCCATCGTTCCTGTAGATTTAATTATTGACCACTCAGTTCAAGTTGATCGTTCAGGAACCCCAGACGCTTTTTTATTTAATCTTGAAATTGAATTTAATCGCAACATTGAGCGTTATGAATTTTTGAACTGGGGCGAGCATGCTTTTAAAACATTTAAAGTGGTGCCGCCAGGAATTGGAATTTGCCATCAGGTCAATCTTGAACATATTGCTACTGTTGTGATGGAAAAAAAGGGCGTTGCTTATTTCGATACACTTGTAGGAACAGATTCACATACGACCATGGTGAATGGTCTTGGCGTGTTGGGATGGGGGGTCGGGGGAATTGAAGCCGAAGCCGCCATGCTTGGCCAGCCCTATTTTTTTCAGACGCCGCAAGTGATCGGCGTGCATCTTGAAGGAGAGCTGCAAGATGGGGTCACCGCCACTGACTTGACTCTTCGCATCACTGAACTTTTGCGCAAAGAAAATGTGGTCGGCAAATTTGTCGAATATTTTGGTAGTGGGGCCGCTAGTTTAACTGTTGCAGATCGCGCCACAATTGGAAATATGTCCCCTGAATATGGGGCTACCTGTGGCTTTTTTCCCATTGATGAAAAAACATTGGATTATCTGAGATTGACCGGAAGAGATGAAAAAAGTGTGCAGCTTGTCAAAGAATATCTGAAAGCGCAAGAGATGTTCGGAATTCCGCGCAAAGGAGAGATTGAATATACAAAAGTGATAGAACTCGATTTGGCCACCGTAAAACCTTGTGTGGCGGGACCCAAGCGTCCTCAAGACAGAATCAATATCGCAGAATTAAAACAGAAGTTTCAGCATCTCATTACAGCGCCTATCTCAGAGGGTGGCTATGGAAAAAATGGGGAGGAAAAATCTAAAAAGGTGCCCCTTCATACGGAAGGAAATTTTCATCCTGAAAGAGCGCATATTACTGGGGGAAAGCCTTCTCTTGAAACTAAAGTGCATGAGCGCAATGAAGTCGAGATGGTCCTCAATCGCCCCATCACAAACGAGGTGATCAATCCTGGTTATACACAGCATCACTCCAGCGACATGATATTGGACCATGGGTCAGTTGTGATTGCAGCGATTACAAGCTGCACAAATACAAGTAATCCAAGCGTGATGCTAGCTGCTGGCCTCCTTGCAAAAAAAGCAGTTGAAAAAGGACTTAAGGTGAATCCCCGTGTCAAAACAAGTCTTGCTCCAGGATCGCGTGTGGTGACGGATTATTTAGAAAGGACCGGCTTGCAAAAATATTTAGATGCCCTTGGCTTTCAACTTGTAGCCTATGGGTGTACAACGTGTATTGGCAATAGTGGCCCTCTCGATGAAGTGATCGAAAAAGCGATCAAACAAAATGATCTTATTGTCGCCAGCGTTTTGAGCGGGAATCGCAATTTTGAAGCGCGCATTCATGGCTCTGTTAAAGCCAATTTTCTTATGTCGCCGCCTCTTGTTGTGGCATTTGCGCTTTCCGGAAAAGTGAATATTGATATGAAAAATGAGCCGCTTGGGATGGGAAAAGATGGCAAACCTGTTTTTCTAAAAGATATCTGGCCAACTTCGCAAGAAATCTTAGAGGCCACGATGCGGGGATTGCATCCGGAAATGTTTAAGAAGCGCTATGCCCATGTACTGGAAGAAAATCCACTATGGATGAAAATTAAAGTGAAAAAAGGAACCCAATATGCTTGGGACCCGAAAAGCACCTACATTCAAAAACCCCCTTACTTTGAAGGGTTTTCCACAGAGCTTCCAAAAAGAAAAGAATTAAAAGGCATGCGCCCTCTTGCGTTTTTTGGAGATTCAATCACAACGGACCATATTTCTCCTGCAGGAGCATTTTCGATCAATACACCCGCGGGAAAATATTTAAGTTCTTTGGGAGTCAAAGAAGAAGATTTTAATAGTTATGGTTCTCGGCGCGGCAATCATCATGTGATGATGCGCGGGACATTTGCCAATGTGAGAATCCGCAATAAAATGGTCGAAGGAAAAGAGGGCGGATTTACCAAGCTAATGCCTGAAGAAGAAGAGATGACCATCTTTGAAGCGTGCGAAACTTATGCGCAAAGAAAAGTTCCGCTCATCGTTTTTGCGGGAAAAGATTATGGCATGGGAAGCTCGCGCGATTGGGCTGCCAAAGGCCCTGCGCTCTTAGGAGTGAGAGTGGTTGTCGCAAAGAGCTTAGAGCGTATCCATCGCAGCAATCTTGTGGGAATGGGAATTCTTCCGTTGCAATTTAAGGAAAATGAGGGGCTTGAAACATTAGATTTAACAGGGGAAGAGGTTTTTTCAATTCTCGGACTGGAAAAAGAGATCAAACCCCATCAAGAGGCCACTTTGGAAATTCAGCGCCCAAAAGGAGTCATCTCACATATAAAACTCATTGTAAGATTAGACACACAGATCGATATTGATTATTACAATCATGGTGGGATTTTACCTTATGTTTTGCGGCATATTCTTGCCTTGCTAAAATAATTTACATAAGTTCTCCCAAAAAACTTGCCCTTGCCCTTGCCCGATTCTTAGGTAGGAAACTCACATGGGCTACACTTTTGGACCGCACTTTCGGGCAAGGGCACGTTAAAAAAGAGTTATCCAACAATCCCCTTCCTGATTATTCATTTGCGACCTATAATCACGCTTTTTAAGGATAAAAATGAAAAAACTAGCGTTATTTTCTTTATGTGTTTCGTCTCTTTGCTTTGGTAATGAGAGTCTCGAACTGCTCATCTCTCCAGAAGATATTAAAGAAAAAATTCAGCAGACGGCTAAAAAGCTTGACGCTGAATATGATAACGAAGAGGTCACAGTTGTCATGGTCATGAAAGGAGCAGTTTGCTTGGCGGCTGATTTGATCCGAGAGCTGCATGTTCCCGCTGCGCTTGAGTATATGAAAGCAAGCAGCTATGGGGGCAGAATGGACCGCGGAGAATTAAAAATCACAGGAATCGATCATCTGGATTTAAACGGTAAAAATGTTTTAGTTGTAGATGATATTTTTGATAGCGGAGCTACGATGGAAGGAGTTCTGGCCAAATTGCAAGAAAAAAACCCAAAAAGTTTAAAGAGTCTTGTGCTGCTCATGAAAAATGTACCCCATGCTACGACTTATCGACCAGATTACGTTCTATTTGAGATCGAAGATCGATTTGTGATCGGTTATGGCCTTGATTTTAACGAATACTATCGAGGTTTACCGGGGGTCTATGCATTTAAAAACTAAATTTTTTTTATCGTTATTAGGAGTAACTTTTACTATGTATGCAACGGATGGCATTCAAGCTATTAATCCAGTCGATGGACCAAAAGCCATTGGCCCTTATTCTCCAGGGGTTATAGCGGATTTATCTAAAGGCAAGCTACTTTTTGTTTCTGGTCAGTTGCCACTTGATGCCCAAACAGGGATGAAAATCGATGGAGATATTAAAGAAGCAACACGCGTCACATTTGAAAATATCGCCCGAATTTTAAAAGATGCAGGGTGCACTTTTGAACAGGTCGTGCGCATGGATGTTTTTCTGCGCGATCTAAAAGATTTTCCAGGAATGAATGAAGTCTATGCCACCTATTTTTCAAATGGAAAATATCCTGCAAGACAAACAATCGAGTGCCATATTCCTGCCATCGTTGAAATCTCCTGCATCGCCCTAGTGCCATAAATAGGACTAACCACAGAGGCACGGAGATATAGAGTTAAGAGTGAGGAAGATCAATTTTTACGCTTCGCTCGCAAAAAAAATGGACCTCAGCCCGTCTTTCGCCGGGCAAGGGGATTTTTCGCGCGAAGAGCGATAGGTTCTATTTTTTTCGGTTCGCCCCGGAAAAAAATAAAAAAAACTCCTTCTTTACTCTGTGTCTTTGTGCCTCTGTGGTTGTCTTCCAATATTTCAGTCAATTGGCTATCTTGTAATAAAATGTTCAGTCAAGAAAAAAAAGAGCAGCTACATAGAAGAATGGAGAGCCTTGGGATCAAGGAAGAAGATCTCATTGAAAAATTCATTCTAGGCTCTGGCAGCGGCGGACAAAAAATCAATAAAACTTCCAGCTGTGTTTATCTTAAGCACCTTCCGACAGGTATCGAAATAAAATGTCAGAGAGAGCGCTCCCGCGAGCTCAACCGGTACTATGCACGCCAAGAATTGTGCGATCAATTTGAAGAAAAAGTAAAAAAAATCAAAACAGAAAGACAGCAACTGATCGAAAAAAAACGGCGGCAAAAACGTCGTCGTTCTAGGCGCGCACAGGAAAAAATACTCGCAAATAAAAAAGTCCATTCTGAAAAAAAGGCCATGAGACATGCACCCAAAAACTTTTAGGAATTTTCTTCTTCTTTTTTTAGTTGTTTTCTCGGCACTATTAGCTGATAAGACCTGTGAGCAGATTTCAGACTATGTCTTTAAAAATCTTCCCGAATATGGCCAGCTTAAACAAGATGATTTAGGGTTTGTCTATGTTGATGTGGATGATGCTTATATTAATAAACTCATCCCATTCTTAAGTGATGAAGGATTTGAAAAGCCCTCTTATTTTGGCCCAGGTTTTCATGGAGCCCATATTAGTGTGATCTATGTGGATGAGGCCTTCCAGCATCATGTAGGTGAAATTGCTGAGATAGGTTCTACCATTTATTTTAAAATTAGAGGGTGTAAAATCGTTGAACCTCCGCAGAGACCTGGAGAGTTCTATTACGTTCTTATAGTGGATGCGCCGAATCTAAATAGATTACGCAAGAAATACGGACTTCGTAAAAGCAAATATGATTTCCATATCACTATTGGCAAGAAACAGCTTGCCGAAGAGATGCCGGAAAGCATCCCTTCAGCAATTTGATTTACTAAAGATCTTTGATATAAAAAAGCAGAGTATGGGTCTGATTTTTTACAGAACCATCGGTTTGAAAGGTAGGCCAGCTAAGGTCGACTGTGAGGTCCATTGTTGTAAAGCCGTTGATGATTTCGCCCCATGGTTCTGGAGAGGTGGTTACGGCCGGTCTTAAAGGATGATCTTCAGGAAGCGACATGTCGATATAGCAAATCTTGCTTTTTCCAAGACCTTTTGAAAGATCAGCCAGCTTATCATACATAGAAAAAGCCAGAGCTTCATCATGACTGTACTTTGGATCTAACAAAAACATTCCAATATACATGACATCTTTTGGATCTACTCCCTTTTCCTTCATTTTTGCAGCTGTATCCTCAGGAAAATAGCTGCCATTTAAAAAAGGAGAGTCCATTGCGATGGCAGTGAGTATCCCAATCGATTTTTCCTCATCATTTGCAAGCATCACGAAAGCCTCATTTTCGAGTGAATACATTCCAGTAGGGGGGCAATCTACGTTACTTTCTGGCGCAGCATAATAATAAGGATAAGAGTCGTAATGGGTGGCAGCCCACTGACCCATTATTGATTCAAGGGGAGTGACTTTATCGCCTGTATAAATTTCCAAATTGGCTTCAGTGGCACTGAGACGCGCCAGCAAAAGCGTAGAAAAAACCATTAGAAAATGTGCTATTTTTCGAGACAACTTCATTTTTACCTCCAAATTACAAATTAAAAAATTAATGCTAGCAAGAAGTCGGATTCTAACTAAGACTAAATCATTATTTTAAAGACTAGTTAATGCATCAATGAGGGAAAAAATATAAACAGGATACGCGCTTCGCGCTGCAGGATCGCTGCTAATGCAGCGGCAGGATGGGAAATTCGGAAAGATTTTTTTGTATTTTTTTTCTCTGATCCTGCCGCGACAAAATGGAGCGATCCTGTGAGCGAAGCGGATCCTGTTAAAAAATCTTACTTTCTGAAAAACAAAAATTGTCGCGCACTTTTCGCACCAGTCTGATATTGTGATTAACCGATATATGCAAACGGCAGTTTTTAGCGGACTTGCGCTTGGCGATGGCTTGCTTGCCATGGTGCTAGCACATAATCTTTTTCTTCATGGCCATGAGGTGGTCCTGTTCCATCGCTTTTTAGGCGAGCTGCAATCCTGGTTTCCCCATATTTCCATTCAACCTTACCCGCCTGATTTAAAGAAATTTGACCGTTTTTTTCTCATCTGTGAAAACACTCCCTGGATGCAAGAATTATTAAATACGCTTTTAACTAAACAGCGCGAAAAGACAACGGTATTAAACCCAATCGCAACGCCAAATACCGATTATCGATTTTGGGAAGAGGGTCAATTTGATGGAAACAAACCCTTTGCTGAAAATTTATATCTTTTTTGCAGAGATGTTTTGGAGCTTCCAGGTGCAGTGCGAGAAAATGGAATCACTCCGCCAAAAGATGTTACGGCGAAAAAATATCCTCGCCGGATTATTCTCCATCCACTCAGTTCGCGCGCCACAAAAAATTGGCCCAAAGAAAAATTCATCAAATTAAAGCAGCATCTGCAAAATCAGGGATTTGATCCCTGTTTTGTTGTTGCAGCCCATGAGAAAGAGGGCTGGGAAGAGGCTTATTGTCTAAATAGTCTTTCAGAACTTGCGACCTTTGTTTGCGAGTCTGGATATATGATTGGAAATGATTCGGGAGTAGGCCATCTTGCTTCCTGTCTTGGTGTGCCGACTTTGACCATCTGCCGCAATGCGCGGCTTGCCAATTTTTGGAGACCTGCATGGGCAGCAGGCGAGATCTGTCTGCCTTCAAAATTGCTCCCCAATATCAAAGGGATGCGTCTGCGCGATCGATTTTGGCAAAAAGCAGTCTCGGTTGAAAAAGTTTTACGCACATTTGACGCCTTAAAATGAAAAAAGCTTGTGTATGGGGCATTGCCCTAATTTCTCTCTTCTTCATCTGCCGCTCTCTTTGGTTTTCTTACCATAAATCTCAAGGCTTTACTCTCAGCAAAATGTCAGCCGCGATTTCTAATAGAAAGGAGTGGGAAGTTGCAAAGCCGGATCAAAAGCAAGAAGAACAATTAAAAGAGATCTTTAAGCAAAAATTCCACTTTTTAGCGTCAGGCTATCAAAGCTATGCCTTCATCAGCGAAGATGAACGGACAATCATCAAATTTTTCCGCATGAAGCGGCTCTCTTACGCGCTCTCAGATCATCTATTCCATCCCGATAAAGTAGAGATGCATAAAAAAAATCTCTCTCTGATTTTTAATGCCTATAAATTGGCCTATGAGGAGCTGCGCGAAGATGCGGGACTTCTCTATATTCACCTGAATAAAACAAATTTTTTAAAAACAAAGCTCTCTATTACAGACCAGGGCGGCAATGAGAGCCTAGTCGATCTAGACAAGGTCCATTTCATCGTGCAAGAAAAGGCAGAACCTCTGTTTGTTCATTTGCGAAAATTCATTGATCAGAATGACAAAAAAGGATTTGAAAACGCAAAGGATGCATTGCTTGCTCTTATTAAGCGGAGACAAGGAAAGGAGATTGCCGATGAAGATAAGGGAATTGCGGAAAATTATGGTTTTATTGGGGAAAGGCCCATTCAATTTGATATTGGAAGAATCTATAAAGGAAAAATTGAAGGGGAGTATGAAGAGATCCTGCAGCGGCTGAACTGGTGGATGCATTTAAACCCTTTTCCATGATATCCTACCCCCATGAAAGGTTTATTTGGATTAGATGAAAGTGAAATAAAAAGTTGGGTGGTAGAAAAGGGGGAAAAGCCTTTTCGAGCAGCGCAAATTCTAGAATGGCTCTACCAAAAGCAGGCGCTTTCTTGGGACGAGATGACCAATTTGCCCAAATCCTTTCGCGCTGAGCTTTCAGCTGCTTTCTCACTCCAAGTCTTAAAACTTGTGCGGACTTTAGATTCTGCTGACGGGGAAACAACAAAATTTCTTTGGCAGCTTGCTGATGGCAAACTTGTCGAATCAGTGCTCATCTACGCGCCCGGAAGACGAACGGTTTGCGTCTCCTCGCAAGTAGGCTGTCCGGCGCGCTGTGCTTTTTGCGCCTCTGGGAAACAAGGGCTCAAGCGGAATCTCTCCCCAGAAGAGATCGTCGAACAGGTTGTACAGATCGACCAATATTTAAGCAAAAAAAAAGAGCGGGTTTGCCATGTCGTATTCATGGGAATGGGCGAACCTTTTGAAAACTATGAGACTGTCCTTAAAGCCATCTCTTTATTAAATGATCCGAAAGGATTGAATATCTCCCAAAGAAAGATCACCATTTCTACTGTAGGCATTGTAGAAAACATTGTCCGGTTTGCGGATGAGGGACTGCAAGTGAATTTAGCCCTTTCTTTGCACGCGCCCAATCAGCGCATCCGTCAGAAAATCATTCCTTATGCACGAAAATACGCGTTAGAAGATCTTTTGACTGCTATGCTCTATTTTGCAAAGAAGACAAAGCGCGATATTACTTATGAGTATACGTTGCTATCCGGGATCAATGATTCAAAAGAAAACGCTCAGGAGCTCTCCCGTATCCTGAAAGACCATCCTTGTACCGTCAATCTGATTCCTTATAACCCTATTGATGGGATCCATCTCAAACGACCTGAAAAACAGCAGATTGAAATTTTTAGGCAAGTCCTTGATTTAGCGAAAATTCCCAATACTTGCCGCTATACCAAAGGAAAAGATATAGCGGCAGCTTGTGGACAACTTGCTCTTCAAGAAAGTTAAATTAAGCCACTTTTTCGCTTAATCTACCAAGAGCGAGTGCACCCAGCATAAGTCCTAAATCTCTGAGTACAATATCGTAATAATGTCCAGTCGTAAGAAGATTGATGATAATTAAGAAGAGCCAAAGGGAGACGATATAAGAAAAAATCTTCGGTTTTACAGCGACGCCTACTCCGGCTACAACTTCTACAACACCGACAAACATCATGAAACCATAGATGTGGCTTTCAAACATACTGCGTATAATAGGGGATAAGTACATGGGCCATGGTACGAGAAAATTAGTCATGAAAATTTTATCTGCTCCAGCGACAACAGGCGCAACGACAAAAGCAATTTGCAGTAGGCGAAAAGCTTGATAAACAGGATCCATCTTTAAAAATGACATAACACTCCTTAAAAAAGGTTTTAATTAATTTAGATATATAGAAACTTCTTTTTAGATTCTACCAAGATTTCCGAGCAACCTTCCCACCAGATAAGCAAGTGCAGCTGCACCTCCCCCCATTAAGAAAGTCTCCATCCCTGTAGTGAACCATTTGCGGCCGAGAAACCGACTTTTGAAAGCGCCAATGATAAAAAATCCAATGCCTGTTGCAATGACGCTCCATGAAAAGGCATTAAAGAGAGATTCAGGATCTAGCAATTTAAAAAAGAAAGGAATCAAAGGAATAGAACCGACTACTAGGAATGCACTAAAAGTAGATAACCCTGCGCGCAAAGGTGATGAGCGTATCAGTGGCATTTTATGCTCTTCATTAAGCATGGTATCCACCCATACATTCACATCAGAGGTGATGGTAGAAATGATCTTCTCCAATTCTTCTCCTTTGAATCCTTTAGCTTTAAAAATCTGCCTTATTTCTTCTTTTTCTCCTTCAGGGAAGGTAGCAACGTGAGCTTCTTCTTCTTTTTTAGCCTTTAATCGCAAATCACCTTCAGCGCGCGTTGCTAGGTAACTGCTGACCGCAATGCTGAAGCCATCCCCAACTAGATTTGCGACGCCAAGAATAATCACGATTCCCATAGAAAGATGGGCACCAGCGACTCCGGCCACCACAGCAAATGTTGTGACAGTCCCATCAATTGCTCCATAGATAAAGTCTTTTAGATATTGATGCTTAGGTCCATTTTCAAGTCTTTGTCGAATCGCTTCTTCAGTATGAGAAAGTTTTAGTTGCTCGAGCAATGATTTTTTTGATTTTTTCATATTTAAAATTTAAGGAAAAATCTTTGAAAAATCAAAGTTTTTATTAGCATCAAGCAACAGGATCAACAAGATTAAGAGCAAAGCAGGATGGCAGGATGGCCAAGATAAAGAGTTAATGATACTCTTTAAATCTTCTATCCTATTCATCCTGCTATCCTGCTACTTTTCTTTTTATATGAATTATTAAAATAGGTTTACGGAAAATATTTTAAATTAGTTAGGGTTAATGGTTTATTTCAACTTAAATTATCCGCTCGTTGACACGTAATAAAGCAACTCCTATATTGAGAGTTATAGGCTTTCTTCTAGTAATAGTTATATGTTCAAGCGTTTCAAACCTGAACTTTTTTCCGCTCTACAAGAGGGATATACCAAATCCCATCTCTTCAAAGATCTCACTGCTGGCCTCGTTGTTGGAATTTTAGCGCTTCCTATGGCAATTGCATTTGCCATTGCTTCTGGCGTACGACCAGAACAAGGACTGTACACAGCAATTATTGCAGGATTTGTCATCTCACTATTAGGTGGATCACGCTATCAAGTCTCTGGGCCAACAGGCGCTTTTGTTGTCCTCATTTACACCATTGTTCAAAAATATGGCTATGATGGCCTTGCTGTTGCCTCTATTTTATCTGGATGCATTCTCATTGCGATGGCCTTTTTTGGCTTAGGGCGTGTCCTTAAATTCGTTCCTTATCCTGTGACGATCGGATTTACCTCAGGTCTTGCAACAGTGCTTTTTGTGGGACAGCTGCGTGACTTTTTTGGACTGCAAGTTCCTTCGTTCCCTGCAGAGTTTATTCCAAGAATTACCACATATATCAAACATTTCCATACCTTTAGCATCCTTTCATGCTTAGTTGGACTCATGAGCATGCTGATTGCCATCTTCTGGCCACGTCTTGTAACAAAAAAAATACCAGGTGCGATTGTCTCTATTATTGCCTCGACTGCTATAGTTTATTTTTTTAACCTTCCAGTCGAAACTATCGCAGACCGCTTTCAATCAGTGCCTAATTCATTTCCCTCTCTGCATTTACCAGCAATAAACTGGAATCTCATCACAGAGATGATCTTTCCTGCGATTTCTATTGCCTTTTTAGCAGGGATTGAATCGTTACTTTCAGCGGTTGTTGCTGATGGGATGACAGGAAAAAAGCATAAATCAGATAAAGAGCTTTTTGCACAAGGCGTGGGCAATATCTTTTCTATTCTCTTTAATGGCATTCCTGCAACGGGGGCCTTTGCAAGGACAGCAACAAATGTAAAAGCAGGTGCAGTGAGTCCGCTAGCTGGAATGTTCCATGCTGTTTTTCTTCTTATTGTTGTACTTTTCTTAGGCCGCTGGGTTGCACTTATTCCCATGCCAACACTGGCAGGCATATTGATCATTGTCTGCTACAATATGAGTGAATGGAGATACTTTGCAAAACTTTGTCTAAGCCCCAAATATGATATTGCCGTCCTGCTCGTCACTTTTTTCCTGACGGTATTTTTTGGCCTTGTCCCTGGAATCCAGGCAGGCGTTGTTTTAGCTGCCTTTCTCTTTATGCAAACTATGGCAAGCCGCTCTGAAGCGCGCTATATCCAAAAAAGCTTAAATGAGACAGAAAAGGAAGATCCTCCAACAATAACGCAAAATATCCCTGATGGGGTTGAAGTCTTTGAAATTTATGGCCCTTTCTTTTTTGCAGCGGTAGAAAAATTTAAAACAGCGCTCAGCCGAATCCATCTGGTCCCTAAAGTATTGATTCTGCGCATGCGCCATGTCCTCACAATCGATGCTACAGGCATCCGGGCATTAGAGGATATTCTTGCAAAAGCTAAAAGAGAAAACACCATCTTGCTTCTTTCAGGGGTTAAACCGCATGTGCACGAAATCCTGACTAAATATGGTTATATTAAGCATATTGGAAGTCAGTTTGTCTTTACAGATTATGAAAGCGCTTTGAAATACGCAGAGCAAATCACCAAGCCAGCAGAGGCTCCTATCTCTTCTCCAGAAATTGCTTAAGTTTTTACGAAATGAGACAGACTTCTTTTACTGATGGGTCTGCGCTGCCATACTTTTCTTTGACAGAGGCCAAGACATTGTGGGCGAGTTCACTGGTGCTAAAAACAGCTTTAAACTGGCCATTGAGATCTAAATAGAAATAGCTGCAAGTTTTAGAATCAGCATACCAAACAACAGCATGGCCGACATAACTATCTTTGAAGATGATGTGTAGTATTTGCGTATCTCCTCTTCCTTCCAGGATGCAAACAGCTGCCTTTCCATCTTGTTTTTCCATAAATTCTTGTAATTTTTTTGCCGCCCAGGGATAGATAGGATTTAAAGATAAATGGTCCAAGCTTTCTACTGATACCGCTATTTCTCTTCCAAAAAAAGCGGAAAGTCCGCTGCTAAATGTTTCTGCTCTGTCTAGTATTTGAGTCTTTTTGTCAATTAAAGCTTCAAAGATTTCACTTGCCCTTGGTTTCTTAAGAAATTCAATATCAATGCCTCGCTGCCATTTCTTATCCTCCTCTGATGTGAGTCGATGAAGTCCATGAAAAAGAACAGATCCTTTCTTAGCATTCATAAATTGATCGAGTAATTTTTGAGGATGCTCTTGAAGAGTGGATTGCAAAAAGAGACCGGCCGCTGCCATTGAACCACCCATACATACTCCTAGAAATTCAGCGTCAAATTTTGTCGAGTTGAAAAAATTTTCACTTAAATAATCAAGCAGATCTTGCTTCTGCCCTGCATCAGCAGGGAGCAGATGTCCTATTTTCCCTTTTAAATATAATTGGGCAGATTGCTTTAATAACTCTTCTTCTCTTTTGGACACATCCTTATCTTCTATTTGATTAATTGTTTGAAAAGGCCGGCTATATTGCATATAGCCAAGTTGCAGATAACGGGCCTTATGGGCATGCCATATTTTTACTTTTTCTGCGGCTTTTGTGATGATTTTTTGCCCGATTGTCACTAGGGCTGTTGCTGCGGTCCATCCCAAGAAAGTTGTGGGTTGGATAATGGCCTGAGCACAGATTGCCATTCCGCCTACGGCTGCAGCTTGAGTAAAACTAATTGGGTTTTTAGACATAATTAAATTATTTAAATTATTTCCAATAATTATAATATAATTTTGATTTGATATCAATTATTAATAAGCTATTAATTATTAGATGCTTATGCAGCGGCTTTTCTGCCTTTTTTCTTAAGAGCCTGTTGTTGAATTAGAAAATTTCGATTTTTGATGCCTTTTTTGCTACATTGCGATACTGATTCGTAGGACATAGTTAAATTAACTAGGCCAAGAAGCAGTATCGCAATGTAGCAAAAAAGGCGCAAAAAGCGATTTTGATTAATTCATCAAGAGGCTCTAAGGCTAGCTTGCAGGACTTTAACGAAGTCTTCAGATTTAGTCGCTTTGGTATGAGCTTTTTTGGGGGCCTTGATTCTTTTGCCTTTGGCTTTTGCTTTGATCACTTTGATCATCTCTTCGCGATAAGTATCTTTATACGATTTTGGATCAAAGGTTGTACTTAGCTGATCGATGAGTTTAATGGCCATTTCTAACTCTTTTTTGGAACCTTTTTCTTCTTTAGGGATATTTAAAACTTTATAATCGCGAATTTCATGCGCAAAGCGGAGCTGGTCTAAAATCATAAACTCTTTGTAAGGCTTAATGACTCCTAAGTGCTCTTGGTTCCTTAAGACAAATTTAGCAACCCCAACTTTTCCAGATTCTTTGAGAGCCTCCCTTAAAAGAGCATAAGCTTTTGCTGCCCCTTTTTGCGGTTCTAAAATGTATGGCTTTGCAAAATAGATCGGGTCGATTTCTTCTAGAGCTGTAAAATCCTGAATTTCGATTCTCTTGGTTTGCTCTGAGGCGGCTTTTTCAAAATCTTCATCCGCAAGGATGATGATGTCTCCATTTTCAAGTTCATAACCTTTCACAATTTCTTCCCAGGGAACCTCTTTATCCTCTTTTTTGCAAATACGTGCGTAGCGGACAGTGGAGCGGTCTTTTTCATGGAGCAGATGAAATTTCAGCTCCTTCTCTTTGACGCCGCTATAAAGGTTTACCGGAATATTGATTAGGCCGAAACTAAGCCAGCCTCTCCAAATTGCTTTCATAATTTCCATAAAAAACATAAAATGGCCTTTTTTAAAAGGGTTTTATGATCAAAGGCATTAGGCATGTCACAATTTGTGTGGAAGATCAGGATCGAGCACTTAAGTTTTATACGGAAAAACTGGGATTTATCTTGCTCGTTGATACTCCAATGGGAAACGGCAAGCAGCGCTGGATAGAACTTGCGATTCCAAACGCAGAGACATTAGTTACTCTTTTTACGCCAGAGGGTCATGAAGATCGCGTGGGGACAAGTTCGAATGTGATCTTTACCACAGATAATATTGAAAAGACCTACACAGAGCTCAAAACGCGCGGTGTCAACTTCACCAAAGCTCCTGCAAATGAACCTTGGGGCTCCTATGCCCTCTTTCAAGATTCTGAAGGGAACACTTTTTGCCTTTCTTCTTCAGCTTCGTTTTAGATATTAATTTGGTCTACAAGCACTAGGATCTCTTTATAGAGTGCTTCCTTAGGTTTATTGCAGTCGAGGAGGTAGAGGTTTCTTTGATTATTGTAGAAATCAACCAGAGGCGCTGTTTGCTCCCTGTAAGTATCGATCCTTTTTTTGATGACCTCTTCTTTGTCATCCTCTCTTTGGATCAATTTGCCACCGCATTTATCACAGGTGAGATCTTTTTTGGGCGGAGAAAAAACTAAATGATAGGGCGTCTGGCATTTTTCGCAAGTGACCCTTTTAGAAAGTCTTTCAATGATCGCTTCATCTGAAATTTTAAAACTAAGAACAAGGATCCGACCATTTTTGCCGATGTGATCCCTAAACGCTGTGGCTTGGGCCATCGTGCGAGGAAATCCATCTAAAACATAGCCTTTTTTGCAGTCTAAATCTTTAATGCGCTCGAAGGTCATTTTGATAATTAAACGGTCGGGGACAAGTTTTCCTTGGTCCATGTATTCTTTTGCTTCTTTTCCTAAAGAGGTCTGATTTTTGACATTGTCACGCAGAATATCTCCAATAGAGATATGGGGGATTCGATAATGCTGCTTTAAAAGATCAGCTTGCGTTCCTTTGCCAGAACCAGGGGGGCCGAGTAGGATAATAATCAACGGTGGATTCATGCTGGAGAAATTATAACAAACTCTTCTATATTAAGAGTATGTTTTATCTCTTAATAGTGCTTTTTTTTCCGCTTTTCATTTGGGGAAAGAGTTTTTCTGACTTTGACCTCTATCAAAAAAAACTCACACGAGAGGTAGTACAGAGAAAGATCGATGCCTTTCTGAAAAAAGATCCGGGATTGGATGCTTACTATCAATTGGGCAACGACTCATTGATTCTTTATAAGACCCCAAAGACGCAAAAAAATCCCATTGTAGATTACGTATTGCAATTTGACGATCAGTTAATGGCTGAGGAGAAAAAAGAAAAAAAAGAGTCGCTCTCGGGCGTAAAAATTGCCATTGATCCGGGACATTTTGGAGGCAGCTATGCTTTTCTTGAAGAGCGGTTCATTAGCATTGGAAAGATCCAATTCGACGAAGGAACTCTCAACCTTCTCACGGCCCTTTATTTAAAACAGCTTTTAGAACAAGAAGGGGCAATTGTCCTTCTGACTAAAGAGCGTGCTGGCAAAGGGGTTTTTGAAGAGGATTTCTTTGATTGGCTAAAGAAAACTCCTCAAAATTGGATGAATAAGACCCTAAATAAGATCTTCCGTAACGAGTATAATCCTTTAGATTTACGAGCCCGTGCAGAGAAAATAAATGAGTTTCGGCCTGATTTGACCGTCATTATCCATTTTAATTCCCATCATGCGGGAAATGAAATGCCTTCAAATCATTTTGTCACGGATAGCAACTATAATTTAGTCTTTGTTCCCGGTGCCTTTTGTAAGGATGAGCTAGAGCAGCAAGATGCGCGTTATGAATTCATGCGCCTCATCTGCACAAATGATCTGAAAAACTCATTCCATTTAAGCCAAAGTATTCTCGACAAATTTTCTGAAATTTTAAAAGTTCCAGTTGTTGAAGAGGCCGATGATATCGGCTATTTGCAGAAATGTTGCATTAAAGTCGAAGAGGGGATTTTTGCACGCAATTTAGCCTTAACACGTCTTATCCATGGACCTCTTTGTTATGGGGAAACTCTCATTCAAAATAACAAAGACGAGTACAAAATCTTAGGAAAGAAAGACTTTGAGATAGGCGGTATCCGTTGTTCTGCCAGGTTGAAACAGGTTGCTGAAGCCTATTTTGAAGGGATTAAGTCTTACCTTCGCCATCATTTAAAATGAAAATTTGACACAAATTTCCCCAATTCTTATGGTGAGAATTAAAGAGGGGGAACTCATGAAATATTTAGATGAAATTGTTGAACTTTTACTTGTGATTGGTGGTCTTGAAGTAGGGATAGCGACAGTATTTAAGTACGATCTACTTGAATCGATATTTGGCTATGATTCACCCATCATTTTTTTCATCTACACAGTGATTGGCATTGCAGCGTGTGTACGGATATTTAGATTTTTCCAAGAAAGAAGACGTAAAAGAAGATAGACAATTTTGCCATTTTCACCAGGGGTGCTGATTTTATCGGCTGAGAAAGAATTAAAGCTTAACCCTTAAAAAACCTGATCTGCGATAATACCAGCGAAGGAAGAGTGAAAATGGCTCTTTTCATCATCTTGCATAATCCAGAAAATAAGATTTTTACAGCAGGATCCGCTGCGCTGGCAGGATCGCTCCATTCTGCCCTGGCAGGATAAAATTAATTTTTTGATTTTTTTAATCCTGCCATGAGCGTTAGCGAATGATCCTGTTAGCGCAGCGGATCCTGTTAAATTTCTATCTTAGAAGTACTTATGCAAAAAGCTTTGTTAATTTATAATTTAAATTTTTTTAATTCATTTTATCTTTTCATTTTGTTATTATTTCATTATTAATTGAGGTAAATCTATGTCACAAGTAACTAGTTGGGATTTAAAAAACTGTGCTCCATCACGTTGGGTTGATTTTTCAAATATTAAAAATGATCAAATGCCAAGTGGCTATGTCGAAAATGAAGATCTTTTTGTGGGTAAAGATGCAGAATGCACACTTACACTAACCAACGGCACAACATACAAAGTGAAAGATCTTGTTGTGTTAGGGAAATTAACTATTAAGTCTTCAAACCCCGCGGATCACCTTAATCAACCAATGATAATTTTTCGTAATATGTTCATTGCTGGAAATTGTTCATTTTATAACACAATAAGTGAAGCAGAAAACTGTCTACAATGTACAAGACGTGCTTTTTTTGAAGAATTAGATCGACTCTTCTTAGAATGGTCAGATATCCAACGAGAAACGACTAAGCAAATGGGGTTAAGATCTATTCTGGTTATTTCTTAAAAATCCAGAAAACTAGATTAATCACTAGAGTCAGCACAATACTTAAAATAATCGAAGTGGCAACTGGAAAATAGAAGCTGGACTTTTCCTTTTGGATCAGAATATCCCCAGGAAGCTTGCCAGCCGGAAAGCCGAGTTTGATCGCAAGCCAAAAAATAAGCCCAAAGGCAATGAGAACAAGCCCAGAAAAAATAATCCACTTTGCAATTTGAGTCATATCAACTTCTTTACGGCTTTTGCGCGGTAAAAATCCCATAGCGCATGCTTTTAAAAAGGAAGCTACCCCAGAGGCGAAAAAGAGTCTTTGCAAAAATCCGCTCGCCTGCTTCTTTATTTAAAACAAAGGCGCGCAAATCAGGATCCGTGAAAAAAGCCTTCATTGTTCTTCTGATGATGATCGACCAGGTCTTTTTGACGGCAGAGGAAAGATCTTGAAATTGGATGTCTTGAAAGCCTGCGTTTTGCATCATTTCAAAATAATCCACCTCTGACCCCATGTTGGGAAGCCTTCCTTCGCGGCAAATGGGCTCTAAAAGAAGACGCTCTTCCCAGGGTCTTGGCTCCGTGGCAGATAGCCAAGCGCAGGTAACAAAACGGCCCCCTTTGCGCAGTAATCTGAAACTTTCAGAGAAAAATTTTTCTTTATCCACCATATGTTCAGAGCTTTCAATGGAGATCACGGCATCAAAAGAGCGATCAGGCAGCTGATTTTCTAAAAAATCACATAATAAAAAATTGGGATTTTCTTCATTCAGCGATTTACTCTTTGCAAAGGCAAGTTGAGCAGCAGAGATACTGAGAGCAGTGACTTTTGCCCCCCAATTGGAGGCTAAAAGGCGCGATGTAGCTCCGTAGCCGCATCCCACATCGCAGACATGGGCACCTGAAAAAAGCTGGGCCTGCTCTGCGACAAGTTCTGTGAGCTGAAATGTGGCCACCTCGACAGTTTCGCGGCCTGTTTTCCAATAGCCATGATGGACATGTTCACCCCAGATTGCCCGGTAAAAAGGATCTAAATCATTGTAGTGAGCGGCAATTGTCTCACGGCCTTGTGCTGTTTTGGGATAGATCATTATCGCATTAAAACAATTTTGGGGATTTTTTAGAATAGAATGAATATACTTTCAGCGTATGGAACGAATATTGGGTTCAGATCTTATACGGCATATTGATAAGCCTGTGATGGTCAGAGGTTGGATGAATAGCTTTCGTCCCCTCGGAAAATTAAATTTCCTGATTTTAAGGGATCGTACTGGATTTATTCAGATTGTTATTGAAAATCGAGAAGATGCAAAAAAAGTTGCCCATTTGCAGCCAGGATCGATCTTGCGTATCAAAGGCAAAGCAGTCAGGACAACACAGGCAGGTCTCGGGGTTGAAATTGTAGAGCCATCTATAGAGATTGAAACGCCAATACTTACCCCGCCTTTAGTGGAGTATTATAAACCTGAGATCGCCTCTGAACTGGAATTTATTCTTGATCACCGCTCTATTGCTTTAAGAAATCGCAAAATTCAAGCTGTATTTAAAATCCAGGCCGAATTGACCCATGCCTATCGTGTTTACATGCATGACCATGTTGGAGCGGTCGAATATTTTTCTCCCAATGTGATTGGCGCTTCCTCTGAAGGAGGAGCGGAATTTTTCAATGTCGACTATTTTGGATATACTGCCACACTAGCACAAAGCAGCCAGCTTTATAAGCAGATCATGGTGGGTGTTTACGAACGGGTCTATTCCCTTGCTCCTTTTTTCCGTGCTGAACCTTCGCATACTCCACGTCATATTTCTGAAGGCAAGCAGCTAGAGTTTGAAATGGGCTTTTTCAGCCATTGGCATGAAATCCTTGATGTGCAAGAAGGGGTGATTAAAGCCATTCTCCAACATCTACAAAAACATTGCTTCAAAGAGCTAGAGATTTTAGAGACGCAGTTAGCGAGGGCGCCTGAAAAAACGCCGATTCCAAGAGTCACTTTTGAAAAAGCGCAAGAGATCTACTTTAAGCGGACGGGGATTGATGAGCGAAAAGAGCCTGATTTGAGCCCAGCCGCTGAAAAAGAGCTTTGCAAGTATGCGTTTGAAGAACATGGGACAGACCTAATCTTTATCACAGATTGGAAGATGGAAAAACGGCCTTTTTATGCCTTCCAGAATGCAGATAATCCTGCTCTTACAAATACTTTTGACCTTTTATGTGCCGGGCTTGAAATTACCTCAGGTGGACAAAGACGCGATACCTATGAGGATATGGTCGAAGGGATAAAAATGAAGGGGATGGACCCAGCAAATTTTGAAGATTATTTGTGCATTTTCAAATATGGCATGCCTCCGCATGGAGGGTTTGGAATGGGACTTGAAAGACTCACAATGACCCTGCTCCATTTGAAAAATATCCGCGAAGCTTCGCTATTCCCTTCTGATACGAAACGGATTGCCGGAAACCGCATTAAGGCTAAGATTGTTTTTGGCGGCGAGAATATGCGCAATGAGATCATTCGCAAATTAAGAGAGCAAGAGCTCCCATTTGAACATTTCATTCATGAGGAGACGGCAACATCCCAAACGGCTGCAACGATTCGCAATACCCCATTGGAAGAGGGGGTAAAATCACTCATTGTACGTGGGAAAAGCAGCAAAAAGAATTATCAATTTAATCTTCCGGCAAATTGCAAACTGGATATGAAGGCTGTGATGGAGATTGTGGGAGAAAAGTGCGATCTAGAAAATCCCGAGGTGATTAAAGAGCGCTATGGCCTCATGATCGGGGGAGTGCCTCCCTTTGGAAACCTTCTAAATCTTGATAATTATTTTGATGAAAAGATCTTTAAAGCGCACAAAATTGTCTTTAGCTGCGGCCTGCGCACCGAATCGATCCAGATGCTCTCAAAAGACCTCATGAAAGTAGCTGATCCAAAGCTCAGCCACTTCTCAAAAACCGAATAAATAATTACACTTTAACTAAGAAAAAAACTTGAGTGCCATAGATATAAGGAACAAGTTCGGGTCGGTGCCTATAGATATTTTGTTCCCCAAACTTAGAAACGACTGTGATATTTCCTTCGGAATCAACAGATTCTACGCGCCCGTAATGGGTTACTTTATTTGGTCTACAATAGATAACAATTGCTTTGGGTACTGCTTTCGCTACAAGATTTAAGTTTTTACTTTTTAAATGTGTGAGTACCAGATCCGGGGAACCGAAAAGTAAGTGTTCTCCTGTAAACCAAGGTTCCTGACCAAAAACATAGGAATGGCATCGGCGTTTATCTGTTATGTAATTGCATCTTTCGACGATATCGATGCCCACTATTTTATTAGTAAATTCACGGGATTCATTTCGATTATACTCCCGTACTTCTTCGAGAAAAGCAGAATCTACATTAAGGTGTTTTATTTTAATTTCAGCTTCATCTTGTTTAGTTTTATGACAAAAATAGAGACGGGTAAGGATCATCAGTTTTCTTTCATCGTTATCCCCCAAAATGGTTGCATCTTTAAGTGGTTGCACTGATGCTTGAAGTGATTTGTCTAGACAAGTCGAGCAGTCAGGAAATGCTTTTTTCGCTACTTCTATAAAAGCTTTTGGCAAAGGAGAAAACTGACCTGGAATTCCATTTAAAAAAATGGAGATCATTTTCTGTGTGTCCACTTTTTTTGAAATGTCTGCGTATGTTGTAATAATTGTGATCAATTTAGAGGCTAAAAAAGGACTAAGAATAGTTTCAACGGCCACATCTAAATAGGGCAGATTAATTGTAGATAGTTCACTAGGTTTAATTACGAAATTATTCATAATTTAATAAATTATATTATAAACAGGGATTTTTTTATGTTTAAAAAATTTATCTAAATTACTAAAACGGCGGTTCCTTCGATTTTACCTTCTTTAAAGTCCTTAAGTGCCTCATTAGCAGTCTCTAAAGGATAAGTAATAACATCCGTTTTTATGGGGATTTTTGGTGCAAGTTCAAGAAGTTGCTCGCCATCTTCTCGAGTGAGATTAGCAACAGATTTTATCTCCCTTTCTCCCCAAAGCAAAGAGTAGGGAAAAGAGGGGATATCGCTCATATGAATGCCTGCGCAAATGATACTGCCCCCTTTGCGGAGAGCTTTTAAGGCCACAGGAATTAAGCTCCCAACAGGGGCAAAAATAATGGCGGCATCCAAAAGCTCAGGCGGCATCGTTTCAGAATCTCCTGCCCAATAAGCGCCCATTTTTTTTGCAAAATCCTGGTTTTTTTGATTGCCTTTTCGCGAAAATGTAAACACTTTGCGTCCTTCATAGCGAGCTATTTGAATCAAAATATGGGCTGATGAGCCAAAACCATAAAATCCGATATTTTTTGCATCTTTTGCCATGCGATAAGAGCGGTATCCAATAAATCCAGCGCATAGTAATGGCGCGGCTTGAATATCTGAAAAACCCTCTGGAATGGGGAATATAAAGTCTTCATTAGCAGAGCAATATTCTGCATAACCGCCATTCAATTGATAGCCCGTAAAAAGACCATTGTCACACAGATTTTCTCGGTTTTCTTTGCAGAATTCGCATTTGCCGCAGGTTTTTCCAAGCCAAGCAACGCCAACACGATCGCCTATTTTAAATCGCTCTGCCCCACTGCCAAGTTCTACGATTTTCCCTACTATTTGGTGGCCTGGAATTAGGGGGAGTTTTGGCTGGGGCAGATCGCCTTCTATCACATGTAGGTCGGTCCGGCATATTCCGCAGCAACTGATTTTGATCAAAACCTCTTTTTTTTGGGGATGCGGCCTCGGAAGGTCTA
>DATIJP010000020.1:0-55342 GCA_035478495.1 Rhabdochlamydiaceae bacterium
ATACCCATATACCTTTCTGGGCTAGCACGTTCGCGACGGAATAAACTTGGTGCTACTGAGCTACTAAGTGTATTGGGCGCGCTTCCTCGTCTAGGTTGACTAGATCCTGCTGCTGGACTAAGGGCGCTTGCTGATTGTGGACTCTCTACGCCACCTTGCCAAGTTACATCTACATACCTTTCTGGGCTAGCACGTTCGCGGCGGAATATACTTGGTACTACTGGGTTACTAAGTGCATTGGGCGCGCTAGCTCGTCTAGGTAAACTTGATCCCTCTGCTGGACTAAGTGTGTTTCCTGATTGTGAACTTCCTACGCCACCTTGGGCACCTTGCAAAGTTACATACCTTCCTGTGCTAGCACGTGAACGACCACTTGCCGCTGCTGGGCTAAGTGGACTTGGTGATGCTGCTGAGCTAGATGCGCTCGCTGCTTCCTGACTTCTTTTAGCCTCGGCTAGAGCGCGTATTCGCGCATAGCGCTCGTTATGTGCCGCCTTCGATGTTTCTTCAGATGTAAGTTCCTTATCTAATTCCGCCTGAAGTTGTGAACGCTGAAGTTTACTCATATCAGTAATGGGGCCTCTTTTGGATTCCCTATCCCCACTTGTTGATGATGAAGATGAGCTTGAAGAGGAAGAACTTGCCCCAAATGAAAATGTGCTTGAAGAGGAAGATGAAGAACCTGTATTTAAAAAAGTATTTTGTGTCATATTTATTTTCCTATATTTATTTATTTTCTTTATTTTCTTTAGATTCACTTTGTAAAACTGCAGTATGTCTAGTTAGATGTCTTGGTGGTAAAGCACTATTTGTATTTCTGACTCCAGACGATGCTGATACCGCTTGTGATGAACTAGAAGAAGAGGCAGAAAGAGCAAGCGCGGCAGATGAAAAACGGTCTGAAGAAGATGGCGGCAGACTAACTCTCTCATCTGCTTCAGATAGAGGAACTAAAACAAGCTTTGGTTGTCCTGTTGGACCGCTATGTCCGCTTGGTGCTATTGATGAACTAGATGAGCTTGGTGTTCGAGGTGCTATCGAGTTAGATGCACTTCGTGTCCGTGAGAGTGAACTAGATGCACTTGGTGATGGTGCAACGTCTCTATAACTTGAAAAGCTTTCTTGTTCAGCCGGTCTTTGTCTGCGTGGTGCTGATGCGCTTCGTGTTAGTGCTGCTGAACCAGATGACCTCGGTGATGGTGTTGTCGAACTCGATGCGCTAGGTGATGGTGCAACGCCGCTTAAAGCGCTATAACTTGAATAGCTTTTTGCGGGTCTATATTCGCTTAAAGGCGCAGCCGCAGTAGATGCACTCCGTTTTAAAGTTGCTGAACTAGATGCACTAGATGCGCTGGGTGATGATGCAACTCTATCTCCGCGTAAAGGTGTTGCTGATCGAGGTGCACTTGGTGGTCTTATTGAAGCGTAACTTGTAAAGCTCTCTGGTTGTTCAACGACTCTACGACCGCTTAAAGGCGTTCCTGATCGTGGTACACTTGAAGTATGACTTGATGAATTGTCGCTTAAGTCTACTCTTAAATTTGGTCGTGAAGCAGGAGCTGACGATGGACCTGTAGCATCAAATGACATAATTATTACCTATTATTTCTTTTAATAAAAAAAATTATATCACTTTTTTAATTAAAAATAAATAAAAATCTAATAATTATTAACATGCTTATTATAAGATAGTTATGTAAAAAGAAATAAATACTAGAAAATAATATTCTAATTTTATATATTTAAGTTAGACGACGAGGGTTAATTCATATTTAATTTCAAATCCAACTCGTTCCATATAAAAATCTTAATTAAGAGGATGGATATATTATGAAGCATTATAGTGCAAAAAGTATAAGAAAAAAAAGAAACTTTATCTCACGTAAAATCAACAAGTTATCGATGGATCTGAAAAGACTTTCCCGTTACATTAAAAACTTCTAATTTTTTATAGATCAGGCCCATCAAAAGGCCTGATCTAATCTAATCCATTAATACTCAGCGAAATGAGATTCTGGAAGTATTTGTCCCCCATCAATAATCAAGCTTTGCCCTGTGATGTAAGAGGCCTCATTTGAAGCAAGAAAAAGAACTCCCTGTGCAACTTCTTCAGGATTGCCTAGCCGCCCAAGAGGGATCGCTTTTGTCATATTTTGAATATACTCCTCACCACATTCTGCAAGACCTTCTGTCAGAATATTACCCGGTTCAACTGCGTTGATATTAATTTTGTACTTTGCAAGTTCCACAGAAGCAGTCCGTATAAAACCATTAATTCCTGCTTTTGAGGCGGTATAGTGAGAAAGTCCTGGAAGAGCTGTTTGGGGCCCGGAAATCGAGGAGGTGATCACAATTTTCCCTTGTGCCTGCGCTTTCATGGTTGGGATACAGGCTTTAACAGCTAAAAAAGTCCCCGTTAAGTTGACATCGATGACTTTTTGCCATTCGCTCAAACTCATATTTTCTAAGCGTGCTTGAGGATAAATCCCTGCATTGTGGCAAAGGACATCGATTCTCCCCCATTTAGCTAGCGCTTTTTGGGCCATTTTTTCCATGTCCGTCTGATTGCTTACATCGGCCTTGATCACCATCACTTCGTTGCAAGAAGATTGGATTTCTTCTTTAACTTTATTTAGCAAGAGCTCATCTCTACTGGCCAGTAAGAGTTTTGCCCCTTCTTTTGCAAAAAGATCAGCAATGCTTCTTCCGATACCGCGAGAGGCTCCGGTGATGATGACAACCTGGTCTTTGAATCTCTGCATAATTAGTCTTCCTTTTCCTCAGTCTTCTCTTTAGGTTTACTTTGTAGTTGGTCTTTTACTTGTTGATCATATTTTTTGTGCAGTTCGGGATTTTGTACTTCCATTACTGCATGGAACCTTTTTAATAGTCGTTTTGGAGTGCGACGATGGGCAGACTCAGAAAATAATATAGATTCAAACAGAGACGCAAGTTTTTTATTTTCTTTTTCTAATCCATCCCATAGTTCCATTGGCTTTCTTTTTGCGCAATCTGGATACGAGCTCCCCATTACCTCTTTTACCTGAAAAGGAATAGTTAATTGTTGTGTCAACAATGCAAATAAAACAACAGTTAAAGAGAAAGCAGCCGCCTTTGGTGCCACATTTTCCATCTTCTTTTCAAATAATGCGCAATCATCTAAACACTCCTGCATCAAAATAAGTTCTGAAAAACGTATAAACTTTGAATGGTAAGTTAGTTTGTTTTTTTTGTAAGTTTTAAAGGATATAATGCCTTCAAGATCTCCCAAGTCGAATTGAAGAAAGCCTTGTTCATTCCTTTCAGTTACAAATGTATTAACAAGACAGGTGTCAACATTGACTTTTCCTTCTGTTTCTAGGTGGCAGGCCCCTAGTATAAGTTGGTAACAACCATCTTCTTTCCATCCCTTGTTCAACTGCGTTAAATTTAATGCAGACTGTCTCTTTATAAAAGAATAAAGACTCCCAAAACAATAGAAAGGCATTAACAAACCGCATGTCAGATCTGGGGGATGAATAATTCTGATTGCACCTGTTTTATCAACTTTAAGCGGCAGATCGCTCAATTTTCTATAACAGTTCATTTGCAGGCCAGTAATATGTGAGCCTGCGGGCAGATTTCCATACAACTGCGCATAGTTCTCAAATTCCTTATCAAGCTTTTGATGCGCCTTTTCATTGGAGTTTGCGACCTTCAATGCTAAGTCCATGCGATCTAAAACACTTTTCACTTTAAATACAGTTGCAAAACCACCGCTTGCAATATATTTCTCTATATAAACAATCCGCAGGCCATTTTGTTCTTTCAAGACAATGACAAAGATTTTCTTATTCTGAGTCTCATGATAATGAGCTTGGCCGTTATATTCAGGCAATGATGAGCGATAAAGTTTTCCGAGCGCAGCTCTAATCATTGTGCTGAAATCATCAATGATATCGTCTCCAAATATTTTTCTGATTTCATCAGAGGCAGCATAGAGTGTATCAAATCGTTCAGATACCTGTTTTAAGAGCTCTCTTTTTTCTTTTTCTCCCTCATCGCTTACTTCTTGAATTTTTTGGACTAACTTCGATTTTTCAGCTAATTCAATGACTTTTTGGGCACTTTGCAATCGTAGCGCTTGGGCTAATTTTGCTGCGTCTACGACATATGTATATTTCCCATTTTTATTTTCTGCCTCCACACTCACGCAGGCTTTGGAAGGCTCAGGCACCTCGGAATAAGGCATTACAACATAGTCTGAAAAATTGATGACTCGGTGATTGGGACCTACTTCTTGAAATAGGCTTTTATTACTAGATAATTTTGGGACATAGTCTTCTGCGCCTATTTTAATTTTTTGTATTGTCATAATTATTTATAATTAATTTTATAAGTTATTAAAAAATTATAACATAATTTAGAAATTAAAATATAGATTATTTACTTAAATATATATTATAAATATTTTTTGAATTAATACTCTTTCGATTTAAGTCATTGGCCTATCTGATTCTTTCCCCTTTTCTTCAACCGACTCTTTAGGTTTACTTTGAAGGAGGGCTTTTACTTGTTGATCATATTTTTGATGAAGCTGCGGATTGTGTACTTTCATTATCGTATGGAACCTTTCTAAGAGTTGTTTTGGGGTATGGCGAAAACGATAGTCTATATACAATACATATTCAAATAGAGATGCAAGTTCTTTGTTTTCTTTTTCTAATACATCCCACACCTTTTTTGGTTTTTCACTTGAGAGGTATGGAAACAAATTCTTTCCATCTGATTGTAAGTAATAAGGACTTGAAAATTGTTGTGTCAATAGTACAATTAAAGTAGTGGTTAATGCAAAAGTAGCCGCTTTTGGTGCTACCTTTTCCATCTCTTGTTTAAATAATTCATGATCTCCTAAACATTTCAGCATCAAAGAAACTTCTGAAAGACGAATATACTCTGAATGATGAGATAGTGATCTGCTTTTACGATAATCTTTAAAGGATATAATACCTTCAAGATCTCCTAAGTCAAATTGAAGAAATCCTTTTTCCTTACTTTTTGTTATAAGTGTATTATCAAGACAGGTATCCACATCGACTTTTCCTAGTGTTTCTAAGTAGCGGGCCCCTAGTAAAAGTTGGTAACAACCATCTTCTTTCCACCCCTTTTCCAAATGCGTTAGATTTAATGTAGAAGGCTCCTTTACAAAAGAACAAAGATTCCCAAAACAATAGAAGGGCATTAGCAAACCACGTGTCAAATTTTGAGGATCAACCATTACATCAGGCTCTTCAATTCTTAGCGGCAGATTGTCTAGTTTTCTATAACAGTTCATTTGCAGACCAGTAATATGTGAGCCTGGCGGCTGATTTCCATATAATTGCCTATAGGCCTCAAATTCCTTATCAAGCTTTTGTTGCGCCTCATCATTTGGTTTTGCAACCTTTAATGCTAAGTCCACTCGATCTAAAATGCTTTTCACTTTAAGTACACCTGCATAAGTACCGGCCGCAATATACTTCTCTAGACAAACTACCCGTAATCCATTTTGTTCTTTCAAGACAATGACTAAGTTTTTTTTCTTATCTTTCTGAATCACATGGTAATGAACTTGATCGTTGTATTCAGGCAATGATGAGCGATAAAGTTTTGCGACTGCATCTTTAATCATGGCGGTGAGATCAAGGACATTGTCTCCAAATGTTTTTCTGACTTCATCAGAGATAGAATAGACTGAGTAAAATCGTTTAAATATCTGTTTAAAGAGCGCTCTCTTTTCTTTTTCTACCGTATTGGTCACTTCTTGAATCTTTTGGACCAGCTTCGATTGTTTAGCTAATTCATGGACTTCTTGGGTATTTGGCAATCGTAGCGCTTGGGCTAATTTAGCTGAGTCTACTACGTAACTATATTTGCCATATGTATCTTGCACCTCCACTCTCACGTAGGCTTTTGAAGAAGACCTTGAATAAGGTATTGCAACATAGTCTGAAAAATTGATGACCCAATGCCGTGGACTTACCTCTTGAAGTATGCGTTTATTCGCTGGTAATGCTGGGACATATTCTTCTGTCCCTATTTTAATTGCGCGTAATGACATAATTATTTATTATTAGTTATAAAAAATATAATAACATAATTTAGAAATTAAATATATAGATTAATTGATCGCAATACTGTATATATTTTTTTTGAATTAATAGCCTTTGACTCAGAGGGCTTTTAAATCGGTGCGTTGGGTGCTTTCCCCTTTTCTTCAACCGGTTCTGGAGGTTTACTTTGTAGTAGAGCTTTTACTTGTTGATCATATTTTTGATAAAGCTGCGGATTTTGTACTTTCATTAACTCATGGAACCTTTCTAGTAGTTGTTTTGGGGTGTAGCGAAAAGAATATTCCTTAAAAAGCGTAGATTCAAATAGAGAGGCAAGTTCTTTATTTTCTTTTTCTAATCCAACCCAGCGATCTCTTGGTTTTTCTTTTGCAAGATCGAGATACAAAGATTTCTCGTTTTGTTCTAAAGGATTAAATGCCCTTTGCGTCAATAGTCCAAACAAAACAGTAGTTAGAGAAAAAGCAGCTGCTTTTGGTGCCACCTTTTCCATATGCTGTTTAAATAATTCGGAATCTGCTAAACAGTCCGTCATCAAAGTAAATTCTGCAAGAGATATAGATGCCCGATGATGAATTGGGGATCTACTTTCGCGGTAAGTTTTAAAGGATATAATGCCTTCAAGATCACACAGGTCGAATTGAAGAAAGCCTTCTTCATGACTTTCTGTTACAAATGTATTTTCAAGACAGGTATCAACTTGGACTTTGCCTTGTTCTTCTAAATAGCCGGCTCCCATTAAAAGTTGATAACAACCATTTTCTTTCCATCCCATTTTCAATTGCTTTAGATTTAATGCAGTCCTATTTGTAACAAAAGAAAAAAGATCACCAAAACAATAGAAAGGCAAAAGCAAACCGCATGTCAGATTTAAATCATCTACGATCGCTATTCTTCCTTTAGCTGTTAATGGCAGATCATCCAGTTTTCCATAACAGTTCATTTGCAGACCAGTAATATGTGCGCCAGGGGGCAGATTTCCAAATAATTGCTTATAGATCTCAAATTCCTTATCAATCCTTCGCCTTGCAACATCATTTGACTTTGCGACCTTCAATGCTAAGTCCATACGATCTAAAACACTTTTTACTTTAAATACATGTGCAATAGAACCTTCCTCAATATAGTTTTCGATACAAATAAGCCGTGATCCATTTTCTTCATTCAAGAGAATAACTAATTTCTTAACTTTTTGAATCTCAATCACATGATAATGAACTTGACTGTTATATTCAGACAATGATGAGCGATAAAATTTTCTGACTCCAGCTCTAATCACTGGTCCCACGACAGTGCTTATTTCTCCAACTGCTTTTCTAACCTCAGCAGAGGTAGAGTAGACTGAGTAAAATCGTCTTAATGTTTGATCAAAGAGCGCTTTTCTTTTTCTTTCTCCTTCAACAGTTATTTCTTGAATCTTTTGGACCAGCTTCGATCGCTGAGCTAACTCATCAACCTCTTGGGCATTGGGCAACCCTAGCGCTTTGGCCAATTTAGCTGAATCTATGATGCATGGATAGTTGCCAGTAACATCTTCCACCTCCACCCTTAAGAAGGTTTTAGAAGACTCCGGCAATTTGGAATAAGGCGTTGCAACATAATCTGAAAAATTGATGACCCCATAGATGACCCCAGGCCTTGGCCTTATCTTTTGAAAAATGTTTTTATTTTCAGGCAATTTTGGAACATATTCTTCATTCCCGATTTTAATTTTGTGTACTGCTGTCATAATTATTTATAATAAAAAAATTATAACATAATTTAGAAATTACAATACAGATAATTGACTAGAATATTATATACAAATATTTTTAATTAATAGCCTTTGACTCAGAATCCTTTTAAATCGATGAATTGGGTTCTTCCCCTTTTTCTTCAACAGGCTCTTTAGATTTACCTTGAAGTAGGGCTTTTACTCGTTGATCATATTTTTGATGAAGCTCAGGGTTTTGAAGTTCCATTATTGAATGGAACTTTTCTAATAGATGTTTTGGGGTGTAACGATCGTTAGGATCAAATAGTGCATGTTCAAATAGAGAGGCAAGTTCTTTATTGTCTCTTTCTAATCTATCCCATGGCGTTATTGTCTTTCCTCTTGCGAGGTCTGGATATAAGCTACGCCCATTTGATTTTAAGTAAAAAGCAAGCGTTAATTGGTGTGTCAATACTTCTAGTAAAACAGTAGTTAGTGAAAAAGCAGCCGCCTTTGGCGCTACCTTTTCCATATGCTGTTCAAATAACTTGGGATCTTTTAAACAATCTATCATTAAATTAATTTCTGAAAGACGTACGAAATTTGAATGGAAAATTGGAAAGCTCTTTTGGTAAGTTTTAAAAGATATCACGCTTTCAAGATCTCCTAAGTCGTATTGAAGAAATCCTCTTTCATTACCTTCTGTTACAAATGTATTAAGAATACAGGTATCAGTATTAACTTTTCCTTGTGTTTCTAAGTGGCTGGCCCCTAGTAAAAGTTGATAACAACCGTCTTCTCTCCATTCATTTTTCAAATGGTGTATATTTAGTGCAGCTTCATTCTTTAGTACAAAAGAATAAAGACTTCCAAAACTATAGAGAGGCAAAAGCAGACCGCATGTCAGATTTTGACGATCAATAGTTGCTTTTTCTCCTTCAACTTTTAACGGCAAACCGTCCAGTTTTCTATAACAGTTCATTTGCAGACCAGTAATATGTGCACCGGGGGGCAGATTGCCATATAACTGCGTATAGGTCTCAAATTCCCGATTAATCCATTGTTGCGCCCTATCATTTGGCCAGGCTACCTTCAATGCTAAATCCATTCGATCTAAAACACTTTTCACTTTAAATACAACTGCAGTAGAACCATCACCAAGATAGCGCTCTAGACAAACAACCCGTAATCCATTTTGTTCTTTTAAGACAATGGCTAAGGTTTTCTTACGAATGAAATAATAATGAAGTTGACGATTATATTCAGGTAGTGATGAGGCATAAAATTTCCCGACTGCAACTCTAATGACTGATTCCATCAAATCAGCTATGACTCCAAGTGCTTTTTTTGCTTCGGCACTATCAGGATATGCTCTGTAGAATCGCTTTAATTCTTTATTAATGACCTTCTCTTTTTCTTTTTCTGCTTCAATTGTCACTTCTCGAATCTTCTGGACCAGCTTTGATTCTCTTGATAACTCAGCGACCGCTTGAGGATTTGGCAAGCGTAGCGCTTGAGCTAATTTGGCAGAGTCTACTCTATATTGGTATGTGCCAGATCCATCTTCCACCTCTACATCCAAATAGGCCTTGGAAGCACATTTGGAATAAGGCATTGCAATATATTTTGAAAAATTAATGACCCGGTGCTTTTGACCTACCTCTTGTATGACGCCTTTAGTCGGAGGTAAATCTGGGACATATTCTTCAGCGCCGATTCTAATCCGGTGTATTGATGACATTATTATCCATTTTTATAATTTTTAGGAAAATTATAAGGTAATTTGTCAATTTATACATAGATGAAATAGCGATATGTAATATTTATTTTTTAAAGAGATCATCAAAGCGCTGTTTACTATTGTTCGACTTTGAAGAAGAGACTTTGTCCATGAGGCCAAACTCTTCGCACAGGTTAGTTGCACTCCTATCTCTGACCCAGTCAGTTCCAGGCACCCTGCAGTCATTAGGTGAGCCGGGTTGGTAATATTTGCAATTTTTACAACAGTGGAGCGCAGCATTGCACCTATCGCAAGTGGCGCGAAAAGAAAGTTTTCCCCAGGTAGGATCAGGCAGCTCTGTGCCGCAACTCCAACAATTCATTTGTGCTATTTACTATTTACGGATATTTAATACTTTGCCGCTAGTGATTTTGAGTAAATCCTCTGGAGTAATCTGAAAAACAGCATAAGGTGTTCCCGCAGCAGCCCAAATTTCCTTATAACTCATCAAGTCTTCATCAATGATTGGCTTCAATTCAAATGCAAATCCGACAGGTGGGATGCCTCCGATGGAAAATGAGGTATGCGTCAAAACATAATCGGCATCTGGCTTTTCGATTTCTTCTTCCAAATAAGCTGTGACTTTTTTCTCATCGACCCGATTTTTCCCGCTTGCAATCACACAAATAGGCTTTTTAGAGATTTTACCTCGAAAAATCAATGTTTTTGCTATTTGTCCTACGTCGCAGCCGATAGCGCTGGCAGCTTCTTGAGCGGTGCGTGTTAATTCTTTGAATTCAATCACCTTTGTTTCGAGATGATATTCTCTTAGAATATTTTGTACTCGCTGAGCTGAATCTCTTAAGTTTTCTGTCATTTTTTTATAAGTGTTTTAAATTCTTTCGTGTTCGCTCTTCTTTAACATTTCCTGTATTTTTTGTGGCTGCTGGTTCAAATAATAAAATATGTGCTTCCTCTGGCGCAACAGGCAAATGTTCTACTCCAGCTGGAATGATAATCATCTCCCCTTCTTCAAGCCAAATCTCTTGATCTCGTAATTTCATTAGAAGCCTGCCTTTAATCACCAAAAAAAGCTCGTCTTCCTTCTCATGATGGTGCCATGTAAATTCTCCTTGAAACTTAGCAATGCGCACTTGCTGACCATTGAGCTCTCCAATGACTCGGGGATTCCAATAGTCGGAAAATAAGCTTAATTTCTGCTTGATATTAACTTTTTTAATCATCTGTTTGCCTAATAATTGTATTATCATCTATTAATATCATTATTAACAGAAGAAGAAATCCTTGCAATCGTCAAAGAACGCTGAAAATTTGCCCACTATTGATTGCCATCTACATTATATTGATGCGCAGCACAATTCTTATCCCCATTTAAAAAAAATAGATCCTGGCTTCGCCACTGTCGTCGGTGATTATTCGAGCCTGCCTCACAAATACCTTCCGGAAGCGTACCTAAAAGATACAAAAGGTTTTAATATTGTTAAAACTGTGATGGCCGAATTTATCTCGGATGACCCTCTAAAAGAGGCAAAATGGGCACAAAGTCTAGCAGACCGCTTTGGCCATCCTCACGGAATTATTGCGCTTGCAAGTCCCCTGGATCCAAATTTTGAACATCTTTTGAACGAATACCAAAAAATTCCTAATGTGCGCGCTCTCCGCGATCATATGCTTTACGACCCTGATAATCCCCTGAAACGTTTTGCTAAACGCCCAGGTATGTTAATGGAGCCCGAATGGAGAAAAAATTTCGCTAAATTGAAAAATTATGGTTTTAGTTGGGAATTTGAGATTTTTGCACCTCAAATCCCCGAAGCTGTCGACTTAGCCCAAGCATTTCCAAACATACGCATGATTTTACATCCCATGGGCTGGCCTTTAGATCTTTCCCCGGATGGTTTTACTTATTGGAAAAAGCAGATGCGCTCGATTAGCAAATATGAAAATGTGCTTCTTAAAATCACAGCCATTGCTTGCATTTTTAGGCACTGGACTTTAGAACAGATCAGACCCTGGATCCGAGAAGCCATTGAAATTTTTGGACCGGCAAGGACGATGTTTGGCAGCAATATGCCTCTTGAAAAATTAGATCATTCATTTACTGAGCTTTATAATGCCTACCAGGCCAGTGTGAAAGACCTCTCACTATCCGATCAAAAAAATGTTTTCCATGATACGGCAGAGCGTTGTTATCATTTAGAGCAACTAATTTTTTAACCTTCTGAAAAAGCGGTTTTTTACCTATAATCGATATGAATTATAGGAGGTTTGTATGTCAGAAAAAAAACCTAATGAAGGCATTCTTGGCGGCGGCAAGCAAAAAGGCAAAAAAAACCACCCACAAAACCAAGGGTTTTTTGGAAGTAAATCTAAAGATTTAGCCTCACGAAATATCATGAGGCCGCAAAGAGGAAAAGGCCATTCTAAAGGCCGCTAACTCTTTATGCTGAAAAATCCTGCTATCGTTCAATACGATAGTAGGGTTCCTTTAGATTTTCCGGCTCGTTCAGCTGGTTGTAGTCCATTAGAAGTTCTTCACCAGCTTTAATATCTCGAGCTGCAACCCAATGCCCTTCGGCTATTTTGATTAGATTTGGGTCAAAGGAATGGTTGATATACCAGCCAATTTCCATACAATCAAAACGCTCGGGACAGTAGCACTCCTCATCATCAATAAAAACACAATATTTTAAAAAAGCAGCAGGAATCTCTTTCGTCTTGGCTCTTTTAGGAGAAAATTTTCCAGTAAAAACACGCATTCCCTCTGGCATATCATGGGTTGCAAAAATGCCTACACCACCCGTTGGGGCAGGTTGCAATATCACAGAATATTCTGACCATTTTGTGGTTTCTTCCCCATTGAGGTAGGTGAATGCACAAATAAGAAAACAGAAGGCAAAAATGGCCCTTTTCCTCATAAAACTCTCCTTTTTTAAAAATTTTAATAAATTTAATTAACTCTTCTTTTTTTTGATAGGTAGAAAAAATAATTTATTTTCAGAGAAAAGTCTATTATTTTTACATTAAGGCCGTTTGATGTTATAAAGGAGCTGCAAAAAATTTAATTGGAATAAATCATAGTGTCATCATTCAAAGATCTAGGTCTACTCAAAGAACTACTCAAGGCAACTGATGGAGAGGGCTATAGCACCCCGACTCCCATTCAAGAGCAAGCTATTCCCATCATCCTCGAAGGTCATGATCTCATGGCAGGCGCGCAAACGGGTACGGGGAAAACAGCCGGATTTACTTTGCCCATTCTCCAGCGTTTGATGGCAAATTTTAAAAATCAAGGACGGCGCTGTGTCCGCGCTCTTATTTTAACACCGACGCGCGAGCTTGCCGCTCAAGTTGAACAAAGTGTAAAGACCTACGGAAAATATTTACCACTAAAGACAGCTGTCATTTTTGGTGGGGTAAGCATCAACAATCAAATCAAAATATTGAGACATGGTGTAGACATCATCATTGCAACCCCTGGACGGCTCTTGGACCATGTGAATCAAAGGACTGTTGATCTATCACAAGTTGAAAGCCTTGTTCTTGATGAAGCAGACCGCATGTTGGACATGGGATTTCTTCCGGATATTCGTAGAATTCTTGCGCTTCTACCAAAAAATCGACAAAATCTTTTATTTTCTGCGACTTTCTCCAATGAAATAAAAAATCTAGCTGCCACTCTTTTAAAATCACCTAAAATAATAGAGGTTGCACGTCAGAATGCACCTGCTGAACTTGTCTCTCAAGTTGTCCATCCTGTAGACAATAAGCGTAAACGTGCGCTTCTTTCCTTTTTGATTTCTTCTCAAAACTTGCGACAGGTCCTAGTCTTTACCCGTACAAAACATGGCGCCAATAAACTTTCTGAGCAATTGGCAACAGATGGCGTGACAACAACTGTCATTCATGGAAATAAAAGTCAGGCAGCGCGGACAAGGGCGCTTGCAGATTTCAAACGTAACGTCGTGCGTGTCCTTGTGGCAACCGACATCGCAGCCCGTGGACTTGATATCGATGATCTCCCCCATGTTGTGAATTTCGAACTTCCTGAAGTTCCAGAAGATTATGTTCACCGGATCGGCCGTACTGGACGGGCTGGCAATACAGGGCAGGCTATTTCACTGGTCAGTATTGATGAACAGAAATTACTTCTAGATATCGAACGCATGTTAAGCAAAAAAATTCCAAACGTCGTAGTGCCTGGCTATGAACCAGACCCTTCAATTAGAGCCGAGCCAATCTTCAAAGGACGCGGCGGTAGGAACTTTAGAAGAGGCCATCGAAATCATTCGAGAAATGGCTCAGGCAGATCTCGATCGCCTCATCAGCGCACTAGATAATTGCCTTAAATTTTTCCTAGAAGAAGCAACACGATGAGGATGATTAATATGATCCCCAATGCTCCGAAAGGACCATATCCCCATCCTGCATTGTAACCCCATCTGGGAAATGCACCTATCAAGAGAAGAATAAGAAGAATAATTAACACTGTACCCAACATAAAAACCCCTTTCGCTAATTTCTCATATTTGATCTATCGCAGATTTAAAGTTTTTAGTATACAAAGTATTTGAAGAGGCCTAGATTTTTATGGTTCGTATTATAACAGTTGATGACTTGCGCAACTTGGTCAAAAAGGTGACTTTAAAAACCTTTATGCTCAAGTTGATTGATCGGCTTGATCAAGACTATTCGCGCTGGAAAGAGTTTGATAAATCACCCCGGCATGCAACGCATTATCCTCATGGCGTGATTGAACTCATGCCGATCTCAGACAAAGAATATTATTCGTTTAAATTAGTGAATGGCCATCCTGACAATCCGCGTCAAAACCATCTAACGGTAGTAGCTATAGGAATGCTCGCTGATGTAGCTTCGGGATATCCAGTGCTTATTTCTGAAATGACTTTATTGACAGCGATACGCACTGCAGCAACATCGGCGCTTGCATCAAGATACATGGCGAGAAAAAATGTGAAAAGTTTTGGGATTATTGGAACTGGGGCGCAAAGCGAATTTCAAACGTTGTCACACCATTTCAGCTTAGGCATCGATACAATTTACTATTTTGATATTGATCCCAAAGCCATGCAAAAATTCGCAAAAAACCTGGACCGCTTTGGATTGAAACTGCATCCCTGTAAAACCGCGCAGTCAGTTGTGGAACAAAGCGATATTATTACAACAGCAACGGCTGAAAAAGGGCGTCAAAAAGTTGTCCTTGGCAGTTGGGTAAGGCCAGGGTGTCATATCAATGGAATAGGCGGAGATTGCCCAGGAAAGACAGAGCTAGATCCTGATCTTGTCAAAAAAAGCAAAGTGGTGGTGGAACAGATCGAGCAAAGTACAATTGAAGGTGAAATCCAGCAGCTTGGCGGGAAGGACAGAGTGTTCGCGGAATTATGGGAACTTGTTGCGAAGAAAAAAAAGGGCCGCGCATCGGACGAGGAAATTACGCTTTTTGATTCTGTTGGCTTTGCGCTAGAAGATTACAGCACTCTTCGTTTGGTGCATACTCTAGCGAAAGAGTATGATACCGGACATATGCTCAATATGGTCCCCGATGTCTCGGATCCCAAAAACCTCTTTTCATTACTAACCTGAATTTTAAATATTAACAGGATCCGCTGCGCTGGCAGGATCATTCGCTAACGCTCATGGCACGATGTAAGAAGATCTTTTTCTCTGATCCTGCCGCGACCGTATGGGAGCGATCCTGTTAGCGAAGCGGATCCTGTTAAAAAATCTTATTTTTTGAAGATGGCGGGGATGATTTTATTACATTCTAGACCAATAACAATGCAAATCATTGTAATTCCATAATTCCAAAACCAAGAGGCGTTCACCTGATCTTGAGTCAGAAAATAGCTGGGAAGCGCCATAATAATCATCAAGATCGCCCAAATCGTTGTGAGTATCCAATTCACCTTAAGAAAAGTGGGATGATTCCAACGAGACTTATCCACTTTTTCGCGCGCATATTGAATGGTAAATGGCTTGCCGATGATCATAGAAAAACAGACGATGATAGCGAGCCCTGAGTTAATCAGAAGAAAAGAATGATCTTCGGCCCACTTAGAGAAACCAAATAGATCATTTAAAGCAAAAAAACCAAAAAAAATCACAGAGCCAACAGGCATGATAAAGCCTTGCTTCAACTCTCTAAAGTTAAATAAAACAACTAACATGAGTGCCCCTAAGCTTGCCCATAGAAGATGGCTATTATTAAATATGGAAAAAAATATCCATGGTAAAAAAGCCGTGAGTAAATGGTTTCCAAAAATCTTCTTAATCATATTTTTTTCCATATTTACGTATCACTTTGTGATTGATCGGACTAAAGACTTCTAAGGTCACGCTCTTTTTCAGAGCTTCCCATCTATGAGATGTATTGGGAGGGATTAAGATCGCATCCCCTTTTTTTAAGATGTATTTCTTACCCGCCACTGTCCCTTTGAGAACTCCCCTAACGACATAACTGATTTGTTCATTTTTATGCTGATGACTTTCGACAATTGCCCCTTTCTCGAATTCGCAGTTAAGAAAAGTCAGATGAATCCCTGACACCAACCTTCCTAAAAGTTTTTTCCCAAATGGTTTATAGGGCATCTCTGCAAATTTAAAATGAAATGGCTTTTTGTAAATCATGTGATTACTAAATTCTTTCGATAGATGAGAGAGAAATTGAAGTCAACGTTGAAGAGAGATCTTCCAGCAGCGATGGATCTTTTGATTATGAAAATCGATGGGGATGGTTTTTTTTGATATTTCTTGAATGGAGCACTCTGGAAAACGGCTTTCATCAAAATCAAATTTGCGAGAATTTGTGCTAAAAAAGAGGGTCCCCTCTTTTGTGAGAAGCTTTAATGCTTTTGATATTAAAGAAATATAATCCACCTGGATATCAAACATCTGATCCATTTTTTTGGAACGTGAAATTGTGGGTGGATCAATCACGATGATGTCATATTTTTCTCCTTTTTCTTCATCGAGGAATTTCAGACAATCTTCTCGTATAATCAGATTGTTTTTCAGAGAAATCGAATTTAAAAGAAAATTATCCTGCCCCCAGTCGGTATAGGTATTTGACATATCGACGCTTTTAGTAAAAGTCGCCCCAGCTATAGCCGCATGGACACTAAACGAGCAGGTGTAGGCAAAGAGATTAAGTAGCCGTTTTCCAGAAGCTTCCGCTGCAACTAACTGGCGTGTTTGACGATGATCAAGAAAAAGCCCGGTATCAAGATAATCTAAAAGGTTGACCTTAAATTTGACCCCGTGTTCAAGAACAGTGAAAAACTCTTTCGACGCGCTTGTCTTTTCATACTGCTCTGTTTTTTCTCTTTTGATCCGCGTTCGCCAGTAGATCGAATCCATTTTCACATCAAAGAGGCAGCAGATCGCACTCACAGCTTCATCATATAAATCTTGACGCGGTTCATCACTCTCTCTACTACTTGTAAAATAATGGACACAAAAGCGCCCATCATAAAAGTCAATGGCCAGAGGATATTCTTTGATATCCCGATCATAGATTCGAAAGCAATTTGTCCGCGTTCTCTTGGCCCATTTCCGCACATGTTGATAGTTTTTTCTAATGCGGTTTTTAAGGGGGGAGCTTTTGTCCTCGCCATCAGCGATTGCCGGCAAAAATAGTAAGGTTTCAGTCATAGGGAAGTATTATAGTCCATTATAGAGAAATTATGGGCAATTATACGGATTAAAAAAACCACTTGTCATTTGTTTTCATATATTTATTATGAAGAATATGAACCGGTCTATTAAAGTCATCATAGCTTTAATTCTCTATATAAAGATCGCATTAGCCTCTACTTCTCCTAATGCTCTCACTCAGTCTGAACAGATCGTCACAGAGATCCTGGCGCTCGCAGATGTTCAAGTGAATGGCAAGCGTTCGCATGATATCATCGTGCATGACAAGGCATTTTATAATCGTATTTTGAAAGATCAATCTTTAGGTTTTGGCGAAAGTTACATGCAGGGCTGGTGGGATAGTGCGGCTTTAGATGACTGTATTTTCCATATTGTAAAGGCCGACCTCGAGAAGAATTTAACTCCTACCTTTGCCATGCGCTGGGCGGTTGTTAAAGCCAAGCTATTCAATCTTCAAAGCAAATCGGGCAGCATGCATGTCATCGACAGGCATTATCAACTTGGAAATGATCTGTTCGAAGGGATGCTCGATGAGTTAATGACTTATAGCTGTGGCTATTGGAATAGTGCGACAACTTTAGCGGATGCTCAGCGAGCAAAATATGATTTAATCGCAAGGAAATTGGGTTTCAAAGAGGGCATGCGCGTCCTAGATATCGGTTGCGGTTGGGGTGGTTTTGCAAAATATGTCGCAGAAAATTATGGAGTAAAAGTTGTCGCCATTACCCTTTCGGAAAATCAAGCAGAATATGCCAAGAAGTTATGCGCAGGACTTCCTGTAGAGGTCCGCGTTCAGGACTATCGCGATGTGCAAGAGTCATTCGATCGCGTCGTTGAAATTGGCATGTTTGAGCATGTGGGGTCAAAAAATTACCGCACATTCATGGAAATTGCTTATCGCTGTCTTACCGAGGGTGGAATGCTCATGCTTCACACAATTGGACGCAATACCTCCGCTTCGACATGCGATCCATGGATCAATAAGTATATTTTCCCCGAGGGACATCTCCCCTCCATTGCACAAGTTGGCGCTTCCATAGAAGGACTATTTGTCATGGAAGATTGGCATAACTTCAGTGTGGATTACGATAAAACTTTAATGGCGTGGTATCAGAATTTTAATAAAAACTGGGATAAGGTTAAGGAGAATTATTCTCCCCAATTTTATCGCATGTGGAAATATTACCTTCTTTCTTGCGCCGGAGCTTTCCGCGCGCGCCAAATCCAACTCTGGCAGGTGGTGCTTTCAAAAGGTGGTGTTCTTGACGGTTATAAAACTGTACGCTAAAGCAAGATTGTTTAAGAAATCGTTAAGATAGAACCTGTTCCAATTTTATAGAAGTCTTGATGATAAGTTTCTTGAAACCGTTCTATGGTCGTGCCTCCAGAACAATGACAAGGAGCTACTTTATTAACTTGAAGACCCTGAAATTGACCCACTATTTCTTCAATAGATCGACTATTTTTACGGAAGAGATGAAATCCTCCCAATACTAAATAAAGAGGGGCTTTTAGTCTTTTTTGGGCAGCTTCAAGGATATTAATAATTCCGGGATGCGCACAACCTGTAATAATGACAAGACCTTTTTCCATTTTGAGAATCAGAACTTGTTCATGTAGAAAAATTCCTGCTCTTAGGACCATGGAATAGACATTCTTTTCTATTTCTTGAAAATCTGAAACTGTTTGAATCTGTAAATTTTGAGGAACTAATTTAGAGGGAAAGCCTTTTGGGAGATAGATCCTGCAGCTTTCTTGTAATTTCTCCAAAATTTCCTTGCATCCTGCGGTATGGTCACCATGCTTATGAGAAAAGACAACATCTGTAATTTCTCTATAGTCAATGCCCATTTTTTCCATATTAGAGAAGAAAGCATTTCGATCATTTCCTGTATCGAATAGGATCTTGCGATCATCTGCTTCTATAAGAGCTGAAAAACCCCAGCCTTCTTGCAGGGCATGATTTTCCTTACAATTGTCATAGATGATTTTGATAGTGATCTCTTTCACCCTAAGCCCCACTCTTCTGGCTACTCGAATCTTTTGTTTTCACGCCAATTCCGAGCCAAAGTAAGACTACGGCGAAAATGAAGTCGAACCAGAACTCTTCCTTAGTATTGGGTATCAGTCCCAAAATATCTTTGTCCCCGTAGATTAGTGATAGAATTGCGAATAAGAGAAAAAGCGAACCAAAGACTTGAAAACAACGTTTTACAGCAGCTGGCCCTTTTAGTCCGCACCAGATCGCAACGACCCCAGCAAGAATACTGAAACAATCCTCGATTAAACTCGTCGTGCTATCTAGACCCTCTACCGGAAAAAATCCAAGAAACATGTTGTTCTGGTAGGAGGCTGGTATCAAACCAAGAACACCCAAAACAATAAAAATAATCCCAAAAACAAATGCAACTATTTTTAACATAAAAACTCCTATATGACTCTATGAGTCTATAATAAATTACATTTGAAGAACACCTCCGTTTGAACGGAGGAGATTCTTCTCGGTTAATGGGTCGCTGCTTCGCGCTCCATTATAATATAGCTCGACTGACTCGCCCCAAACGGAGCGAGATTGCGTCCGAGCCGCCTGTTCAGTCAATAGCTCTTGACTTAGAAAAAAAAATTGACAATCTTCATGTTTATGGGAAAGCTACTTGATTCATACCGGTTGCTTTTAGGATCGGAGACGGTCGATCGTATTTCTCAGATCGCCTCAACTTTGAAAAAAGCAAAAGTCGTGCATGTCAATTCTACAAAAGAGGGAGGCGGTGTCGCTGAAATTCTTTCCAGCTTGGTTCCTCTAATGGAAGATTTAGAAATTGACGTTGAGTGGAAGGTCATTCATGGAGAGCCTATTTTTTTCCAATGTACAAAAACATTTCATAATCTAATGCAAGGACAAAAAAAAGCCCCACTGCCTTCTGCTTTTATACAAGCCTATAAAGAAACGAATAAGAAGAATGCAGAGGCATTGCAAGAAGTATTACAAAACGCAGATTTTGTTTTTATACACGATCCACAACCCCTTGCTCTGATCTCTTATATTCCCAATCGGAAAGGGAAGTGGATCTGGCGCTGTCATATTGATCTTTCATCTCCTAATCCACCTCTCTGGCAATTTCTCAAAAAATTTGCAGCCAGTTATGAAGCCAGTATTTTCTCAATGAAAGATTATATTCAAAAGCTCCCACATCCTAGTTATGTTGTTCCTCCGGGCATTGACCCCTTAAGCGAAAAAAACAAAGAGATGGAAAGAGAAGAGATTGTGAATATTTTTTCTCAATTTAAGATCGCTATGAATCGTCCCACACTCCTTCAAGTTTCCCGATTTGATAAATACAAAGATCCCATAGGAGTCATTAAAGCCTTCCGCTTGGCAAAAAAGAAATATCCCGATTTACAATTAATTTTGGCCGGCGGTGGCGCTTCAGATGATTCCGAGGGAGATGAGATGCTTAAAAACGTGTACAAAAGTGCGGCAAATGATCCTGATATCTATATCCTCTTTCTTCCTCCTAATGCTCATCGAATCATTAATGCTTTGCAAAGAGGAGCCACGATTGTTATTCAAAAATCATTAAAAGAAGGCTTTGGCCTTACTGTGACAGAAGCATTATGGAAAGCCAAACCCGTTATAGGAGGAAATACGGGAGGAATTCGGTTACAGGTGATCGATGGGCAAACAGGATTTCTTGTTAACACACCTCAAGAAGCTGCAGAGCGCATCGATTATTTTCTACAACACTTAGACATTGCCCAAGGCTATGGAAAGCGCGGAAAACAATTAGTCAAAGAGAAGTTTCTAATTACTAGGCAGTTAACCGATTACTTAAATATTCTGGCAGAACTTTAAAAATCTACTCTCAAATCAATCGTGAGCCCATGAAATCTTAAATCTTCAGACATCCTTTGGTAAATGTAATAGATCTGCACAAAAGAACCACCAAAATTAAAATTGTTCGGCAAAACATTTAGCATTTGATTTTGACGGAACCAATATTGGATTTCATAACCAATATTTAAAGCCACATGAAAGCAATCATCGTAAAATCCTGTATCCCATCCAAGTCCTGCTTGAATTTGGAGCATGGGCACAATGAGATGTAAATCTAAGCCCTTTCCAGTGATATGATTCACGTCTGCTGGGATAAAAAAACCTGGTTCTACTTGTTTTTCTTCGACTTTAAATTTTCCCCACATCAGAGCGCCGACAAAGTTGCCAAACAAACTAAAATTATTTTCGCAAAATGATGCAAGATACCAGCGTGTGTCTATCCCCCCGCTTGGCCCTATCCCCCAGAAATCATTTTTTTTCTTATTCTGTACAGGCCCTGGAAAATTGGTATTAGCAGATTCCCCAACCATATTAAAATGAACATTCTGATTAATCCATCCTGTTTTTAAACCAATGTGCGGTCGCAGAGCAAGGTGTCTACTCACAAAAAAGTTGCGGCCCAATTCTGCATCAATCACTGAATAATGAATGCTCCAATCGATGGTTGCCTTGCTGCCAGCATTGATATCTGTATGCAGCGGTACAATCGCAGTGAGATTATACCCATCCCCATTGGTAGAAAAATCAGTTGTCACGGTTTTATTTTTGTGTGTTCGATACCAGGAATAATAGACTTGCGCATCCCACTGATCATATTCAAAATTATACCCTATTCCTGCGCGGAAGCCTGGTTTCCAGGGAAAGTTGACCTCTTTATTACCAATGTGAGCTTCCTCATCTAATCCTCCAGGTCCAAGCTCTTGGTTATTTGCTATAAAAGCATAATCATTTCCTCCTTCTTGTGCCTGCCACCAAAAAAAGTCCACAAAGAGATCAAAACCACTCTCTAAATTTGTAGGACGTGCTGACACAGTGATAGGACCACAACGATTCATTGTTGTGGGACAAGTAGATTGTGGCTGGCAGCAGCAAGTGCAATCATCAGCTTGCAATACCGAGAAAGAAGCCAGTAAAAATAAAGTAGTTTGCTTAAACAAAGAAAATCTCCTTTTTTATCAAATGTTATTTATAAGAAAAAAAAATTTCAATGTCAATAAAGCTTCTAAGAGCCTCTTGTTGTGGAGGTGACAGAACGCTACCTGCAGAACTTTTGATTAGCACAAATTTCAAGTAAATTTAGGCCCTCGCGCGGGTTTGTTTGCGGGCCATAAGATCTTTCGAGCCCAGTAATTTGCACTCCAGCAATCATTTTTTGTTAGTTGTCCGGCCTTGTTCCTTATTTGCGCACTGCGAGCTAGATAGCTTCTCTTCGCTTTTGAACTATAGTTGTGCCCATAACCCAGTGCTCCAAAATGAATTAATTTTACTCTCCGTTCTCCGCCGACCGTCTTGCTTGCCAAAACCATCATTTTCTTACTTTTAGCGGTTGATTTGATAGGTTTGTTCAATGAAAACAAAGTCCCGCGATACAAATATTTTCTTCCGATGCAAGGTAATCTTGATAACTTAACTCCGATGTTTTTCATTTATTTCCCCCTCATTCAATCCGAATTTCTTTTTTCTCATATCCCTGATATAGAATAAAATTAACATGAAAATCTTGCTTACAGGCGCTTCCGGCTATATTGGAAGCCATCTCCTCCCCTTTCTTCTTGAAGCAGGGCACCACGTTTTTTTACTTATTCGCAAAGGAAGAGATCCATCTATTCCTTCAAACTTCAAAACCCAAGTCACTTTTATACACGCTGACCTTCTTGATAAATCATCGCTCCCGATATTGAGCGATCTAGACGCAGCTTATTATCTTGTACACTCGATGTCAGATGATCCAAAACACTTCGGGGAGCTAGAAGAGAAATCTTGTTATAATTTCTTGTCATTGGTTGAAAAAACCAAGATCAATCAGATCATCTATTTAAGCGGTTTGCATCAGGGATCTTCCCTCTCAGCGCATTTCCGATCTCGTCTGCACATTGAAGAGCTCCTTAAGACCTCAACATCAAATGTTACTATCATTAGGTCGAGCATCATTATCGGCTCAGACAGCGCTTCATTTAAAATCATTCGCGACTTGGTCGAAAAGCTCCCCATTATGATCGCTCCTCGTTGGCTTAACACCCGCTGTCAACCTATTGCTGTATCTGATGTCTTATATTATCTCATTGAAGTTCTCCAACCCAAAGCGTTTAACAAAACCTTCGAGATTGGAGGACCTGATATCATAACCTTTAAGGAGATGCTGCTCACTTATGCAAAGCTACGGGGTTTGAGACGATGGATTTTGACTATTCCTATCCTAACCCCTCGCCTTTCCTCTTATTGGCTTTATTTTGTGACAAAGGTGAACTTTTCCCTTGCCTCCTCGCTAGTGGAGAGTTTGAAAATAGAGTCCGTGGTTAAAGATCGGGAAATCCAACACCTTTTTCCTCATGTCTGTTTAACTTTTGAAGAATCAATCAGACAAGCTCTCACTATTGGATAGTTGCAAAACGAACTTCACGAGTTCGCAACTTTGGGAAAAGAAAAAAAATAATTCATTTTTAAAAAAAGCATATCGTATAGAATTCCTCTCCTAAATAGGAGTGAGAGTTGAAAACGATCCGCTTTTTGAGTTTCTTGATTCCAGCTTTCTGCTTTGCTTCCTGTTTAAATGCTGAAGCTGCATGCGCGGATATCTCAATTCCCTGCGAATGCATTGACCCATGCTGCGCTGGTTTGCCAAACATTTCCGCCAGATTGAATCCAGAGTGTAGAGATTTTAATGTTTTTGCTTCGCTGATCGTATGGACGGTTAGAGAAGCAGGCGCCGATTGCTGGGCTGAGGTGATCACGACTAGCAGCTCAACATTTTCGAATGACCTTAGGGAAGTGGATTTTGATTGGGACCCGGGATATAGAGTCGGTATTAGTTATGGAATGATGCACGATCAGTGGGACACGCAGGCCTACTATACATGGTTTAAGACAACTGGAAAAGATCATGTTTCAAGTCTACCTGGAGCGGTTCATTCTACATTTCTAGGCAATTTTTATATCGATAATCAAGATGGAAAAGGTCTTTCCGGCCCTTCTTATCAAGAAGCAAGCATCCAATGGACGATCCACTTTAACATGTTTGATTGGGAGCTTGGCCGCAATTTTTGGGTCAGCAATTCTCTAGCAATCCGCCCCTTTGTTGGTGTAAAAGGAGGATGGATAGATCAATCCATCCATTCAAAATGGCAAGATCCAGCTCTTAGCGCCACTTTATTCTTTAATACAGGAACAGAAAATCTTAAGAATAATTTCTGGGGTATCGGTCCTGCTGCAGGAATCAATACTAGGTGGAATTTATTCAACTTTGGATGCCACTCTTTCGACCTCTTCGGTGATTTTTCAGGGGCTATCATGTGGGGACATTGGACATTTGGCGATCTTTTTAAAAACGATATTGATCAAGTGGTTTCTGTTGATCTCAATCCGATCAAGAGCGGCGCATCGATGCTACGAACGTTTATGGGATTTTCTTGGAAAGCTTTTTTTAGTCAAAATCGCACTCAATTTTCTGCAAAATTGGGCTATGAAATGCAATTTTGGTTAGATCAATTGCAATTTTATTCTTTTGTTGGTGGAAGATTAAATAATGAACTCACACTGCAAGGGGGAACTCTTGAGTTTTGCTTTGATTTTTAAAAGAGGAATCATTCTCTTTTTGGCACTGCTGCTGCAACCACTTGCTGCAGAAGAATATTACAATGGCCTGCCAAATGTCTCAACCCGCGCACAATGCGAATGCAGCAGCTGGGTAGTCTCTACAGATTTCCTCGCTTGGTATGCTTCAGAAGAAGTGGCCTCTATTTGGGCAGATGTGATTACGATTGGATTCAACACCAGCGCATGGAAAGCGCCCAGCTTTAATTTTAAATGGGACTATGGTTTTCGGGTGGGCATTGGCCGCGATCTTGTCTATGATCAGTGGGATACCAGGTTAAGTTGGACCTGGTTCCGAACAGATGCCAAACATACTATTGCCGCTCAAATATCTACTCATAACGGACCGGAGTTTGACGCTGCCTTATTGAGTGGAGACACGCCTGAAAGTTTAAGCGCACGGTGGAGCCTTCTTTTCGATATGTTTGATTGGGAATTAGGAAGAAGTTATTGGATAAGCAAGTATTTATCTTTGCGCCCTTTCTTAGGTCTAAAAGGAGGATGGATAGACCAATCGATCCATGTCCAATACTTCGATCTGACGATTAGCAATGTTCCCACCACCAATACTGGAAGAGAGCATTTAAAAAATAATTTTTGGGGCGTCGGGCCTTTAGCAGGATTGGACACAAAATGGGCGGTACGCAAATTTGGATGCCATTTCTTCAATTTCTTTGGCGATTTTTCGATGGCAACTCTATGGGGAAGATGGAAATGTGGCGATGTGTACGAAAACACACTATTCAAGACAACATCTGTAAATATGAAAAATTCAACGTTAGGTGCCTTGATGCTCCGGGGTTTTTTGGGCATCGGGTGGGATGTAGATATTCGCTTAGGTAAAGCGCACTTTGCAACAAAACTGGGTTATGAAACGCAGATCTGGTTAAACCAACTCCGCTTGCCGACTTTCCAACTCCAGCGTTTGCATCATGATTTAACTCTCCAAGGAGCAACATTCAATTGTCAGTTCGATTTTTAAAGAGAGAAGGAAATGGTTAGACCCAATGATTGTTTAATCCTGCAAACAGCTTCTGTTTTTTTCCTGATTATCACTGGAAGCATATACCCAAAGAACTTCGAAAATGGGGAATTTGACAAGAAGGCATCTCAAAATTCTGATCTGGAGCGAGTGACCATTGCTCAAGAGCAAGGCGCGAGCGAAGATCAGAATTTTGAAGTAAAGCCGACGCAGTCAAAAACCAATTTTCCAAGTTCTTTGGGTATAGACGCAGAAGATGGCCTGCCAAATCTTTCTATCCGCCCGCAGGAACAATATAAAAGTGTCGATATTTTTGTGGATGCGCTCTATTGGCATACTGGCGAAACCTTAGACTGGGCATTTACCCTGACAAACAGTCCGAATTTCGAGAAATCAGAGTTCAAAACATTCTCTTTTGATTGGGATCCAGGCTTCCGTGTGGGGGTAGGCTACAATCTGAACCATGATGAGTGGGATACTCAACTCACCTATACCTGGTTTCAATCCAAAACTAGAGATCATGCAAGCGGATCTGTTACTTCAAATTCTTTAGCCGCAAGGCTGTCTTTGTTAGAGCCTTTTTCCACAGGAAAAGCTAGCTTAAAGGTGCGCTATAATATCTTTGATTGGGATTTAGGCCGCAGTTTTCTAGTCAGTGATTATCTATTTTTTAGACCATTCATAGGAGTAAAGGGAGGATGGATCAATCAAATTTTTTCCTCTGAATGGACAATTATCAACTTTCTCGGCACGCTTCCTCTTATTGCTACGGACAAAATGCAAAATCGCTTTCAAGGAGCAGGACCTAAGGGCGGCGTAAGCGGAAACTGGTGTTTTGGAAATATCCAGACACACTGCTTCAGCATAAGCGGTATGTTTGAAGCGGGCTATCTATGGGGACACTGGACCATTCGAGATAAATTCATCGATAGTTTATTTACAACAATTTACGTTAAACCAACAAACCGCAACTTTGGGTCTTTGGTGCTCCATGCCTTCCTGGGTTTGGGCTGGGATTGCAATTTTGATCACTGCCGGTCCCATTTCAGCGCAAAAATTGGTTATGAAATAGAAGATTGGTTCAATCAATTACAAATCTATACTGACATAGCTGGGTCCCAAAATAATGACCTGATCCTTCAAGGGCTCAGTGCACGCGTCTATTTTGATTTCTAATGACGCTATTGCAGAACTATACCCAAAGAATTTCGAAAATCGGGAATTTGACAAGGAGGCATCTCAAAATTCTGATCTGGAGCGAGTGACCATTGCTCGAGAGCAAGGCGCGAGTGAAGATCAGAATTTTGAGATAAAGCCGACGACGTCAAAAACCGATTTTCGAAATTCTTTGGGTATAAATGATTGATAGGCTAATCTGTTTATTACAAATACAAGAATCAGATGCAGTTCTATATAGCGACATCACTTTCAAGAACAAAAGATCATCAAATAGTCAGAGATGCTCTAAAAACATATGGTCATGAAATCTCATATGATTGGACTTTGCATGGTAGTGTGAAGTCTGTTAGCAAAGAGCGTCTAAAAGAGGTCGCTGTGCTTGAACTAGATGGTGTTTCGAAAGCTGAGTTTCTTGTTGTCCTCCTTCCAGGGGGGAATGGAACTCACCTAGAACTTGGATTTGCAATTGCAAAAGGAAAGAGAATCTTTCTTCACAGTGAAGACCCCTTAGCATTTGAGCTTGGACCTCAAACAAATGCCTTCTATCATCATCCTGATGTCACCACCATTCTCTGTCCCCTTGCTGATCTCGGTGCAGCAATGAATTCCTTACTTATACAGTCAGCAATAAAAACTTCCTTTGGTCATTGACTGCTTTTGTTTACATAGACCCAAGCTGTCGTCCCTGAAAGCAGTGCCACTTGAATCCTTTTATAATCGGCGACTTCATACTCGTCTGCATGAGCAAGTTCTTCTGGAGAAATTTGAAATACCATGCCCGGGATTCGATCTTGAGGATTTCCTGAAAACTCAATGATGGAATGCACATTTTCCCCACTTTTAGCAATCACTGAAGGATCTGTGATTTCCAATTTTTTTAAAATATAACCTGTGAGGACATCTTCTTTTCCATCTAACTTACGCCCAAATGTCTCCATTTGAACCCTTTCGTATCTCAATGTCCCATAGGAAAATAAATTTTCTGAATAAGCCATAGACCTTCTTTCTAAAAAAAATATTTTTGATCCGGAGAGTATACTTGATGACAATAATAAACTAAAGATCTTTGGAGGCCCCCCCTTCCATTTGAACTGTTTCCATTTTGGAAAAAATCGCAATAGGGTTTTTAAATAAATCCTTTCTTTTTTCAGAATGTTGCAGTATTTCCGTGTTTACTGTATGATTCCAATTATTGGAGGTAACCATGAGACGTCAAAAACATAAAGCGATTGATACAGTCAGGCTCACTATTGATTTCCCCGCTGAACAACACGCTTATTTAAAAACACTAGCTGCTCAAAAAGGCATTAGCATGAAACAATATGTCCTCGAATCATTAAGCGCTAATGTGGAATTAAAAAAAGGGCAAAAAAAAATCGGAAAAAATAAATTTAAAGTCCTTCTAGACGAGATAATCAAAGAAGATAATGACGTGCTTCGAAGGTTAGCTGATAAATGATTTTCTACCTGGAAATTGAAGAAGTTATTGAAATTCACGACGCAATGATAAAAAACTTTGGCGGCCTAGAAGGTGTAAGAGATAAAAATTTGCTTCTGTCGGCGATAGAAAATCCAAAAATGGCTGTTTTTGGGCATGAGCTTTATCAATCTATTTTTGATAAGGCTTCCTGTTATCTCTATGATATTGTCAGAAATCATCCTTTTAATGATGGCAACAAGCGAACTGGTTATACGTCGACCCGTCTTTTTCTTAAAGCCAACAATGTACCACAAAGATTTGCGATAGAAGACTTAGAATCTATTACAGTACAAACAGCAATTGGAAATGTTACAAAATCAGAATTAAGTGTTTTCTTAGAAAAAGGAACATTGGTTCCTCAGAAATAATCTCTTAGTGAAATTAACTTCCAAACAACCAAGCTATGAAAAAAGGATACAAGAAGGAACTTACTATGAAGAAAAAAACTATGTCTACTTATGAAAAATTCATAGAAAATAAAGAGCAAAAAAAACTCCTCGAAAGAGAATATAGAGAGCTTTTAATTTCAGGACTACTTCTTGCTGCTATGGAAGAAGATCATCTTTCTGTTAGGCAGTTGGTTGCGGAAGCAGATGTATCACCCACAATTATTCAAAGCTTAAAATCTGGTAAAAAAAACAAATATCACCATTGATACTTTATCAAGAATTCTTGATGTAGTGGGTTATCAAATTATTTTGGCTCCAAAAAGCGGCTCAGGAAAACAGCTTAGAATGGTATAAATAAAGCGGGACTATAGTTATCAATGAAGCAAAAAATATCGAAGAAAAAAGCTACAAAAACCATGAAGAAAAGATCTTGTGGTTGCTGGAATTGTAGTTACGAGTTACGAAGGGAATGGGTATGGAAAAAATTTGGATTCCCTGAAGAAAAAGAAGCTTTCACAGCTTTAAAGAGGCAGCATCCTTCTTCTTAGGAAAATCATTCTTTTCATACAGGTATTCCTACTTTCAAAGACGAGATGCGCGCTTATTCAACATTCAACAGTACGTTGCAGGGCACGGGCCGCGCGCAGATCTTCAAAATTTACCGACGAGATGCTTGGCGGAGGCTGAATGCTATTGCATAACTTTTGATTGGAAAATTTTCTCATTCAAAGATAGAATCTCTCCACAACTATAAAAAGATTAGGTATTTATTTTTGCTTTGATTGTGGAGGCTCGTGGCTGTAGAACAGGAAATGACAGAAAAATTTAATTGGGACGAGGTAGTTGTTATGCCTCAAGTTGAGCCCTATTGGTGGGCAGGACGTCAAGTCATCAACTTTTATCCCTGCGATAAATATTATGCTGACAAAGAAGAGGTTAAAAAGTTTGTTGAAATGCATTTTTCAGCGGCTAAGCCAATCGATACTGACGCGGGACATTTAAGATATTGTTCTGATCAAGTAGCAATCGACGGCGCTTATCTTGAGATGGGAGTCTGCACGGGAAGAACGATTAATTTTATAGCGGCCTTGAATCCTGAAAAAGTGGTCTATGGCTTTGACTCATTTGAAGGGCTTCCTTCTGATTGGATTAGAAGCGATGCGTCTGTTCCTAAGAAAACATTTGCTTTTAAAAATCCTCAGATACTTCCCGCTGTTCTTCACAATGTAAGACTTGTGAAAGGCATGTTTGAAGAAACATTACCGAAATTTAAAGAGCAGAGCTTAAAGAGCACGCCGATCGCCTTTTTACACATTGACTGCGATATCTACGAGGCAACGAAAACAATCTTCGACATTTTAGGCAGCAATCTCGTTCCAGGATCTATCATTGTTTTTGATGAATATTACAACTATCCCGGCTACGAACAACATGAGTACAAAGCATTCCAAGAATTTCTAGAAAGAACAGGGAAGAGAGCAAAGCCTCTCGCGTTCAATCAGTATTTCGAACAGGCATCATTTATAATTATTGAGAGGGGTATATGACTGTGTCTTCTGTTAATTCAAAACAACATTTTGCAAATGAAGGTTCTGGCATCCCTTTTCCTGGGAAAAGCGCGGAATTTGAAAGGGTAAAAAAACAGCACCTTAATGATTTTTTCATCTGTTTCGACAGTAAAACTCCCAACTCTCTTTTTTCGGAATTGTATATCGATTTAAGAGATAAAAGAATCATTGTAGCTTGCGCTACTAAGTTTAACAAAACATTCCGCTCATATCTTATAGAAAATGGAATATGTCAGGATAGTATTTCATTTTGCAAGTATACTGCCTCCTCGCAGAATGATTTACAGATACTTTGTAAAATTTTGTTGGATCATAATTACATCCCTCATGAATATCGATCATTTTTTCAATTTTTCGCTGAACCTTGGAAAAAAACCGACATTATTAAATCCTCTCTCTAATCACCTCTAACGTTATGCAGCCTCTCATTGAAAAAGCAATCAAGTTTCTCGAAGGAAAAATTCGGAAAACTCCGATTGAATTTTCGCCTAAACTTTCCGAGCACTTAGGACAGCCGGTCTACTTGAAACTTGAATGCCTACAACTCACTGGCTCTTTCAAAGTCCGAGGAGGATTTTTCTATTTATCCACTCTTAAGCCAGAAGAGCGCAAACGGGGTGTGGCCGCTTGTTCTGCAGGAAATCACGGCCTCGGAGTTGCTTATGCAGGAAAAGAGTTGCAGGTGCCTTGCACAGTCTTTGTCCCGAAGAGTATAGATCAAGCCAAATACAATAAGCTTATTGCTCTTGGCGCACATGTGAAAAAATCAGACTTTGTAGGCTATGACGACACGCTTGCATGGGCAGAAAACGAAGCTAAAAAGCTCCAAATTCCTCTGATTCCTGCATTTGACGATGAAAAAATCATGGCAGCTAATGGAGGCACACTAGCAGCTGAAGTGCTAGAAGAAGTCCCAGATGCCACTCATTTCGTTTTACCTATGGGAGGAGGCGGATTATCAGCAGGATTTTCCTGGGTTGCAAAAAACCAGAATTCACACGCGCAAATTCTCATCTGCCAGCTTGCCGAGTGCCCTGCCCTCAAACTTTCTCTCGAGAAAAACAAACCGATGACATACATGCCCCCCATTGACACATTAGCAGGAGGTCTAGAGGGAGGGTTAGGTGCAAAATGCTTCGAAATTTTAAAGACTCGCGTCGACAAGATCGCATTGATATCTGAACAGGAATTGAAAAAGGCAGTTTGCTGGCTTCTAGAACATCATCAGTATCTCATCGAACCGTCCGCAGCTGTTGCGCTGGCCAGCTGCCTTTATGGACATATTCATCCTACTGGCCCTACTGTCATCGTGCTCACAGGGCGAAATGTCAGCTATTCAACCGTACGAGCACTCGTAGGCAGTGAACCCTGAAAATTCACCTAGCAACTAATTTTTATTTTGATAAAGCCTGTTTGATTTTTGCGACATTTTCCTCAATGGTGTGAGTATGAGTGTCTACTTCGATATCATAAGCAACATTTTCGTGAACTTTGAAATACTGCCCACGCGCGCCACCTAAGAATCTATCACCTCTAGAGCGTTCGCGCTCCTCTAGAATGTTTAAAGGAGTAATAACACCAACATAGAGAACATTGTAATCTTTGAGAACTTGCCGCCACTCTTCGACTTCAATGGTTCCAAATGCTACGTCATCAATAATAAGACTATAGCGCTCCGAGGCAAGAAGTAGCGCTATATCTTTAAGTGTGCGCGTAATTCTCTTAGCAAAAGGCCCAGAATGAATTTGGTAAATAGGATGACCTGTAGGATCAACTGCAGGTTCCCAAGAAAACCCTAAAGGTGCGGTGCCACCAGCCCAGTTATTGAGTTTTTCAGGCATAAACCCTATGAGCTTATCAATCCCAATATGAAGATATGGCTCGGTAAGCGATTCTTGCAGGGCTTTGGCTAAAGTCGTTTTCCCGGAACTTGAAGGACCATTCAAATAGATGATTTTACTCATTTTTTAATCTAGTTTTCTAGTAATTTCCTGTATAATGTTCGACAATTCTTCATCTGCTAATTTAGACTCGATAAATTTTCGATGATCAACATATTTTTCATACTGAGTATGAGCCAGTTCTTTAGCTAGGTCTGCAGAGATCTTTCCGGCATGAGTGAGAATTTCTCGTTCGTTGAGCTGTAAAAAAGCATTGAGTTTTTCTTTCCAATCTTTCATGTACATTACCTTACGTGAACGCGTTTGCAATTCAGCAAAATCGATATATTGATTTACTAATAGGTCAAGAGTTTCTATCTCTTCACGGCTCATGTAATTTTTTGCTATTTCAATGTCCTGCCTTCCTAAAATTTTACCACGCCCCGCACCTTTCCAGGAACTAAGCCCCATGTTTGGCTTAGTAGCGTCGGCTCGAGCATGAACAATCTCTGCAGCTGTCATTCCAGTTACAGCAAAAAGCAATTTATTCTGCACAGTAGCAAAGAATTCTTGTGTCATGGGGTGTTTTGGATCGTAATCAGCACTCAGTAAATAAATATCCCTGATCTTCTGATAGAACCTTTTCTCTGACGCGCGAATTGCTCGAATTCGCTCAAGCAGTTCATCAAAATAATCTAGGCCACCGGGATTAGACAGACGCTCATCATCCATCGTAAATCCCTTAACAATATATTCTTGTAATCTTTGAGTGGCCCATTGTCTAAATTGGGTCCCTCGGTTGGATTGGATTCGGTAGCCGACTGCAATAATGACCTCCAAACGGTACAGCTTAGTGCGGTAATTTTTACCATCTCGGGCAGTTACTAAGGATTCCTTAGTAACTGAATTTGGATCCAGTTCTCCTTCCCCAAAGATGTTTTTCAAATGCATGGTGATATTTTCTGGAGTGGTCTGAAATAACTCTGACATTAGTCTCTGAGTCAACCAAACAGTATCTTCCTCAAGGCGAACCTCTATTCTTTGCCTTCCATCTTCAGTTTGATAAAACAGAATGCTGCTTCGCATATGTATAGCTTCTTCGTCTGACATGAATCCCCTCAGTTAAAAAAGATATTATTTATAAAAATCAGTTAAAATTCGAGGCTTACTTCAGAATACTCTCAAGATGTGTTGAGTATTGATATCTCATAAACATCCTTTCAAAAGCTTTAGCCATCATTCCCATTCCATAGTCGCAGGAGGCTTGCCCATAATATCGTAGACAACGCGCGAAACATGCGGCGCCTCATTCACGATGCTGTTCTTCCCAGATGAATTTGTTCCTGAGGAAAAAACAGAGAATAAAACAATTTAATGACCTTGAACTTGTTCAATTTTTTTTAAGAACCAAAAAGAGCCTTGCGTCTCGATGACTAAATTATTTTCTTTAGAAAATCTATCCAACACTTCTTTAACATATTCATTGTTTACCATATTTCCAAAAAGCAAAGAATTGCTGTTCAATAGATTATAGATTACAGTCAAATCTTGCTTTAAACTTTGGCGAAAATTACCATGCTCAATAACGCATTTTCCAAAATTAACAAATAATGAAGTTCTATAATAAGTTAAATCGAGAAACAATGAACAAACGTTATTAAACTTTATACCATCTAAAAATTCGTTTTCTCTGGGCACCGGGTGGACTTTACTTTGATTTTTTAAGACGGATTGATCTTTCAAAAACTGATCTAAGCTTCTAAAAATGTTCAGATCCAGATAGGGATCGAAAAGGTAAATGTCCGATTGAAAATTGTTGGCCACCTGTAGAGGGCGCAAAGAGCATAAAAAGCCCTTATAAAATAGAGGTCGATGTGACACCCCGTTTTTATTTAAAACAGCAAAAAAATCTTCTAGCTCGATAGCATTAAACTGAGTTGTCTCCAATTCAGAATGGGATAGCTGGTTATTTCGAACTTTCTTTTGATAACTTTTGATTAAACGAAACCAATAATCAAAATAGGCTTCATCACATTTGCGATCTTTTAACTCTTCATATTTTTTCTCTAACAATGTAGGGGTAACTTCGCTCCAATCATGGACCGTGACCACAGGTAAATTATCATAGCTCGGATCTAAAAAAGTATGTTCAACAATTGGAATACAATCGAGAACTAATCCTTCCCAGGTTCTGACACTGTCTGTTTCAAAACCCAGTGGGGAAAGAACAAATTTGCATGAGAGCATATCCTCATAAAAAACAGGCCTAGAGACACCAGTAAAAACTTCATCGCTATGGTTTCGGGTTAAACAATAAGGCTCATTTTCAAATTGTTTGACCAGTCTATCTCTCTCTCCATGCTGCCGTGGAAAATGGCACATATATAGTAAATGCGTTTTAACGGCGGGTTTATTTAAAATGGCAGCTAAAAGATAATACGTAATTTTGGGATCATCGAGAATAAATTGTCCAAAATCCTGCCCAGTTGGAATTTGAAATAGCTTGGGATGATAACTAAAAACCATGTTTCTGCAAAACCAAGCCGTCAGTTTCGGATCATACAAAAGTTTTTTATATTCTAAGCAGGGTAGCCATGCGCCAACATCGCATGTGACTAGAATGTAGGGAACTTTGATGTGATCGTGAACATTTTTTTCAAACCAATCTAAATACCAAACATTGAGATAAATAATTTCCCCTTCTTGGACAAGATCTGGATCAAACCACTCTGTGGAATCATCAATCACTTGATCGCATATATTACGAAAAGTAAGATAACTAATGAATGGATAATGACCTTGGTGCAACCTCTTGTCGAAGGCTCCTTTATATCTTTCATTAGGCACTTTTATATGAACTGAATGCAACTGCACTATTGAAAGTAAGCACACAAAAAAAAGAGAGATAAAATGCATGTTTGACCTCTTAAGTAATGCTGTAAGAATCAGGACTTCGACCTCCCATGAGTGGGAAATAGCTTATTTTTTTTCTTTAGAGAAATCAAGTTTAAATATAGATCTCTCATTGAGGAGAATACTTTAATCCGTTTTATCTTTTAGTTGGAAGAAAACCAACTGCTTGCTGTTGGATCAATTCCACTAACTTGTTAATATATATGGATAAACGCTTTAAGCGTCGGTGGAAACAGCCACACAGTGAGTACAAAGCCTCTGGTCGAGAGTAATCTCCCATAAATACAAGCGCCTCTACCACTGATAGAAAAGTTTCAAAAAAATTCGCGGTCGGAATGTCCGTGTAAAGCCTGTGGAGCTGCCTGGATAACTGGGAGCATTGAAGCAGGAATCTTGCGCCTTTAGGCGCGAGAAGTTCAAAGCCCGCAAGTTTTCTTTAGATGAAAATGTCATCTGTCACGACGAATGGTCAGATCGTGATAAAATTTACCTGTGGATAAGGAAAACCGAACTGGATAGTTTGAAAATCTGTGCGCGGCACAGTACGTTGCAGGGTACGGGCCGCGCGCAGATCTTCGAAATTTACCGACGAGGTGATTGGGGGCGGCCAGACTCGAACTGGCGAATCCCGAAGGAGAGGGATTTACAGGGGATGCAATTCTTTAACCAGATTCAACCAGATCACACTGCCTCAATAGAATTTAGTTTGAAATTCTACTGGTGTCATCTCTTTTGCGCCAGTTTTATCCGGTCATTTGCGTAATTTTTGCGTATTGGCCTTGATTTAATTCTGGATTGAATTTACTATAAATATAAAGATCTATAGTAAAAACAATCCAGAATTTTATGGCCCGTAAGAAAAATCCGAACATTGAACAACAAGCCATCAAAATATTCAAATCCCATGGTGGAATTTTGCGTTATAAAGATGCACTTAAGCTCGGCATTCATCCCCGCACTCTTTATGCCCTAAAAGATACAGGAATCATCGAACAACTTCAGAGAGGACTATTTTGCCTAAAAGGCCTTCCAGGTCATACTCAGCCTGATCTAGTGACTGTGGCTAAGAAAGTGCCAGATAGCGTTATTTGTTTAATCTCAGCCCTCTTCTTTCATAGACTAACCACTCAGATCCCCCATTTTGTTTATTTGGCCGTAAAAAAAGGTTATAAACCACCCAAAATCGATTATCCCCCAGTTAAATTCTTTTGGTTCTCAGACCCTTACTTTGAGCTTGGTATCGAGTCTCATAAACTACAAAAGGTGATTGTGCGTTGCTATTCAAGAGAAAAAACCGTAGTCGATTGCTTTAGATATCGAAACAGAATAGGAATTGATGTTGCAATAGAAGCACTAAAAAAATATTGGGAACAAGGCAAACCTCGGCTAGACTTGATCACAAAATTCGCAAAGGCTGGCCGGATAGCAAAAATTATTAAACCTTACATCGAAGCGATCATCAATGAGTCGTCATAATATCGTCAACGTCCCCGCATCTATACGCGAAAAATTGCTCAACAAATCAAGAATATTAAAACGGCCTTTCGTCGAGCTTCTTCAGTATTATTCCATGGAACGATTCTTATACCGCTTATCGATCTCTGACCATGCAAATAAGTTTTTTCTAAAGGGAGCTTTGATGTTTAGAGCTTGGCAAACCCTAGATCACCGCGCGACAATGGATATCGACCTTCTAGGTAAAACGTTTAACTCTATTGAAAATCTGGAAGCTATTTGTCGAGAAATTTGCATGCAGCCCGTTTCACTTGCTGATGGCATAATCTTTTCCTCAGTTACGGTTAGAGGAAAAATAATTCAGACAGAATCTGAGTATCAAGGCATCCGTATTGAGTTTGAGAGTGAGCTCAATAAAGCTATTATTAACATGCAGATCGATGTTGGATTTGGCGATATTATCACTCCAGGTCCTAAGCTTATATCGTATCCCACTATTCTAGATCTTCCGGCACCCAAGCTATACGGATATACTCTGGAGACCGTTATCGCCGAGAAATTGGAAGCCATGGTTAAAAGAGGGATCTCTAATAGCAGAATGAAGGACTTCTTTGATATCTGGACCCTTTCGAAACAATTTTCACTTAACAGCAAAAGTTTAGCAAATGCAATTGAAGCAACATTTGAACAACGAGGCACGCCTATAATCTCTTCGCCTGAATGTTTTTCAGAGGCCTTTGCGAAAAATCCTGAGAAAAATCAGCAATGGCATTCATTTGCACGCAAAAATTCGATTAATACGGATTCACTACCGGATATTGTCGATTATATTAAACAGTTTCTGCATCCTATCCTCTATGGAATTAGCATCAATGATCTTCCAGATCTAAAATGGGATCCCCATCATCAGTGGATTGAATAGTTATCTTGCTCTATGAAATTGTTAGGATTGCCAAAAGACTATACCGAAATGGGGGCTTGCCCCCGATCAGATCGTCGAGGAAATTTTGAAAATCTGTGCGTGGCACAGTACGTTGCAGGGTACGGGCCGCGCGCAGATCTTCGAAATTTACCGACGAGGTGATTGGGGGCGGCCAGACTCGAACTGGCGAATCCCGAAGGAGAGGGATTTACAGTCTGAAGAAATGGATATTCGAGGATTAATGAAGATGCTTAAGGAAATAAGATTTAAAGGCTTAGAATTTTTATTGTGTCTTAGTGAATCTTGATTTTTCCTAGTTTTTCTTTTGAAAGTGTGCCATAAGTTTGCCTTAGGATAACTCTAAAAGATGTCCAACCATTTCAAATTTAGCGTTTAAACTTGAATCCATTCGATTAACTTCCCATTGCAAAAATACAACCAGCAGGTACCGATCTCAAAATCAATATCAAGCCAATAATTTCCTTTTTCAACTTTGTATTCCCAAATTTCCACTACCTGCCCAGATTTATTCAATATTGAACCTGCTGGGTGGCCTTTGCCTTTCAATTTCCTGAATACTTCTTCTTTTTCCATATTAAGGGAAATACCATCCAGATTTTTAATAGGCACATAATGAGTGCATGAAAATAGACCAAATAGCACCAAAAAATAGAAAGACAAATTAATTACATTTCTCATAAACTGTCCAATATTAAATTATATAAAACATTTAAACTTCTTGGTTGGTACAATCGCTTTAATATAATTCTGCAATTTGTCGATTTACGTAGGAAATAATTCGCCCATGTTCGTAATAATGGATAAAGTGATCAATGTTCCATTGAACTACATTTGAGTAAGTTTGTATTAATCCTGGAACACCTACGATTTGTAATCCTCTGTCGGGTCCATCTAGACAAGTAACTACACGTGTTCCATCAATGTAATCTGCTACGTGAAATGTAAAACCATTAATGACTGTTTGGAAGACACTATATGTTTCATATCGTTGTGTGACATTAATAGAACAAACAGTATTCAGCACCTCATTAGCAATTGATTTCAATTTCAAATGCGATTGAAAAGTGTATTGAACACGTAATTGATTGCTTCGAATGATTCCCATCAAAAGATGCCCAGCTGCTTCAAGATGATGCCCCTGCTTAAATTCATCGTAGGAATGATATCCTCCAATAATAACTTGGACAGCTAAAGACGCTATGGCTATTTCTAAGCCCCCATGAACAAATAAAGAAAAGTAAAGAGCATTATTAACGATATTAGCGCAATTCAATACTGCTGCTTCATATTTACCTTCTTTCAAATTGGTAAGCAGGTGAGAAAGCTCTATTAGAATATCATGGGCGGTTGTAATTAACATTCCAAGAGGATGAGCAAAAACAGTTCCTGCCAGTGCGAGTATTGCTATAGCTGTCTGTGTTGATTGATAAGCAATCTCTTTTCGATCCCCTTTTTGGATAGATGCGAGCAGTTGCGAAGTGCAGGAGAAAACGCGCAATCCCCCAGTTGCTAGAGAAAGAGGCAAACTGAGAGGCTTGTAAAGCGAAATAAACGGAAGTGCTACAAGAGCGAAACGCTGTGCATCATCTACCCACGTCTTTTCTACTTGATCATTCTTAGATTTCTTAAGATCATTAGTATATTCTCGATGATAGTAAATAGGTTCATGACTATTAATTTTGTTAACTGACATATAAAATCTCCGTAATTATAAAAACCGGAGATTATACAATTAATGAATATTAATGTGATAATTATATTAACTTAAAAAATAAGTTATTTTTATTTATTTTTTTAGGAAATTCAACACATCCTTACTATTTTTTATAAAGTGTATAATTTTTTGCCGTTCATCCTTTTTTTCTTTCGTATACCTGCCATGCCTCAAAGCCGCCTTCCGAGAACAAAACAAGGATATGAAATCCCATGACAATCATGGATAACTCATTGAAAATGAAAGTGTTTTAAATCGAAAACAAGATAATGGCACACTGAAGGCACATTAAAGAGAAAATTCACCTAGCATCTAATTTTTAATTTGATAAAGCCTTTTTGATTTTTGCGACATTTTCCTCAACAGTGTGAGCATGGGTATCCACTTCGATATCATAAGCAACATTTTCGTGAACTTTGAAATACTGCCCACGAGCACCACCTAGAAATCGATCACCTCTTGAGCGTTCGCGCTCCTCTAGAATGTTTAAAGGAGTAATAACACCAACATAGAGAACATTGTAATCTTTGAGAACTTGCCGCCACTCTTCGACTTCAATAGCTCCAAATGCTACGTCATCAATAATAAGATTATAGCGCTCCGAGGCAAGAAGGAGCGCTATATCTTTAAGTGTGCGTGTAATTCTCTTAGCAAAAGGTCCAGAATGAATTTGGTAAATAGGGTGGCCTGTAGGGTCAATTGCTGGTTCCCAAGAAAACCCTAAAGGCGCGGTGCCACCAGCCCAATTATTGAGTTTTTCAGGCATAAACCCTATGAGCTTATCAATCCCAATATGAAGATATGGCTCGGTAAGCGATTCTTGCAGGGCTTTAGCTAAAGTCGTTTTCCCGGAACTTGAAGGACCATTCAAATAGATGATTTTACTCATTTTTTAATCTAGTTTTCTAGTAATTTCCTGTATAATGTTCGACAATTCTTCATCTGCTAATTTAGACTCGATAAATTTTCGATCAAACGGTACAGCTTAGTGCGGTAATTTTTACCATCTCGGGCAGTTACTAAGGATTCCTTAGTAACTGAATTTGGATCCAGTTCTCCTTCCCCAAAGATGTTTTTCAATGCATGGTAATATTTTCTGGAGTGGTCTGAAATAACTCTGACATTAGTCTCTGAGTCAACCAAACAGTATCTTCCTCAAGACGAACCTCTATTCTTTGCCTTCCATCTTCAGTTTGACAAAACAGAATGCTGCTTCGCATATGTATAGCTTCTTCGTCGGACATGAATCCCCTCAGTTAAAAAAGATATTATTTATAAAAATCAGTTAAAATTCGAGGCTTACTTAAGAATACATCTCAAGATGTGTTGAGTATTGATATCTCATGAGCGTTCTTTTCAGGATCTAAAAAAGACTTAATTTGTTTGAATTTGATGACAACTTTCATAGGCAAAATGGGGGCGTATTCAGAACTTTTAACTGGGTAAAACTCAACAACCGACTCAAAAACTTTAGCCATCACTCCCATTCCATGATAGCAGGAGGCTTGCCAGTAATATCGTAGACAACGCGCGAAACATCAGGCACCTCATTCACAATTCGGCGAGATATATTTTCTAATACTAGATAGGGAAAATGGGCCCAATTTGCAGTCATCACATCCGTTGATTCATAAGCCCTGATTGCAATCACTTCCTCAAAAGCTCTTCCGTCCCCTTTCACCGCAGTACTGTAAGCCCCAGTCATCACAGCAAAACATTGAAACACTTGATCATAAAGCTCTTCTTTTTCAATCTCTTCTAGGACAATTCGATTAAACCATAGTTAAATCTCTCTTATTGGAGGATTTGTGAACACTATTCCAAAACATTGGCTTGGCAAATGAACCCATCTTCCGATAACCCTGCTGTCCAAAGAGAGATAAATTTTTGTCTTGTATGAGCATTCACTTGATCTTCAGTCCCAAGTATACACATTGCGATGGTATTGCCGCTTACATCTCTTAAGACCTTTCTCTCTATGTTCTGATCTCTTTCAACAAGCACTGCAAGCTCATTAAATTTACTTTGCTGTCGTGCTGCAAGGATGGGAAAAGGATGATAAGAAATATAAGGGTGCTCTTGATTATCAGCATCGACATAGACTATCAATTTTAACTGGCTTAAATCAGCTTGCATACCAATGCTTAAACATGCGATCACAGTTGCATTGATTAGCTCTGCTATTGGTCTTGTACGCTCTAGTGTGAGGGAAAGTTTTTTGGTAGGAAGTGATTGATATTCAGGAAGTGTAATTATTTTTTTAAACTCAAATCCATCTTCACCATTTCTCGCGCAATAGGGTTGGTAGTTTTTAAGGATTTTACATCGATTGATAATTTGGTAGAGGTGCGAGGATTCTAACCACTCTTCTTCAATACAAATCGTAGCAGCGTAATAGATTAACTCGTTTTCATGAGTTTCTCTTGTTACTTTTACACAATTATCTGTTATCCCAACAGTCATAGTATTCGCAAAATCGGAGTAAATGATCTCAGTTGGATGTGCTAATGCAATCTTATGAGCCTCTCGTCGGAATTCACGAATGGTTTCTTCATCCGTAAATAGGACTGTGATATGTGGCATTTTTTCCTTGGGGATCCAATGACCGATGCCAATAGCAGAATGTGCTAAAGCATTAAGTCCCTTTCCCAAAGGAATCGAAGCATTTACTAGAGAAAAATAACGTTTCATATAATTTCCTTTTCTAAAAATAGTGTTCCAACCCGTCTACCTTCTGCCAAATCGATCAAAACATTAGGATGGAAGGAGGAGGCAATGATTGTTTGTGCACCTGTTTTTGCAGCCATTTGAGCCGCTTCAATTTTTGTTGCCATGCCTCCAGTACCTAGAGAAGTAAAAGACCCTCCAGCAAGGGCATAAATCTTTTCATCGATCTGGCTTACGATAGGAATGAGCACAGCTTCAGAATTACGACGGGGATCCGCGGTATAGAGGCCTTCTTGATCCGTTAAGAGTATAACAGTATCAGCTGAAATCAAATTTGCTATTAATGCAGCTAGTCTATCATTATTTCCGATACAAAGTTCTTTTGTTGCTAATGCACCATTTTCATTAACAATTGGAATAATCTTGTGCTGTAATAAGCTACTTAAAATATCCCTTGTAATATGCTGCTTGTCGGAAGAGAAATCATCCTTTGTCAGCAGAACTTGCCCTACTCGAATATCAAATAGGGAAAACAATTCAGACCATACCTGCATTAACTTTACCTGGCCTATGGAAGCAAAAGTTTGCTTGGACACTATTAGTTCCATTTTATCAGAACTTAAGAGCTCTCTTCCCATTGCAGTAGCCCCTGAACACACCAAAAGTAGTTCTAAGCCTTTGCTTCGAAGATGAGCTATTTGCTGCACCAAGCTTAACATGTAACGTCTGGAGAGCTTTTGACTACCCTGTGTCAGTGTGCTCGTGCCCACTTTAATAACAATTCTATGCATCGCCTTCATAACAAAGCCAATTTTTTAATTACAAAAAATAACTCATAAGCGTTAATAGCATATTAAGTCGATTAATTGCAATTAACGAAAAATTTGCGTTCTAAAAAATTTAAAAAAATGAATACCTGCCTATGAAACAACAAAAAATTCGAGCCTCACTTATTAGAGGAGGAACAAGCAAAGGATTATTTTTAAACGAGGATGATCTTCCCAAAAATAGCAAACAAAGAGATTCTCTACTTCTATCGATTATGGGAAGTCCAGATTCAACTGGAATGCAACTCGATGGATTAGGGGGAGGCATTTCCAGCACAAGCAAAGTCGCACTCATAAGTAAGTCTGGTCGTAAAAATATTCATATTAACTATCTATTTGGACAAGTAAGTTTAACAAATCCAAAAATTGACTGGAGCGGAAGTTGCGGCAATCTTGTTGCAGGCGTTGCCTTGTACGCAATTAATGAATCCTTAGTAAAACCTAACAAAGACGGTTCTGCACAAATTAGTATTTGGCAAGCAAATCTAAACCACGAAATTCATGTAAAAGTTTATCCACCTATTGAAGAAAATTTAATTTCTATTCCCGGCGTACCAGGAAAAAGTTTTGCGATTTATGTAGACTTCATCAATCCAAGTCCCTCTCTTTTACCTGAAAATAAACCCATTCACATACTTACATTGCCAAATGGAAAAAAAATAGAGGCTACTTTGATTTCTGGTGCAAATCCTACAATCTTTGTAAATGCAACCGATTTAGGCTTAGCAGGAGATGAATTACCTAAAAACCTGGATTTTAAAAAGATTGAATTATTAATCAATGCTTTATCTTTTCAAGGCACACAAATTATGAATATTCCTAATAGTTTAGCTGTACGTGTTGCATGGGTATCTCCTCCAAAAGATTGTCGAACTTCTGATGACTTTAATATTAAAGCTAATGAATGTGATCTTCTTAGCCGTATTGCAACTGAAGGGAGGATTCACCATGCATATACCGGCACAGGCGCAATTAATTTAGCATGTGCTGTTAAAATTCCAAATTCGATACCAAATAAAATTGTTAAGAATAAAGCAAATTCAAAACCCTTAAGAATAGCGCATCCTATGGGAGTCATGTTAGTAGATGCCAACATAGTACAAGACCCAAAAACCAGACATTGGATAGCAACAAACGCAGGATTTATGAGAACTGCTCGAATATTAATGCAAGGAGTGGTTTATACTAAATCCTCCTTATAAGTAAGAGGCCAGATCCGCTTCTTTAATTTAAGTAAAATATTGGTTAGATTGCAAACCAAAGGGATGATGAGAATGCCTCATTTGAGATTGGAATATTCAAAAAACGTGGAAATGCCGGAAGAGCATCTCAAAAGGCTGTTTTCACAACTTCATGGAGTTTTAGTGAATAAAGCTGGGGCAACGCTTTCTCGTTGCCAAAGTCGAGCCATTAGCTACGAAAATTTTTACATCGGTGATGGCGGAGAAAATGGGGCGTTTGTCTATTTACAAGTGCTTTTACTTGAGGGGCGTACTCCTAAACAATTGCAAGAGACAGGAGATGAGCTCTTGAAAATTCTTCAAGATGCGTTTAAAGATTTGCTCACTGGCCATCCTGCTCAAATTTCAGTGCACCTCAATGAAATTCCTGCAAATCGTTCCTATAAATTCAATCAACCCGCTTGAAACAAGATACATGATAAAAGAGTTTAATTAATTTTACACGGTTACGAGTAATTGTTTTTTTTGTAATTAGTCATTCCTTCTTTCAATGCTGTATAAACAGAATTCAAATCATCAGCTAGGGTTGTTTGCCAATTACACACAGCTATTCTTAACGCCGGCTTTTTATTGTAGCTGCTTGGGGTGATAAAAATTTTCCCGGTTGCGTTAATTTGCTTAATCAAATTTGTATTTTTCTCAGTGGTATCAATATCTATGCCCTTAAAAAGGACTATATTTAATTTTACTGGCGTTATTAGTTGGTAATCTTTTCCGCTGGAGATTAATTTTCCTATTTCTTGAGCAAATTGACAATTTCTAACCACTAGTTCGTTGTAACCGGATTGACCATAGGCTTTCAAAGTCATCCAAACAGGCAATGCGCGTAAGGCGCGAGAATTTTCAACGCCTTTATTCATGGGTTCATCAGAAGCTGTGCCCATATAGTCGGCAACAGTACTAAAAGTAGCTATTAAAAGGCGTTTATGTTTTTTTCTAACAAATAAAATACCACAGTCATAGGGAACATTGAGCCATTTATGCCCGTCGCAAGTGATTGAGTCGGCTAATTCGACTCCAGAAACTAGGGCTGCGTACTGATCAGTACATCTAGCAAATAGTCCAAATGCTCCGTCGACATGCAACCAAGCATTGTAGCGCTGACAAAGAGCTGCAACATCTTTCAGATTATCAAAATCACCGGTATTCACTGTGCCTGCGGATGCGACAATAATTTTAGCTTTTTGAGTGGCCTTTTTCAGTAATGTTTCCAAGGCGCTCACATCAATGGCTTCTCTATTGGACAATGTTGCAACTGGGATTATATGCCGCCCCATGCCGATCACACTTAAGGATTTTCCAATACTCGCATGCGGGCTGGCTGAATAAACTTCGATTTTTGATGAGCTGTATATTCCTTCTTGAGAAATATTCAGTCCGGATTGTTCGCCACACCATTGACGTGCGCTGGCAAGCGCACAAAGATTAGAAGCTGTTGCTCCAGTAGTAAGGGTGCCTACAAATTCTTTTCTAGATAAGTTCATTAAATCTAATAAAAGATGAATGGTTTCTGTTTCAAATTTAGGAGCAATGGAAGCTCCTGAAACCATGTTGATCTGGTCATACATAATTTGGTAAATAGCGCCTACTAAAGCTGCCGGAGTAACGCCGCCAAGAACCCATGGAAATGCACGCGGTCCAGCAGTATTAGCCAGCCCGGGGATGATTCTTTTAATAAATTCATTTACTGCGTTTGTTAAGCCAATGCCTGTTTGGTTCAATCGATCTTCTTTAAATGCATCGATCAATTTATCAAGATTGGGATTTATAACAGGATGCTCGCGTATTTCTTTGAACCATATCATTAATCTGTCGCGGAAATCATTTAGTTGATTTTCAAGCTCTTTCGTGTTTAGCGTAATTTGATTTATTTCTAACATAAAACTCTCCTTACCTGCCATTTATCAAAATGATGATTTGGATTATATGTAATTTGCAAGGAGTTGAATATGCCTTTCTTGATTTATGCAATCGACTATCCAAACATGGATAAGACACGTGAAACATTCAGACAAGCGCATAGAGACCACCATCACAAAGCTGGAGATAAGGTTCTAGCCGCGGGAGCCTTGCTGACAGATGACGGGAAGACGATCATTGGGGGAATCACACTACTCGACGTAAATACTAGAGAAGAGGCAGAGATGTTCATGAAAGACGACCCATATTCCAGGATGGGAATTCGCAAAGAAGTCCATGTGATTCGCTGGAGAAAGCGTTGGTGGAACGGTCAATTTTTGGGAGAATAGAGAATAATCAAGCTATGAATTTGCAGGGATTGGGTAACAGAAAGTCATTGCCAGTAATTTATACGATTGCAATCTTAGCAAAAAAACTGATTGAACTTTCACTCAAATAATCTATTTGCTCCCTAGCTTATTATCCTGCTTTATCATTTGAAAATGTGCCATGAGTGTGCTATTGCTTATTTCCATGGCATTTTTTTTGTGGCACAATTTTTGATTGATTTTCATAGAGAGATTGGGGGGCGGCAGGCCGGCCCCATGAGGGATTTGGTCTAGATTTCTTGGAATTTTTTCGATAGATAGCAGTTGACGCGACGAAGGCAAGCTTAAATTAAGCTTGTCGAGGAGCTAAAACTGCTAGATGCGAAAAAAAACAAGAAAGATAGACCAAAGCACGAAATGGGGGCGGCCAGACTCGAACTGGCGAATCCCGAAGGAGAGGGATTTACAGTCCCTTGCAATTGCCGCTATGCGACACCCCCAGAAAAACAGAAAATTGCTGGCGAAAGGAATTGAACCCTCAACCATCCGATTACAAGTCGGGCGCTCTGCCAATTGAGCTACGCCAGCATAAGATGACTCTCAAGTATAAAGTAAAAGTTGATTCAGCTCAAGCTATACCGAAATAAGCTGAATAATCGGTTTTTGACAAGGAGGTCCCTCAAAATTCTGATCTGGAGCGAGCGACCATTGCTCGAGAGCAAGGCGCGAGTGAAGATCTGAATTTTGAGGGACAGCCGACGCCGGCAAAAGCCGATTATTCAGTTTATTTCGGTATAATTACAACGGTTGAGCTGACTCGGGATGGTCATGAGGAGGCTGATGCTCTGGTGCTTTGGGCGCCGGAACTGTTATTTTTTGAAAAAAGTTAGTAGAAATTTTTCTGGCGGCCTCAGTCGTCTGCTCTGGCTTTCCAGCTGAAATCACCGTGGCATTTAACTTTTTGCGCACTAGCCTTTCTTCACAACATTTTTTAAATTTCTTCCCCGAACCGCAAGGGCAAGGATCATTCCGTCCTACTTTATTCATCATTTTCGAAAATACCTCCCTTTCTGAAGGCAATTATTATATACTATATGACTGTTTTTCTAAAGTGAATTTAAGATGATGACAAAGAGTCCTTTACCTATTGCCCGCCCTCCTTGGACCAAGCTTGGCAGGAAACTTGAGAGCATGTGCCGCAAAGCGCTCTATGAATTTGAGCTGCTAGAAGGTGTGGATAAGCTCGCTATCGCCCTAAGCGGTGGAAAAGATAGTTTAACCCTTTTATTTCTACTCAAAGCGATTTTGGGAAATGGAGTCCCTGATCTGCCTCTAGTGGCTATCCATGTAGGAGGGGAATTTTCATGCGGCGCTAGTCTTGGCGAAGGCTATTTGAAGGGAATCTGTAAAGAACTTGGAGTGGAATTTATCAGCTGCATTTCTGATCGCAAAAGAGAAAATTTAGAATGCTATTCTTGTTCCAGAGAAAGAAGAAAGCTGATTTTTAATGCCGCCAAAGAAGCAGGCGCTACCACAGTTGCTTTTGGCCACCATAGAGAAGATAGTATTCAAACTCTTCTAATGAATTTGCTGCATAAAGCAGAATTTGCTGCCAATCTACCTAAAGTTCCGATGGTTGACTATGGGGTGACCATCATTCGTCCCTTGATTTACATCCCGCAAAATGCTATCAAAGAGTTCGCCAATCATTACGGTTTTGTTAGAATCACATGTCAATGCCCTGTGGGCCAAACCTCAATGCGGCGAAAGGTGGATGATATTCTTATGCAACTTGAAGAAACTTTTCCTAATGTCAGAGAAAACCTTGCTCAAGCAAGTCGAAATTTTGGATCTAAAAAGGCCTTACTTAAAAGAGTAGAACATGACAACTAGTACACATCATCTTTTTTGGCAGCTTAGTGCGATCGTTCTTTATTTTATCTTTTTGATCTCTGTAGCTGTCCTATCTTATCGTAAAAAACAAACCGACACCGATTTTATTATTGGCAACCGCTCCATGAATATCTGGTTAACTGCACTTGCCGCTCATGCAAGTGATATGAGCAGCTGGCTCTTCCTTGGTTACCCAGCTGTCGTATTCACTATAGGTTTGAAGCAAGCTTGGACTGGCATTGGTCTCATCATTTTCATGTTTCTAAATTGGCAGCTGGTGGCTCCCAGAATCAGAACCGCGACTGAAGAATATAATAGTTTGACCCTTTCCTCCTATTTTGAGAATCGATTTGCCGACACTTCTGGTCTCATCAGAGTTTTCACTGCCATCATGCTATTTGTTTTTTATACAATTTACATCTCTTCAATTCTTGTTGCTACAGGGCTCACTTTAAATACTTTATTTGGGATTAATTTCCATATTGGGGTCATTGTGGGAATCTTAATTGTAGTTCCCTATGTGTTTACAGGCGGGTACCTAACTTTGGCTTGGATCGATCTTTTTCAAGGGCTTTTCTTAATGTGTGTTGTCGTTTTTGTCCCTTTATATCTTCTTCCAAAAGTCGGAGGATGGCCTGCTATTTTTGACACGATGCAAATGAAAAATTTATCCTCTTCTTTACTCCCCGATTTTTCCATCAGCACATTGACGCAAACGTTCTTTTTAGCCGTTGCTATGGGGCCCGGCTATTTTGGCCAACCTCACATCATCACGAAGTTTATGGGAATCAAAAATGTTTCTCAAATCAACAAATCTAAATGGATCGGAATGACTTGGATGACCCTTGCCATGGGGGCCGCTACAATGGTTGGTCTTGTTGGGATTGCATTTTTTAAATCTGGACATACCTTTCCAGATACAGAGGTGTTTATCCAAATGGTCCACCAATCTTTTTCTCCTTTCCTAGTCGGACTGATCCTTTGCGCGGTTTTTGCAGCTACAATCAATGCTATGAGTTCGATGATTTTGGTCCTTTCCTCTAGTTTGACAGAAGATCTCTACAAACGGCTCTTCCGCCAATCAGCATCCCCCAAAGAATTACTTCTTGTCACAAGATTTAGCGTCATCTTAGTCTCTTTGATTGCTTTTGGAATTGCCATTGGGGATATCAGCACCATCTATTCCCTTGTCCTTTATGCCTGGTCAGGTCTTGGCGCCTCTTTTGGTCCCCTTCTCCTCCTTTCGCTCTATTCGAAATTGATTAACAAATATGGGGCCTGGGCAGGAATTCTTTCTGGCGGGGGAGTTGCCTCTATTTGGCCTTTAATTAAAGATTACTTCCCCCAGGATATGCCTTCTCTTCTTCCTGCTTTTGTTGTAAGTTTTATTTTAATTATAGTTGTTTCTTATTTCACTAAAGACAAAAAAGTATTATCCTCTTACTCGGATACATTTTAGGATATGGCAAAACCAAAAATTTTAATTACAAACGATGATGGAATTGATGCACCAGGGATTAAGCATCTCTGGAGGGCACTTTCAGATTTTGCAGAACTTGCCATCGTCGCACCCCTCCATCAAAAATCCGGTTGTAGTCTTGGACTGACCCTTCATCTGCCTCTTACGATTCAAAATGTCCCATGGGAAAAAAATTGCCCTGCATGGAAGGTCGATGGAACGCCAGCAGATTGTGTTCGTCTTGGCCTAAGTATGATTTTGGATTTCAAGCCAGACCTCATTGTTTCAGGAATCAATCGAGGTTCCAATGCTGGGCGCAATGCCCTCTATAGCGGAACTGTTGGCGGTGTCATTGAAGCCGCTATGCATGATATTTTCGGGATCGCTTTTTCTTGCGAAAATTACATGAATCCAAACTATGAGATTGCAGAAAAATATATTCTTGAAATTGTCTCTCATTTTTTGGACGCGCCGCATACTAAAGGGACGGTTTTGAATGTCAGCTTCCCTGATACAGATAAATTCAAAGGCATAAAAGTCGCACGCCAAGGCATGGGCCTTTGGGTAGAAAGTCCTGAAAAAAGACTCCACCCCGATGGCGATTTCCATTACTATTGGGCTGGAATGCAATGGAGCCATCAAGAGGAACACGAAGAAAGCGATGTCCATCTTTTAAAACAGGGCTATATCACAATAGTGCCTCTGCAAATCCATCAGCTCACTCACAATGACTTCTTTGATCACCATAAAGAAGCTTTTAATAAAACTTATTAATGCAGCTTTTTTTTCTGCTTTTCTAATTTTTTTTCAAAGCCATCCAGGCGGATCAGTGCCTCTTTTTGTGCGCGTTCGATAATTTCCCTTCCGCCTTCGATGTTTCCATAAATCCGTTTCAGTTCAAAAAGCAGCTCATCGCTAAAAGGATTCTCTTCTCCTGCCACCACATATTCATCGGGGTGTTTCATCTGATACTGGCGCGCGTCAATGATGAGCTCCACTAGCTCGTCAAACTTTTTTTTAATCAACAGTTCGGACTTCACCAGCTCTTCACGCGTATGGATTTTCTTTAAATCTTTCGCCAAATGGCGGCAGAATAGCTGGCCCTCTTTTTGGTAATTATCAAGAGAATCCGGGCTGCAGCCGTAAATTAAAAGCAAAAAAAGAAATAATATCCTATTTACCATACACATTCATTCCTTGAGGAAAATGGGCTCTAAAGGTAAAGTATACTGTAATTTGATTTTGGGCGCATAGCTCAGTTGGTAGAGCGCCTGTCTTACACACAGGTGGTCATAGGTTCGAGTCCTGTTGCGCCCAACAAATACCATTGCGGGAGTAGTTCAATTGGTTAGAGCACCGCCCTGTCACGGCGGAAGTTGCGGGTTCGAGCCCCGTCTCCCGCGCCATTTCTTTTCTTTTAAACGCGAAAGTCTTAAGAGTCTGTCTCTGAATTCAACAATTTCGATTTTCGATGGATTTTTTTTCTGGTTCTAAAACCAATTCGCAGGACATAGTTAAGTTAACTAGGCCAAGAATTGGTTTTAGAACCAGGAAAAAAAGACGCGAAAAGCGATTTGGCTAATTCAGAGACAGACTCTAAGAGACTTTATGGTGAGCAGTTACACAAAACCTACCCGCTTCTGGCATTATGTTAGAGATTTCTTTTGGATAGCCGTTGGCGCTTTTCTAGCAGCTGTTTCCATCCGCATCTTTTTATTTCCGAATCAATTAATTGACGGCGGGGTTGTGGGCGTGGCTTTGATCCTAGCGCGCATTTTTGGCGATAGTTATGTTTCTTATTTCTTACTAGTGCTCAATCTTCCTTTTGTTATCTTTGCCTTCCGCTTGATCCGACGCACATTTGTCATCAACATGTTGTTTGCGATCTTATTATTTGCAGGAAGTCTTTTGCTTATGGAAAGCACGCCTCCATTCAGAGGGGACGTTTTGGAAATTGTTGTTTTCGGCGGAGCGATTTTAGGCGTTGGGGTAGGTCTAATCATCCGGAATGGAGGTTGCGTAGATGGCACGGAAATTTTAGCCATCATCCTCAATCGAAAATGGGGATTTACTATTGGACAAATCGTACTTGTTGCCAATATTTTTATTTTTGGTGCTTATGGCCTGATTTTTAGAGACTGGCATATTGCGCTTCAATCGCTGATGGCCTATGTTGTCGCATTTAAAATGATCGATCTTGTCATCGTCGGTTTAGATGAACTGAAATCGGTGATGGTCATGTCCTCTAAGCCTACCGAACTTGCCAAAATCATCATGAAAGAAATGGGCCTTGGACTCACGATCATGCATGGAAAAGGCGGCTATTCTGGAGCTTCGCGTGAAATCATTTTCATTATCGTTGAAAGATTGGACTTAGCGCAGCTCAAAGAGATTGTACTCAGAGAAGACCCTGAGGCCTTTATGGCAATTGAAAATCTACATGAAGTTGTCACAGGGAAAAAGGCCACATTTATTCCTTACCGCAAACGAAGAAGAGGGTTTAAGAAATTCGCGCCGTGAAAAAAAGAAAGCAGTCTCCAAAGACTCCCCAAAAACTTCCCATGGTGCTTCCCCAAAATATTGAAGCATGGCGTGTTTTCCGCATTTTATCTGAATTTGTAGAAGGCTTTGAAAAGCTAACAAGCCTCGGCCCGTCAGTGACTATTTTCGGGTCCACACAAACAAAAAAAACAAATCGCTACTACAAACAAGCAGAGCAGCTTGCCAAAAAACTTGTGAAAAAAGGCTTTGCGATTACCACAGGCGGCGGTCCAGGGATTATGGAGGCCGCGAATAAAGGCGCAAGAGAGGCAAAAGGAAATTCTTGTGGCCTCTGCATCGATCTGCCCAATGAAGAAAAGCCCAACCACTATATCGATGAAAAATATCTCTTGAAGTTCCGTTATTTCTTCGTGCGCAAAGTGATGTTTGTACGTTACGCTGCAGCCTTCGTGGCTTTTCCAGGCGGCTTTGGAACACTGAATGAACTTTTTGAATGTTTGACCTTGATTGAAACAGAAAAGACCAAACCTTTTCCTATTTTTCTTGTTGGAAAAGAATATTGGGCCCCTCTTGTGAACTGGCTGGAAGAGACTGTGATGTGCAAGGGCTGCATAGATGCAAATGGATTTAATCTCATGACGATTTCAGATGATTTAGATGCGATTGCAGAAACGATTTATAAGACTTATAAAAAAGTCAAATCCCTTGAAAACTTTTGAGCGACTTCAAAGAGATAGGTTCCATACTCAGATTGAGAAAAAAATTGCGCACGCTCTAAAAACTGCTCTTCATCGATATAGCCCATCTTATAAGCAATCTCTTCTATGCAGGCAATCTTGATTCCTTGCCGCGCTTGAATCGCTTGAACATAGGTCGCTGCACTTTGCAACGCATCGCAGGTCCCAGTATCAAGCCATGCAAAGCCCCGATCAAACAAACGCAGTGCTAAATCTCCCCTTTGCAAATAGGTGTGATTCAGATCAGTGATTTCTAACTCGCCGCGCTCCGATGGCCTCAACTCTTTTGCAATGTCCACGACCTCTTGATCATAAAAATAAAGGCCTGTTACAGCATAGTGCGAAGGGGGCTGTTTTGGTTTTTCAATGATATCGATCATTTCCTGTTTTTCATTGAATGCAATCACGCCATAACGCTCTGGATCTTTCACTTCATAACCAAAAATCATCCCTCCTTTTTTAAGATGCGCGGCATCATGCAAAAAGCTTGAGAGATTATGACCATAAAAAATATTGTCGCCCAAGATAAGAGCCACATTTTGATGATTAATAAATCGCTCCCCAATGATAAATGCATCGGCAATCCCACGAGGTAAATGTTGTGTCGCATAAGAAATTGAGAGCCCTAAAGCAGAGCCATCTTGAAAAACAGCTTGGAACCGCTCTATATCCTGCGGTGTTGAAATGATTAAAATTTCGCGAATCCCAGCTAACATAAGCACTGAGAGCGGATAATAAATCATTGGCTTATCGTAAATGGGAAGAAGTTGTTTGCAAGTGCTAAGAGTACTGGGATAAAGCCGCGTTCCCCTGCCGCCTGCTAAGATAATGCCTTTCATTTGAACCGATTTTTTGATCTATAGTGTATCAGTAAATGCTTTTAATGTGGTCTCTAGAAAATTGCCTTCTCTGTAAATTTTGGTCATTTTTCTTTGGGTCTCTTTAAATTTTTTGCGGGTGATCTTAGTTTCAGGATCCTCTCTATCTACCATGAAGCCAATCGGAATGATAAAAGTAAAAGGAGTTGGCATAAAATTATCTAAACCTTGAAGTTTATTTTGAAGAAAGCATAGCTCTTCTTCAACAGTTGTAAAGCCAGCCGAAGGCTTGGAATAAAATGGTTTGAGAGGAAAATAGAAATTTGCATAACTCCCTAAAAGCCTCCATTTTCTTTCAAAAAGCCACGCATTGTTCCTTCCATAACCTAATAATGTCCCAAGCAAACCATCATGCATTTTGAGAATATCGTAAAAAAACGAATCGCTTTCAATTGCTTTTTTAAGAATACCTTGTGGTGAAATATGCGGTCCCAAAGTAGTTTTAAAATCATTTAGGTGGGCAGCTACCTTTTCAATAAAAGCTTGCTTGTTGATCAAGACAATAACGGGCCATTCTTTATGAGGTTTTTCATGATAAATTTTAAAAACGAATTTTTTAGAAGGAAATAGGTGCTGATATTTTTTCCATACTTCCACTCCTTTTTGAAGATGAAGGTTCATAGGTCGAAAAAAACTGAAAAAATTTTGCATTTCATCCAATTTTTTATGATCATCCCAATTAATATGTTCACAGTAGTCATGAAATGACATTGGCTTGTTACCAAAGAGAACATATCCAAAAGAATAGTCTAGCGTAAGCACCCTAAATAACAATTCCAAAGAATAGCGATCCTCTGTAGGAATTTGCTGAAGAATTTTGGAAACATTAGATGATGTTTTGTGCCAGTCAAGTTTGACGAAAATCAAACTCAAAATGGCTGCGCAACCAGCAAAAAATAGTGCTGCTCTCCACCTATTTTTTATAATTTTTCAACTCCACTAATAAAATATTTTGCAAAAAAACAACTCAAAAACATAATATAAAAAATTCTTCTTTAACTTAAAAGGAGGTTTTATGAAGAAAATCATTGCTCTATTTTATACACTATCATTGTTTTTTTCTGTTTCGTGTTTTTCTAAGGAGGATGTGTCCATTGAAAAGATCAAAGATGGTATTTATCTAAAATTTTATGTGAGCCCCGAACAGGTAGAATTTTTGAAATCTGAGATTTATGTAAAGACAACGAATTGTTACTTTATAACAAATGCACTGTTTTCAGATGGAAATGGCATGTATTTAAGAGCTCAAATTGTAGATGGTTTTTGGTTATGTCCAGCTTGTGGACTTGCCAACCCTGATTGGAGTAACGAATGCGGTAGATGGGGATGTCCTTTTTCTAAAAAAAAGTAAAATAAGATGCCCAATCTACTCGGGAGATTAGGCTATGGTCTTTGTTAATGACCTGTAACCTATTAAAAATATGACCAAGCAAATAGCTTATTTTAGATGGCTGATCCTCTTTTTGAGCTTTTGCTTGGTCACTAATGCTTTTGCAGATAAAAACCCTAAGACCAGTTTCAAATCTATTGAAAGTTTAGATGAAATTCTCTCTGTGATTTCTGAA
>DATIJP010000021.1:0-2095 GCA_035478495.1 Rhabdochlamydiaceae bacterium
TTTCAAACAATTCTCAGCGGATCAGATTCGCTACTATTTAGCTGCTAATGCTCCTGAATCGCAAGATGCCGAGTTCTCTTGGAAAGATTTTCAGGCCCGGTGCAATTCTGAATTGCTTGGAAAATTTGGGAATTTAGCCAACCGCACTTTAGTGTTTGCCCAGGTTCATTGTGGAGGGAAGGTCCCGGCCATGAATGATTTTGATAAAGAGGATGAGATCTTTATTGAACGACTTGGATTTTTAAGTGAAAAAATTAGAACTTCTTTCGAACAGTTTCATTTAAGGAAGGCTTGCCAAGAAATCATGGAGCTGGCGCAAGCAGGGAATGTTTTTTTTGATGCTAAAAAGCCCTGGCTCTTAGCCAAAGATCCAAATAGACGTGCAGAAATGAATACAGTGATCGCTTGCTGCTTGGAATGTCTAAAAGTGCTAGCCCTTGTCGCTTTTCCAGTGATTCCACATGCTGCGGGAAAACTCTGGAGAATGCTCGGGTTCGAACATCATTTGGAAAAAAAGCAGTGGCGCTTTATCTTAGAAGATAAGATTCCCACTGGGCAGGTCCTTGCAAATCCTGAGATCTTATTTAGAAGAGTTGAAGATGAGACCATAGAAAATGAAATTGCAAAATTAAAAAAACCCAAAAAAGAAAAGATGGAACAAACAACAACACAAAATACGGAAATTTCGTTCGACGAGTTCAAAAAGGTGGACTTGCGTGTAGCTCAGATCCTTGCAGCTGAAAAGGTAGCTAAAAGCAACAAACTGCTTAAATTAAGCGTTGATCTAGGCACTGAAACGCGTACCATTGTTTCAGGGATTGCCCATTATTTTGAAAATCCAGAGCAGCTTATTGGCAAAAAAATTGTTGTTGTCGCTAATTTAAAACCTGTCAAATTGATGGGCATTGAAAGCCAAGGCATGGTCCTGACCGCGCTACATGAAGGCGGACTCGAGCTTTTAAATCTTGAAAAAGCAAAACCCGGCGAAAGAATCTCTTGATTACTCATGTTACGCAACTGCGTAACACAAGTAATTAAGAAAAATGAAAAATTGACATGTCGATGGTATTTCTTTAAGGATGGATTTTCAGAATTATAACAGGATAATAGGATCGCAAAGCGGCAAGATATGCAGGATAAATTACAAAAAAATCATGCAAATCCTGCCGCTGCCTTAGCAGCGATCTTAATCATCCTGTCATTCTTTAATTGAGTTAACTTCCGTGGATGAACCATTTGACATGTCTATGTTACGCGGCTGCGTAGCATGAGTTAATTCTTCTTAAAGAATTCTTTGATTCGTGATTTAAGTCCTGTATGTCTTTTTTTGACATCTTCATTGCGGACTGCGATAGACAGTGCTTTTTTCGTGCCAACCAGCACAACCAGCCTTTTTCCCCTGGTGATGCCGGTATACAGCAGATTGCGGTATAACAGCTTATAATGGCTTGTGTGGATCGGAATAATAATGCAGGGACACTCTGATCCCTGATATTTGTGAATAGAGACAGCGTAGGCCAGTTCAAGCTCATCTAACTCTAAAAACTCATAGCTAATGATTTTTTCATCAAAAGAAACTTTTAAAGTCTGCTCAGACACATCAATTTCTTGAATGAACCCCACATCCCCATTAAAGACCTCTTTTTGGTAGTTATTGCGGATCTGCATCACTTTATCATGGACATGGAACTTCCTTCCGCGATTTAAAAGAAATGAAGAGGAAGTGTTGAATTTAGCTTGAAGGACAAGGTTGAGATTTTCTATTCCAATCACGCCGCGCTTCATGGGCGAGAGCACCTGAATATCTTCTAGATAATCAAAGGGATATTCCTCTGGCAAAGTGGTGATCAATTCAATAATCGTATTTAAAATTGTTTCAGGCTCTAATGATTCGATATAGAGAAAGTCGCTATTTTTTCTAGGCGTTAAATCAGGAAAAGCTCCTTGATTGATCCGGTGGGAATTGACCACAATTTGAGATCCTTTTGCTTGACGGAAGATCTCTTTTAATACGCAAACAGGCACACTCATACTATCAATCATGTCCCTTAAGACATTGCCAGGACCAACGCTTGGCAGCTGATCAATATCGCCC
>DATIJP010000022.1:0-2100 GCA_035478495.1 Rhabdochlamydiaceae bacterium
ATAGGAAAAGACAAAGGTTTAACTGGTTTTGGATGAGTTTTTTGTGCTTTTCCAATTCGTTGAATATCAAATTCACGGAAAACATTTCTAAAAATCTCATTATTAATTTTTAGTTTTTCAAGAATAAAAAGCCGAATGCAAAGTTCAGTTGTAGGGCTAATTTTAGCAATTTTTATTCACAGTCTTTTCCCAATTGAGGACAGCCACATGTGTGACTCCGAATTGTTTTCCAAAGTTTTCTAAAGTCATTTCAAAATAAGTCCGGATAAAATGTATTTCATTTCCAGTGAGAGGGGAGGTCTTGAGGCTCAGGGCCAGAAGTACATGTTTTTGAAATTTATTATAATCGATCTCAGGGGTGCAAACACCTCTTTTTTCAACCAATCTAACATTGGTTAAAACAACAGGGAAACCTAACCCTTCATAGACAAATTTTTTTGCATATTTTTTTCTCATAAGTACTATGAACCTATCCCAATATTCTTAATATTCGCTTTTCGCGCCTTTTTTTTCAGATTTCGAGCCCAGTTCTTGGCCTACTTAATTTAAGTATGTCCTGCGAACCGGCCTCAAAATCTGACTAAAAAATGCATCAAAAATCAAATATTAAGAATATTGGGATAGGTTCATGACCTTCTAGTAAGGGTGATTACTGTAATAATTAACATGTCATTGATCTTAAGGAATATAAATGTAACTCACTTACTTTTTTTTAAAAAGAAAAATTCAAAACCCCTCAGACGAAAACAATGTTTCTCAATGTATTCAGAAACTTAATTTTTTCACTCTTCGGGGCGCATGAGTGGGAAGAAAAGAACATCTCGAATGGATGGGGCATTAGTAAAGAGCATCGCAATGCGGTCCATGCCCATGCCAATGCCGGAAGCAGGAGGCATGCCTTGACAAATCGCTTCAATGAATTCTTCATCTAAAGGATTGGCCTCTAAATCGCCCGCTTTCTGTTTTTCAGCTTGCGCTTCTAAGAGCTTTCTTTGAAGGATAGGATCATTAAGCTCTGTATAGGAATTGGCATATTCGCCACCTAAAATAAAGGATTCAAAGCGCTCGACAATGCCTTCTTCTCTAAGTTTTAGATTACGATGGGGTTTGCAAAGAGGCGTAGTCTCGATTGGATGGTCTGTAATATGATGCGGCTGGATCAGGTGCTCTTCTACCAGTTCTTCAAATAACATGGCAATCATGGCGCCGCGAGTGGCTTTACTTATATCAAATGGATCCAAGGATGTTTTTTCTTTCAGAGTCTGTTTCATTTCTTCATCATTTAACGCATCTACATCAATATGTGCGTAGGTCTTGATGCTCTCTTTCATCGTCATGCGTTTCCATGGAGCTTTTAACTCAACCTCAACTTTTTGCCCATCTTTTTCCACAGAGATTACTGTGGTCCCAAAAAGAGTTTTTGCAATGGTCTCAAAAAGATTTTCCATCAGTTTCATCATGTCATGATAGTCCCAATAAGCTGCATAAGCTTCTAGTTCCGTAAATTCAGGGTTATGTGTACGGTCTATGCCCTCATTGCGGAATACTTTGCTGATTTCAAAGACTTTGTCTAATCCTCCCACGAGCAGTTTTTTAAGTGGGATTTCCAAAGAGATGCGCAAAAACATCTCTTGGTCCAGTGCATTCAGTTTCGTGATGAAAGGTCTTGCCTGCGCGCCACCATAGACATTTTGCAAAACGGGTGTTTCTACTTCTAAAAAACCTTCTTTTTCAAGAAAAGCTCTAGTGAGTTGAACAATTTGCGAGCGCATGAGGAAACGTTTTGTCGATTCAGGATTAGAAATCAGATCTAGCCAGCGTTTTCTATAGCGGACACCTTTATCGGCAAGGCCGGAGTGTTTATCTGGTAATGGAAGAAGCGCTTTGCAGAGAAGTGTGAATTTTTTAACAAAGAGAGTCAGTTCGCCCTTTTGTGTTCGAAAAAGAGTTCCTTCTACTCCAATGATGTCGCCTAAATCTATTTTTTTCTCGATGAATTTTATGGGCGAGAGTTCAGGCGTGCCGCTAAAGCCAGTCACAGTTGTATGATCGCGGTTGAACATGACCTGGATTCTTCCCGACATATCTTGGATATGGGCA
>DATIJP010000023.1:0-5245 GCA_035478495.1 Rhabdochlamydiaceae bacterium
TCGCTTTTCGCGCCTTTTTTTTCAGATTTCGAGCCCGGTTCTTGGCCTACTTAATTTAAGTATGTCCTGCGAACCGGCCTCAAAATCTGACTAAAAAATGCATCAAAAATCAAATATTAAGAATATTGGGATAGGTTCAAGCCAAAATAAATTTTTATTTTTCATGCAAAAATAAAATATTTTCTTGATTGAATTTTTTTATCTTTTCGCCTATGCTTTCAGCCAATTGATTAGGTGTTTATGAGTCAAAAACAAAAACGTGTTGTAGTTACAGGGATGGGGCTTGTCTCCTGCTTTGGCTCTGATATTGATCTTTTTTATCAGAAGCTTTTGGAAGGAAAAAGTGGCATCACATCAATTGAAGAATTTCCTTGTCAAGACTATCCGACCCGTATTGCTGGCTGCATCCGCAATTTTGAAACTGGCGACTATTTGGATAAAAAGCAGGCAAGACGTGTGGACCCCTTCATCCGCTACACTGTGGTCGCAGGAAAAAAAGCTTTAGAAAGCGCCAACTTAACCGGCGATGCACTGCAAGCACTGGATAAACAGCGCTGCGGAGTGCTTGTCGGATCAGGCATGGGCGGTATGTCCGTGTTTTATGAGGGCACTCAGACGATCATTACTAAAGGCTATCAGCGATTAACGCCATTTTTTATTCCTTACATCATTACGAATATGGGCGGCGCTGTTCTTGCGATCGAACTTGGCTTTATGGGGCCCAGTTATTCGATTTCTACAGCTTGCGCAACAGCCAATTTCTCTATTTATTCAGCGGCAGAGCATATCCGTAAAGGCACAGCTGATTTAATGATCTGTGGAGGATGCGAATCGGCCATCAATACGATTGGGCTTTCAGGCTTTGTGGCTATTAAAGCTCTTTCAGAGAGAAATGATGCTCCAGAAAAAGCTTCTCGTCCTTGGGACAAACAAAGAGATGGTTTTGTCATGGGAGAGGGTGCAGGAGTGCTTATTCTCGAGAGTTTGGAACATGCACTGAAGAGAGGAGCTCCTATCTATGCAGAATATTTGGGCGGAGCAATCTCTTGCGATGCGCATCATATGACAAATCCTAGAGAAGATGGTCTAGGTGTTGCGCTATGTATTGAAAATGCCATTAAAGATGCTGGCATTTCAAAAGAAGCAATCAACTACATTAATGCCCATGCGACCTCTACTCAAGCAGGCGATCTGTGCGAGATCAATGCGATTAAGGCGATCTTTAAAGAGGACGCTAAGAACATTAAGATCAATGCGACTAAATCGATGATCGGCCACTGCTTAGGCGCTGCAGGTGGAATTGAGGCCATTGCCACTATAAAAGCAATTCTAACTGGCATGGTGCATCCTACAATCAATCTTGAACAACCAGAAGAGGCTTTAGAAGGCCTTGATATTCCAACTATCGCGACGCCGCATGTGATCCGCGCTGCGATGAGTAATTCCTTTGGCTTTGGCGGACACAATTCTTCACTTCTTTTTGGTCCTTATGCACATTCATAAAGAAGAATCATTTGGGATTGTTCCTCTTAAAGAAGAGCAGGGGATATGGATGGTCTTTTTAATTCTCCATAAACAGGGCAGGCATTGGGGATTTCCAAAAGGAAAAAGACAAGGTGATGAAGATGCGAAAACATCAGCCATACGCGAATTAAAAGAAGAGACAAATTTAGATATCGTCCGCTTTTTACAAGAGACTCCTTTTATTGAAAGTTATCTCTTTCGCTCTAAAGGGAAAAAAATCTTAAAGACAGTCCACTATTTTCCCGCTGTTGTATCTGGAGATTTGAAATTACAAGAAGAAGAGATCCGGGATGGAAAATGGCTTCCTCTTAAAGAAGCACATCAACAGCTTACATTTAAAGAAGCACGCTCCATCTGCGATCACATTATTCATATGTTAAAATGATAAACTTTTTCTCTAAGCCAAAAATTCAGATTTTTGTCAGGCACTGTTACTTTTCTTCCGCAAGTCATAAAAAGGGGCGCCATAAACATTTCGATCGTCGCAAATGTCATCAAAATCTGCTGGATTCAATCGAAGGAAAGGCTGGTTTGACCTTTTTTTTAGATGGTTTTTACAAACAAGATGAGGACCATTTTCTTTTGGAGCAGAAAGAATTTCCCATCATTGAAATTAAAGAGGGGACAGAAGCGGGCTCATTTTTAAAAATGATCGACTATGTGACGGCACAAAAATTTGATGATGAGACCATTATCTATTTTTTAGAAGACGATTATCTGCACAAGGAAGGCTGGATCAAAATCATGCAAGAGGGCTTTTCTTTGCCAGGCATAGACTATATCACTTTATATGATCACCGTGACAAATATTTTTTACCCCTCTATGAAAATTTAGAGTCTAAACTCTATCACACGGATTCATGCCATTGGAGGACCACGCCTTCAACAACCAATACCTATGCGATGCGATTTAAAACTTTATTGAAACATGAGGAGATTCATAGAGCCTTTTCTAAAGATCGAAAAATCAGCGCTGACCATGAAAAATTTTGCAAATTAAAAGAAATAGGAGCTGTTTTAATTTCTTCAATCCCAGGTTGGGCCACACACGTTGAGCCAGAATTTGCCTCGCCTTGCTTTGATTGGGAAAATGTTTTGAAAAAATCAAGATTATGATAGATTGGATAGCCACTTATGGGCCAGACACTAACAACTGAAATCTTACCTATACAGCGGCGTCATAGATTGTTAAAAGATGCTTGCACTGTGATTGGAGCAAGTATCATTATTTCTCTCTGCGCACCTCTTTCTTTTCCATTGCCATTTACACCTGTTCCCATTGCAATTGCAGCACAAGTTGTTCTCCTCTTAAGTGTTCTTCTAGGAAGCCAAAGAGCGACGTTGGCTGTCATTGCCTATCTCCTTCAAGGAGCTGCTGGACTTCCTGTTTTTGCTGCTGGTGGGGCTGTAGGACTTTTAAGGTTTGTGGGACCGACGGGAGGATATCTTCTGGGGTACATCTTAGCAGCGTTTGTCACAGGACTCATTTGCGAAAAAATGAAACAACGAACAGAGGGAAAAGTATTTGCCGCCATGGTCGTTGGAAACCTCATCATTTTCATCTGCGGCCTTGCGCATCTTTCCCATTTCGTCCCCATGGGCTCGCTTCTATTTTTAGGATTTTTCCCTTTTATTGGGGGAGAAATCGTTAAATTGATCCTGGCGCAAAGAGCTCTTAAAGCCTTAAAATTTTTTAAGGGTTCGCGTTTTTAGCTACCGTACTTCTTTCTTCAGCCCAAATTCTTTTCGCGTCTTTGACCTCTGGTTTTGCTTTATGCGGTGGTTCTTTTTGAGCTTTAATGGATCTTCTTTTACCATTGTCTAGACGTAGACGTGCAAAAATGGGTGTTGTTACTGTTTCGGTCTTATGGATACCTTGCTGTTGCTCTTTCGGTAATTTTGTTTTTTTCGTCGGAGCTCCTCCGTGCGTCGCCGGAAGTCTGCCTAGGCCTCTTGGTGGTATTTTATTACCCATATATTTCTTGCCTCCTTTGCAAAAAAAGATTTTGAAGCTATTTTTCGATCTTTATTAAAAAATTATTTTTTAATCAACGAAATTTCTTTTTTTTTGACCTGCGCGCTCTTTTTCGAAGTAATTTAGCTATTTGCGCCACAAGATTTTTTAACTGGCTATAAGGGGGATAATCTTTTTTCGCCTCATCACGAATCAATTGCGCTGTCCGTTCAATCAGCGCGCGGAAGGTATGCGAGCGTTTTTTGCAATTTTTTTTATCGCGAAATTGATACATAATTGAATCTAAGAAGTGTTTCATTTTTACAAGTATCTTTTATGGACAATAAAGTCAAATTTTCTTGGATTCGTACTTTGTACCTTTACATTCTATTTTGGCTTATTCGTCTGATCGTCGCGCTGCGTTATCGCTTGCAGATCACGGGTAGAGAAGAATTGGTAAATAAAAAATGGCCACATTCCGGCGGCATTCTGTTTTTGCCCAGCCATGCAGCAGAGATGGATCCTATTATTTTAATGATGGTGTTATGGAGACATTTTCGACTCAGTCCGCTTGCGCTCGATAACTATTATAGGCAAAAGGGAATCCGTTTTTTTATGGACCTAGTAGAGACATTGCCGATTCCAAATATGGAGATTGCTAACCAGTGGAAATTAAAACGGCTTGAAAAAACGAAAAAAGAGTTGATTCAGCGTCTTAGAGCAGGGGATCATTTTCTTATCTATCCTTCAGGAAAACTCAAGCGCACTCCCGAAGAAAAAATTGGCGGCGCCTCTCTTGTCCACGACCTCTTGCAAGAAGATCCTGATGCCAATATCGCGCTCATTCGCATCACAGGTTTTTGGGGAAGTATGTTCTCGTGCGCTTTGACAGGGACCAGCCCTGACTTTGGAATGACGCTTTGGAAAGGGGTGAAAATCATCTTAAAAAATGGGATCTTTTTTGCTCCAAGACGGCAAATTCTAATTGAAATGGCCCCCGCTCCAGAAAATTTTCCTTATCATTCGAGCCGTACCGAGCTCAATCAATACTTAGAAAATTGGTATAACCAGAAAGGTCCGGAGCCCTTAAAGCTAGTTCCTTATTACTTTTGGAAAAAAGAGCTTCCTCACATTGAAGCTAAGGATGATCAGAAACAAAAAGACAATTTCAAGGCGCCTCAAGAGATAGAAAAGGCAGTGATCACACATCTTGCCCATCTTACCCATCGCTCAGAGGACAAAATTCAAAAGCCGATGAACCTCTCCAATGATCTTGGATTGGATTCTTTAGATGTGGCGCAGCTTTATCTTTTCTTGGAAGAAAAATATAACATAGAAGGACTTGTACCGGGAGAGCTGCAAACAGTCAGTGATCTTATTTTAGCTGCTGCAGGCTATAAAAAAGAGATGGATAGACCGGTAGAAACAAAGAAAAAGAAGACCACCTGGCCCAAAGAAAATAACCGCCCGCCCCCTACATTTTTAGAGGGAGAGACTTTGCAAGAAGTTTTCTTAAAGACATCTGATCGTATGGACGAGTTCATCGCTTGTGCAGATGCCATGTCTGGAGTCTCCTCTTACAAGAAACTAAAGCGTACAATTTTAGTTTTATCTTTAAAAATCAAACAGATGCCCGGTGAAAATATTGGTGTTTTGCTTCCTTCAGCAACTGCTGCTTATGCAGTTATTTTGGCCACGTTACTCGCAAAAAAAATTCCTATTATGCTGAATTGGACAGCGGGAAGCAGGGCAATCGAACATTGCGCC
>DATIJP010000024.1:0-1882 GCA_035478495.1 Rhabdochlamydiaceae bacterium
AAATGTGTCTCCGACAACAGCCCACTGAGGCTCTCCATATGCAGTGAGAAGTTTTCCAAGATCGTGAATGAATCCCGTGAGAATCAACCATCGTGGATGGCCGTCTCTACGCAATGCCTCTGCAGTTTGAAATAAATGATACCTTTGAGGAAGGCTTAAATCGGGATCGCTTTTATCTACCAGTGTATCAAAAATGCGAATCGCATCCCAAATTCCCATTTTTTGACGCCGCAAGGGAAGATATTCTTGTTCTTTTCTCAATACAAAATCAACCGTTTGAAAGGCATGATTCACTCGGTAAAAATCTCGTACATGCTGGGGGGTTGTGTCATCATATACGCGATACTGTTCTTTTGGCTTTTCCTGAACATTTGCTGTACCGAAAACAGGAATGATGCCAAGTAGGAAAAAGATTTGATACATGGAGTCCTCTAAAAGATTTTGTAATCACCGAGGTCAGAACGTTTCTTTCCTGTAGTAAAGGAGAGAATAGCTTCAGCTGAACCAAATAAAGCCATCAAAATGATATGGTGTTTTTTGCAGAAAGATCGAATTTTGTTTTCAGGAAAAACTAGTTTTTTTGCCATGTTATGTTTATAACAGATTTACTCGCATAAGATCAACCCATACATGGGCGTGAATCGGCAAGAGAGCATTAAATTTTTTTTGAGTTTCTTCCAATCAAAAGTATTACTATCGATGCTTTAAAAATCCCGTTTTTCTAATCTAAAATGAGCGTTTGGGGCTATGCAGTGTAATAAAGCTCGAGTTGGCATTTCTTGACTGATTGTCGCCTCCCGCTGCTCCACGAGTACCACTTCGCTGATTTCTTCGTAATTTCTTAAATCAGCGACTAAACTGACAATGGCTGCTTGTAGGGGAGAAAGGCTAGGGTTAAAGGCTGCATTTTCTAAATAAGACCCCGTGTAGATCTTTCCGCTGAAGGTTTGAATTGCTATGCCCGACTTTGCTCTACTGTAAGGCGCATAAGAAGAATACGCGGCCCTTATCGCATTTTCTATAAGTAAAGGTTCATTTGAAAAAGAGGGAATAGTTTTGGGCTGATCTAATAAACAGGCCTTGAGCCCTAAATCTTTCGGTCCAAAAGCGTCCGGTAATAAGGAGGAAAGAGATTTTGGAGAAAGATGGGGAATGAGAATCCTTAATTGCCCGTTTTCATCGACGTCGTTTAAAAATTGTCTGCAATGACCACAAGGAGCAGCAGGTAAAGCCATTAATAAAATTTCAGTCTCGCCGTAATTTCTTGCATTTGTGATCAGAAATTGTTCGCCATGGATTGCTGCATTCAAAGGTAAATTTAAAAACTCTATATTCACTCCCAGATAAATATTTCCACTTCCCCCAAGAGCCGCTTCTCCTACTTGATAATTTGAAATAGGAGGACGGGCAAAAGATTTGGCTATCGGAATAAGATGAACAAGCAATTCTTCGACTTGCAGATCTGTTATCTGGATGATCTTCTTTACTTCTTCGGCAGGAATTACAAACGGATTTGAAGGGATAATATTTTCTAATTCGATCATTTGTGACTTTGTAAGAGATATGGGAGAATTATAAGAAGAAAGCGCGTTTATCACAAAGCCAAAAAGCGCAAGGCTAGGTAACGAGTTTTGCATAAATTCTCCCTTTTAGAGACTGTCTACAAACTTCGTTTCTGTCGATTTTCGGATTCTTTTGAGCCGATTTTCTTGTGTTTTTGGGGGGATTGTATCAACATTCGTATATAGTGATTTAAAATTAAATTGGCAGAATCTGCTGCGTCGGCTCTGCAGCATCTTTTTTGTCTTCGCTCGCGCCTTGCCATTCGGCAATGGTCGCTCGCTCCAGAACAAAAAATCTGCGCAGCCTCCTTGCATATTTC
>DATIJP010000025.1:0-7017 GCA_035478495.1 Rhabdochlamydiaceae bacterium
GCATTTGCCGAAGCCGTGTGGCAGGCAACGACGATGAGTTTAACTCTCTTTTCTTCAAAAAAGGAGGTAATGGCAAGAGAGCGCTCTTTGAGATAACTTTTGCTTTTTTCACCATAAGGAAGGTGGGCATTGTCGGCGAAATAAAGAATATTTTCATGGGGCAGAATTTTAATGAGCTCCTTCATGACTGTGAGCCCGCCCAGTCCTGAATCAAAAATACCGATGGGAAGCTGATTATTTTTCATTGGGAATTTTTAATTCTTGGCCGATCATGATGTGATCACTATTTAAGCTATTGACTTTCTTGATCTGCTCAATAGAACTATTTGTGACGCGCGCAATTTTTTCTAAAGAATCGCCAGATCTGACCTTATAAGTTTTAGATGGTGGAGACTCTTGCATCGCTTTTGAAAGAGAAGTGAGGGTTCCTTTTAATTTCCCGACTTCATTTAAGACCTCGCTTTGGTGCGCAATCTGCCTTTCACAGGCAAGTAATTTTTCCCGATATTGCATGAATGAAGAGCTGCTTTGATTGGCATGAGCTGCAATTTCTCTTAACTCGTCTTTTGTCTTTTCAATCACTCTTTCTAGTTCTGCTACTTTTCGTTCCAATCTAGAAATTTCGCTGATTTTATGGCTAAGATCATTTGCTTTCAATGCGTAAACTTTTTCAAGTTTCTCATCCAAAATTTGAAATTCAACGTTATGGTGGTTTGTTTGCTGCTTTAAATCAGCAATGTCCGATTTCAACTCAGCAATGATATAATCGGTCTCTTTTTGATCTCTCATTCCCAACATAAATTGGGGAGTACAACTGGAAAGAATTAAAAGAAAGCAACAAACAATATTAATCTTTTTCATAAATTCTAAATTCTGCGCGGCGGTTTTTTGCCCAAGCTGACTGAGAATGCCCTTCATCTACTGGTTTTTCTTTGCCAAATGAAATTGTATGGATACGATTTGGGTCTATTCCTTTTTGTGCGATCAGTGTACGGATATAATTAGATCGTCTAGTTCCTAGAGCGAGATTGTAGGCCTCTGAAGCTCTTTCATCGCAATGACCTTCAACTGAAACATAGACTTTTGGATGATCTTTTAAATAGGAAGAGATGCAATCGATAATTTTGAAATATTCGGCCTTCCTGAGCATGTGATCATCTGTATTAAAATAGACATTTTGGAAAATTTTAGCTAAATCAGCGATCGCTTCGCGAAATTTATCTAAAGTAGGAATCCCGCTGCCAGGTTCGCCAGGAATATCTCTCGGCTGTGCGATTGCAAGTTCAGCAAACTGGGTTTGCAAATCTTCATCTTTGAGGGGAATAAAATCTTCATCCTGAGGTCCATATAATCCTTCGCTAGCAAGTGCAGCGTCAGGATTATCTCCCCACAAGGGATTCATTTTAGAATGTGTAGAGTAAAATCCTCCTTGATTTCGATTGCAGCTGGTAAAGATGAGCGTTGCCAGCGCGCAAGAAAATAGCATCCATTTTTTCATAGTTTTAATTCCTCTTTAACGTATTCCCCAAGCTGGGTAATGTTTTTTTCCTGGCCCTCGTGTGATTTTTACAGCTTCAGGCTGATTTAAATTAACAATATACAGCTCAGAAGAATTAGGATCTGTCGAATTAAATACAATATGCAAACTATCGGGCGCCCAGCAGGGATTTTCTTTATTTCCTGGACCAAAAGTCAATTGTGTTTCTTCCTTGGTTCCAAAATCATAAATCCATAGTTGCCGTATATCTTTTGTTTTAGCACTGAAAGCCAATTTAGTTCCATCAGGCGACCAAGCGGGACAGATATTTTCTCGATTTTGTTTCGTGATCATGATCGGCTCTGCGCGACTCATTCCAATAGTAGAGGGAATGAGGTAGATGCGTGGCGAGCCATCTTTATCAGAAACAAAAGCAATTTTTGAGCCATCAGGGCTAAAAGTCGGCGATGCTTGTGTTGCTTTTGGAAAAGAATAGAGTTGGGCAGGTTTTTCCATGAGATGGCCTTCGGCATTGATCTGCTGGATAAAAAGATCGGCCCTTCCCGATGCATCGCAGATAAATGCGATTTTATCTCGTTTTGGAGAAATGGCGGGCAGCAGCTGATTCCCCCTCAGATCAATAATGCGCTTTCCAGTCTGTTCTTTTAATGAACTTTGATAGATTTTGGGCTGGCCAATCTTATAAGAAACATACATAAAGCGATCTTTTCCAAAATAGGGATGCGGGGGAAGCATCACGGGGGTAATGGAATAGCTCCCCTCATGAGTCACCTGTTTTTCATTAGCCCCATCAAAATCGCACTCCCAAATTTCAGATTGCCAGCTGTTTTTTTCATTTGGGGATTTGCTTTTTTGTTTTGAAAATAAGATGCGGGAATTAGCAACACCCATGACATTAAATAATTCTTTTTGAATGGAATCAGAAAGGCGGTGGATTTGCCTCCTGTCTTGATTCAAATCACCAGTGAGAGGTATCTCCTTATATTGCTTAAGAGAGCCTTTTTTCGCGCAGTAAACGTAACAATTAAATTGTTTTTGGACTAGATAGGGCTTCACAACAAAAGCCATTCTACTTTTTTCCCAAAAGTCATGTTTAAAAACGAGTTGCGGATTTTTTTCTTCCAAAGCTTTTTCCAGATCGTCTTTTACTAGTGAAACCTTTGTAAATCCATTGTGATTAAGGTCAAACTGAAGGACCTCAAAAAGTTTTTTTAAATAATCAGCGCTTAAAGTCCCGCCGTCAGATTGAATTTTGCCGAGGTATAGAGGGGATAAGGCTTCTTGCGTATGCAAGTGAATGCGGATCTCATTTTCTTCCGCATCAAGGCGCATGACATTAGAAATAAAGAGAATAAGAACAAATATTATTGTCTTCATACTTCGTTGCAAAAGGTCAAAACAAAGGTTTTTCTGCTGTCTTCATTCACATCGAAAGGAGGAAATTTTATAACTTGGAGGTTTTTTTCTAAATAGCTCCTGTTTTTTTCACTTTCAGTTGCTAAGACCCGCAGTTTTAACACACTTCCATCCTTACTTAGCGTGATTTCCATTTTAACCTCTCCTAATTCGGGAAGGTCCAGCGATTCCCTTAAACATCTAATCAAAGATTCTTGATAAGTGAAATCTACCTGAATATCATCATCGCCGATTTCTTTTATGGCGTCAATTTTTAATGGTTTGATCCAGCTTGGAGCTTCAATTTGCTTTAACGGACTATCTTTATCTCGCTTCTGATCAATTTTCGCAATGGTTTCTTCTAGTTCTTGTAAAAGATGCGACACAGCTTCTTTTTTTGCAGAAGGTTCACTTTTTTTCTTTTCCGTTCCAATCTGTTTTTTTTGGATAGATGGTCTTTGAGGTTGCCTGTTTTTATTCGGAGCAGATTGCTTTGCAGGACCTTGTGACACATTTTTAGACTTAGATTGTGGTGTAGATGCTTGTTTTTTTAGTGGTATGTTCGGAGATGCGGCTATAGTCCTGACTTGGAGTGATCGTTTTTTTACTTTTTGCATATCCGCACTAATGATGAAGTAGAGAAGAGCGATCATATGGATTGCAAAAACAAAGGTAAATGTTTTGCGCATACTTTAGGGTGTTCCTGGTTGTAGAATGACATCTAATTCTTCAAAACCAGCGATCTCAACCATATTTTTAATCATCTGATAGGTGCCAAAATGGGCTTTTTTATCATGAAATAATTTGACCGAAAGGCGTGGGTTTTGTCGTTTTGCTGTTTGAAGAATTTTGAGTAGCTCGTCGCTTTGCACCAATTTTGAATGGAACCAGATGGTATTATCAGGATGCACATAGAGCATCAGTGCATTTTCCTGCTGTAGTGAAGGATGCTGTTTACTTTCCTGGATTGCAGAGCTGGCAAGTTGAACACGGTCTACGTCTAACATAGGGGCCACCACGATAAACATAATCAGGACGACAAAAACAATATCAATCAGCGGAGTTAAGTTAATGATCCCGCCCTCTTCGGCAGTGGAATCTCCTGGGGGAATTCTAGATTTTCCGCGCATAGATGAACCCTTCAAAAAGGTTTGCGGTATTGTAGTTCAATTGTAGAGAGAAGGCGATAGAGAAAATCTTCCATGTCAGAGGAGTAGTGCTTGAGGTTATTTTTTAAATAATTGTACGAAACAAGGGCAGGGATTGCGATCACAAGTCCAAGTACAGTGGAAACAAGTGCAGTGGCAAGGCCGCCAAGTACAGCATTGCTAGAATTCACAGTAGCCCCAGACTGCATTTCGGAAAAAGAGATCAGAATTCCCCAAACCGTGCCCAGCAATCCTATAAATGGCGCTAGTGTCACTATGGTGGAAAGAATAAAAAGATGTTTCTCTAAATTTTTATTTTCACTCGATATTGTTGTAAGCACATGAGACTCGATAATTTCAAGATCTGTCTGCGAGAGATAAACTTCTGATTTATCTATTTCTTTTTTTTCTTGCGTGGCAAAAAAATGGTTTTTGTTCAATAGGTCAAGCGTCTTCTGTTTCAAAGAAAGAAAAATCTTTCCAAACGGCTGCTCTGTATTTGCACCGGCAATATCCTCTATTGAGAGTGCTAGAAGGCGACTTATGTTAGGTTGAAAAGCTTTTTCAAAAGACGAAGACATTTTTTTGACCTTCTTAGTCTGTTTCACTTTTGCAATGAGTACAACCCAACAAAGGATCGAAAGACTAAATAAACCCGCCAAGATGAGTTTACCAAAAAAATCTGCATGTGAGTAAGCTGAGAAGAAAACTGATGCGAGCATATGTTTATTCTATATCCTAATAAGTTCTTAACGACAAGGGCAGCCTGCCTGTTTTTCTTTTTTATTGCCCACCTATTTTTTGTTTTTGCATTTGCGAGTCCGAAAATTGATCTAGGTATCGATCGCCTTTTTGAAGAGCCCTATTTACACTATTTAAAAGGAAAAAAAGTGGGTTTAATTACAAATCATACAGGAGTGGATAAAAATCTTAAACCCACAATTGAAATTTTCAAAGAAGCAAAGGCGTTTTCTCTGGTCGCACTCTTCTCACCCGAACATGGAATTGACGGGCTTTCTTATGCTGCCGAAGAAATTGTGGATCTGAAAGATTCTGATGGTGTTCCCATTTACAGTCTTCACGGAAAAACGCGCAGGCCCACCGAAAAAATGCTGAGCGGAATCGATGTGCTAGTGTTTGATATCCAAGAAATTGGATGCCGCTCTTACACCTATGCATCTACTCTGTTTTACGCAATCGAAGAGGCGGCTAAAAAAAAGATCTCTTTTGTGATTCTTGACCGTCCAAATCCGATGGGCGGACTCATTGTAGATGGCCCCATGCTTGCGGACAAATGGCGCTCATTTTTAGGTTATGTTAATGTTCCCTATTGCCACGGAATGACTCTTGGCGAGCTGGCAAATTTCTTTAATTTAGAATATCAAATTGGATGTGATTTAAAAGTCATCCCTATGAATGGCTGGAAACGCACCATGACCTTTAAAGAAACTGGAATTGCATGGATTCCGCCAAGTCCCCATGTCCCTGAGCCCGATACCCCATTTTTTTGCGCCTCAACGGGGGTGCTGGGCGAATTAGAGATTGTCAATATTGGCATTGGCTACACGCTTCCTTTTAAATTGATCGGCGCCCCTTGGATTAAAGCAAAAGAGTTTGCTGAAAAACTAAATAGCCAGAAACTTCCGGGCGTTAAATTTGTTCCCTATCACTTTCGCCCCTTTTATGGGAGATATAAGGGCGAGTCTTGCCATGGTGTTAAAATTGTGATTACAAATGCAAGAAATTACAAGCCGCTTGCCGTTCAATATCTTATTATCGGGATAATAAAAACGCTTTACCCTAAAGAATTTCAAGAAAAACTCAAAAATGCCTCTGAGTCCAAAAGAAAACTGTTTTGTCAGGCCAATGGAAATGATGCGATGCTCCATTTTCTCTTCAATGAAAAATATGTGGCTTGGAAGATGATCCATTTTGAAGCAGCGGAAAGAGAAGCTTTTTTGGAAAAACGCAAACCCTACCTTCTCTACCAATGAAGTTAGCGACCATCGTCAATTTCTGCACACATGACTTTCGCTTTTTTAAAAAATCCATCGAAGCTGTTTCTTCTTTTTCAGATCAAGTCATTGTCCCCATTTGCGACCATTTTTTTAATGGAGAATTGGAAAATTTAGCACTTATTGAAAAAATTTATCGGGACTACCCGCATGTTGATTTTATTGAATTTGCTTATGATCCCGAGCAACTTTATGGAACTTTTAAGCATCTGTTGCCCGAAAGTCCAGAGTGGGGTCCGCAGTGGCATAATAGCAGCCGTCTTGTTGCGTTCTATTTTTTGAAAGAGTGCATTGATAGTGTGCTTTTTTGCGATGTAGACGAAGTTGTCGATCAAAAGAAATTTACAGAATGGTTAAAAAATTTCGATTTAACCTCTTATTCCGCCCTGCGTTTTTCCACTTATTGGTATTTTAGAGAGGCCTCTTTTCAAGCGACCACTTATCCGGACGGACCGCTTCTTGTAAAAAAAGAAGCCTTAACATCCGAGCTGATTCTCAATGAAGATGAAAGAATGGGCCTATTTTTGCGGATACAAGGAAAGAAAGAGAGATTGTTTCCAGGGTTGGATGGAAGGCCAATGGTCCATCACTATAGTTGGGTAAGGACAAGAGAGGAACTGTTAAAAAAGGTCACTGCTTGGGCGCACCATTGGGAAAGAGACTGGAAAGCACTGATCGAAGAAGAATATTCAAGAGAATTTCAAGGAAATGACTTTGTACGAAAATATGCCTACCAAAAGGTCGACCCTTTTTTTGATCCATTAGTCGATGAAGTGCCGCATTATGCTTCCATTTCATTAGAGCAGCACAGCGAGAATATCAAGAAATTCCCTCACGTAAGGCGAGTGAGTGCTAAAGAGATATTCCGCAAGCAACTATTATCAAATTTGAAGTGACTTAGTTTTAAAAAATTGTCCCCTTTTAAGAAACTTCAATGGGGAAAGAGAGCTTCCGCAGGACC
>DATIJP010000026.1:0-2333 GCA_035478495.1 Rhabdochlamydiaceae bacterium
AGTCGCTATGGCAAATCCCACAAGCGCCGACTTTCACGCGTACAGTCCCGCGTTTTGGAGTTGGGATCTCTTTTTGAACCAGTTGAAAAGGCTGATTAGGCCCTGGAACTTGAATCGCGCGCATTTTTGGCATAGTTTCACATCAAACTCACTTTCTTAGATTTTAGTTTTATTTGTCGAGTCTTGCTTTTTATGTTGGGGGTCGTTTAGAACTATTCCAATGATTGATCTAATTCATAAATATCAGCAAAAACTGAATCTTCCCAACTCGATCTTTTCCTATATCGATCATGAAGATGCGATGGTGGCTGTGGTGTTTAAAATCTCGCAGGCCAACCATCCTGATATGATTTTAAAAGTTTGCTCGAGAAAAGGAGATTACTTAAGAGAGGTTTATTTTTTACATCGGCTGGCCGGCAAACTTCCCGTTCCACGCATCATTCAGCTGGTTGAACCGGGTGATTCAGTTGATGGTGCTATTTTGATGGAATATCTTCCTGGCCATTTGTTGAAAATGGAAGATCTCACTTATGGGTTAGCTTTTGAATTAGGATCTTTGCTTGCCAAGATACATTCAGAACAGGTGCAAGGCTATGGTGATTTGATAGGTCCATCACATCTTAGTGATGACCCACGAATTCCTTTTACAGAGAAATTTGAAGAGGGGATTGAAGAATGTAGAGATCATTTGCCGAAAAAGTTACTTGAAAAATGCAGACGGCACTTTGACAAGGAGATCGACCTAATTCAATCAGTGGATGGCCCGCGAATCATACATCGTGATTTTCGGCCTGGAAATGTGATTGTTCAAAATGGCAGAGTGAGGGGAATCATTGATTGGTCGTCTGCTCGAGGGGGATTTACTGAGGAAGATTTTTGTCCTTTGGAGTTTGGGGAGTGGTCCAAAAGGGAAGATATTAAAAGCTCATTTCTAGAAGGGTATGCTTCTATCCGTAAAATCCCGAATTATAAGCCGCTCATGCCACTTTTGCGCTTAAGTCGTGCAATAGCGGCAGTCGGCTTTACTGTTAAAAGAGGGACTTGGGAATCTAAAAGCTCAACACTTTATCAGTTCAACCGTCATTTCCTTGAATCGCTCTAAAACCATTGGAGCACTATTGCACTTTGCATGCCTCTTTAATTGCCCTTGATCGCTCAGCATCAATTTCTCTAGATTCATCGATTGCAGATTGAGGAATTTCGGCTTTGAATCCTTTTTTTTCTAAAGCTGTAGTCAGGTTGATGAGCAATTGATTATTTGCGTGTTCAGCTGCAGTAATTCTATTAAATTCTCTAATATCGCCCGCACGCGCTGCTTGCAGACGTTGTCTTTCAAACTGCTTGTCCTTTATGTAGACTTCTTCAAAACGCGATTGTAACTCAGGTTGACTTAAGCAATCCAAATCTGCAGCGCTTTCTGAAGGCTTGGTATCTGGTACTCTAATTTCTGGATTCATTTGCTGAGCTGCGCGAATAGTCCCTTGCGCTACATGTGCAAATACGTCTGCGGGAGTGGAAGAAGAATTAAAAACAGGAGCTCCTCCTCTTGAAGCTAATTGAAGATTTTTTATTCCTTCTTTAATCAATTCCTCACCCATTTTTCTCATGCGTCTTTGAACTTCTGCTTTATTCTTTTTTTCTTCATTTTCATCTTTAGGTGTTTTAGTAGGTTGTTCATCAATCTTGGTAAATGTTGCTTTTAAACGATGTTCTTGAACTTTTTGTACTTTGATAAGATAACACTTTCCAGTTTCAAATTCTGGGTGATCTTCAATAGTAATGGGGATATCGTAGCGCCTTACCCTTTGTTCAGGTCTAGTAACACCATCAAGTCCTTTTATCATTTTCCATGGATTATTATACGATTCAAATACCCTTGCTGTAAGTTGGATCGCTTTTGCAACTTTTGGGGTTAAAGCAATCTGATCTAAATCGTTATTATTAGGAGTACACCATTTTAGGCGTCCTGCTTTCAAACTAGAATCTCCTCTTGATCTATCTGATTCAGCCGAAATCTCAGATTTAGTGCCGACAAGATCAATTGCACAAACATTAGTATCTTTTTGCCCAAAAAATTGAGAACTTCCGTCAAATGCAATTTCAAATTTTATTCGATCTATTGAAGACATAATTACTCCTTAGGTATTAAAAATGTGGCCGTCTATTGTATATTTAATTGATAATTATAAGATAGAGATTTTTATATCGAAGTTAAAATAAAAGCTTGAACTCAGGGATCACTTATTGTTTTGCAGATTAGGAATTTTGGGTTGAAATCCTTTTCTTTCTAAAGCTACAGCCAGCCTGATGAACAATCCACTATTTACTTGTTC
>DATIJP010000027.1:0-1796 GCA_035478495.1 Rhabdochlamydiaceae bacterium
ATACCCAAAATGATTCAAGAATCGATTTTCGGCAGCTTTCAATCCCGCCCAAAGGCCCACTTTTGAATCACTTCGGGTATACCTTAAAAATCTTTTGCCATGGGAAATTCATCCCCAAATAGAAAAAAGTCGATTTGCGGATAAATTTTTGCGCCCTAAAAAAACATCCGCAAATCTGCAAATATCACTTTGGGGATGTATTTTTGAGCTAAATTTTTGATCCCCAAAATGGCTTTTGCCAGTTTCGGGATAAAAATATGGAGAGGATTTCACTCTAAAAACTGTCCAAAATCAATCACCTTATCAAAATATCCTTCATCTAACAGAGCGCTCTCTACTCCATTTACATGGATAAGAATGGGCCTAATAGAAAAGCGCTTAGGTAATTTTAATCGTTTTATTTTTTCTTGCATTTCTTCAATGACTTTTTTTCCTATAGAATCCTTTGAAAATTTAATTTCGCAGATGTACAAAGTATGAAAGCGTGTTTGAATCATATAATCGATTTGACATCCAGCAAGCTTTTTTGTTGATCTTTGAAAAAATGGACCATCCATAACTACTTCTTCTGGCGATATTCCTATTAACTTTAAAACGGTTTTTCGGTTATGGACGACAAGATTTTCAAACTGCAACCCCATGATGCCCTCCCAACCAGGAAAATTTATCAATACAGAGGAAGTAAAATCTCCTTTTTGAATTTTCGAGCGATTTCGAGAGATATATTTCAAATAAAACCGAAGATAATTATCGCTTAAGCGAAAGCGGCTGATTTTAGTCTCCTTCCCATCCTGTAAGTACCAAGAAAAATCTCTTTGAATAAAGCCAGCTTTGACTAAATCATCAAGATATTTACTACGCAATCCCCCACGGGTCTGCTTAAGTTCTTTACAGATTTCCAAAAGCTCCCTAGGTCCTTCCGCAAGACACATGACTATTTCTTTATAACTTGTGCTACGGCGTGAAAACAGGTCGGAAAAAATCTCATCAAATTCTCGAACAAGCAGCCCCCCACGAGTAAAACAAAGATTTTGAATGTTTTTTTCTGCGGGCAACTCAGGAGTAATTTCTTCAAGGTAGCGTGGCACACCACCGGTGATTGACAAAAGTTTAAATTTCTCATAGGCAGAAATGAATTTTTCTTTAGGTTGCCAAAAAGCATTGCAAACATTCAAGGGAAGCTCTTCTAAGACAAGATCTATGGTGATTCTTCCAACAAATCCAGTACTGCTGAGAATATTTTCTTCAATCCAAGAAGAGATGGATCCACATAGAGCCATAATCAAATTGGAATTTTTGCTAAAATACATATCCCAAGCAGTTTTTAACTTTCCTAGAAACGCAGGATCTTTTCCCCCCATCCATGATATTTCATCAAAAACAACAAGAATCCGACCCTTTTGGGTATGTTTTGATAAAGACCAAAAAAGGTTACTCCAGTCGTCAGATTTAGCTCCAGGCAACCCCATTCGTTCCATTTGCCCCGCAAATTCTTCCCTTTGCAGACGAGCATTCGTTTTTTTAATGGGAGGCATCCCTGAAAAGAAAAAGCTTTTCATTTCTTTCCCAAACTCTGAAAGCAGCCTACTTTTGCCAATCCTTCGTCGTCCTCGAACGACAATAAGGCTTGCACTTTTCTTGCTTAAAAGCCCCTTTAGAGGGACTTGCAAAAATAGGATTATGGGCTGAATTTTACCGAGAAACTGAAAAAAATTTAAAGACCAATGGTCTTTCTGGTACTCTAGGTTTCATCTGACCTAAACCAAAATACAAAGAAAGACCATCATGTCATTGAA